>JAIQEX010000096.1 GCA_020073615.1 Terriglobia bacterium
CCCCCGAAACATTGAGGTACAACAGAGTTTTGCAAAGTTGCCGCTTCGCAGAACCGACTCCAAGGAGGTCACCCAAATGGTTACAGACACAACAGAGGATAACGAGAAAACTCCCGAAAAACAAGGCTCTGAGGACAGTGCTTCGGAACCCAATAAAATCAATGCTTCCACGCCCTACGACTTCCATGGTAAGAATTTGACGCCCTACGGTGGACTGCTGCCGGTGGCCGCCATGCTGGAAAAACTCGACTTCCCGTCCCACGAAATCCAGCTCAGACGCCACAAAGTTCATCCGGCGTGGAACTACACGATCTCGCCTCGCCGGCACACATGGCCATCCTGCGATTGACCATATTATTTCTTAACTCCTCCTTAGTTCCGCACCCGCGCCCGCGGCGACGCGCCGCCTTCAAAATCCGGGGTCGCTAGCGGCGAGATGTCGAAGATCGATTCCACCTCGCGCACGGTCTCTTCGGTCTGCTCCACGTCCTTGACTAAGTTGTCTAAGTGGTCGCTGATCTGCTGCGGGTCGTGCATGGTCACCGATTGGTCGCGGATTAACTGGAGGACGTCCTCTACCGCGGCGCATTGCGCGTCGACTACCTGGCAGTTCTCCTTCACCTTCTCGAACTTCTCGGTACGCTTGGTCAGGATCTCGATGCGCTTGCGGTTGATCTCCTGCACCTTCGGTGAATCCTGCGGCAGGTCCTTTTGTAACTGCGCGGCTTCGCGCTTGATGCTCTCGGGGTCGGTGACGCGCAGGTACTCGCGGTGGTGGAACGCGGCGTTGAGCAGGCGGACATACGATTGCGACAGGCCCTCGAGTTTCGATTCCATCTGGTCGACGAACATCTGGGAGGTGGAGGTGAGGCGCTTGTAGTTCTCGCGGATGTCGCGGCACATCTGGTCGAGCCGCGCGTAGCGGGTGCGCATCTCGGGCGGCAGCTCGTAGAACATGGCGCTGAGGCTCTTTTCGCGCTCGCGCTTCTCCTCGGCGTAGCGCCAGGAGCGCACCAGCCGCTGAAAACGGCTGTTGTGCGGGACGGTGCTCAGGTAGATGAGCTCAACGCCCGCGCCCAGCAGCAGGGGCAGGGCGCTG
The DNA here is from genome assembly GCA_020073615.1 of Terriglobia bacterium. Taxonomy (GTDB): domain Bacteria; phylum Acidobacteriota; class Terriglobia; order Bryobacterales; family Bryobacteraceae; genus JADGNR01. The sequence goes on from JAIQEX010000096.1 coordinate 1,100, forward strand.
CCGGAGACCAGCGCGAAGCCGGCGGCTCCGGCCATGGCGATCCAGTTGTACTGCCAGTGGAAGGCGGCCTTGACGTAACTGGTCCCGCCTTCGTCTTTGTCCTCGGCCATTACACGCTCACTCGTACCTGGCCCTGGCCCGGTGCGCGGCGCAGACAGGTGAGCACGTGCTGCTGCAAGTCGTGAAACTCCTTCTGCTGCTTCATCGAGGGATCGCGCGGCCGGCCAAACGCCACAGGCACATCCTCAATAATTGTACCGGGTCGGGCGCATAGAACATAAATGCGGTCGGCCAGGTAGATGGCCTCGTCCACGTCGTGGGTCACGAACAGAATGGTGCTGGCGGTATCGTCCCAGATGCGCAGCAGCAGCTCCTGCATGTCGCCGCGGGTTTGCGCGTCGAGCGCGCCGAACGGTTCGTCCATGAGGATGACGCCGGGCCGCACGGCGAGGGTGCGGGCAATGGCGACCCGCTGCTGCATGCCGCCCGAGAGCGTGTCGGGGTACGACTTCTCGAAGCCCGCCAGGCCCACCTGTTCGATGAGGCGCGCCACCGTCTGGGCGCGCTCGGCCTGGGGCACGCCGTTGATCTTCATGCCGTACTCGATGTTGCGCGCGACCGTGAGCCAGGGAAACGAGGTGTACTTCTGGAAGACCATGCCGCGGTCGCGGCCGGGGCTGGCGACCGGCTTTCCGCTGACGATCACCTCGCCGGTATCGGGCCGGTCGAGGCCGGCGATCAGACGCAGAATCGTCGATTTCCCGCAGCCCGAAGGTCCCAGCAGCACGCGAAACTCGCCGATATCCTTTCCCTCCTGCGAGTAGAGGTCCTCCACTTCGAAATTGATATCGTGGATGGCCTGGATCTTCTCTCCGGCCGGGGAGACGAAGCTGCGCGAAACGTTGCGAAGGGCGATTTTGATCTTAGCCGGCATGGCTGTGAGCCTTGGCGGGCGCGGCGGCCGCCGCGTGCGCGGACAGTGTTTGCGCGGGCCGCCGCCAGGGGAACAGGAGGCGCTCGGCCACCGTGAGCAGGTAGCGGAAGAGGAACGCCGCGACGCCGATGGCGATGATGCCGGCGTAGACGCGGTCGAAATCGAGCACCTTGCGCGCCGCCTCCACCATGTACCCCACGCCCTTGCGCGCGTTCACCATCTCGGCCAGGATCACGTATGTCCAGCCGATATCGTAGAGGATGCGGAACGATCCGAAGATGCCCGGAATCGAGGCGCGGAACATGAGCCACAGGACATGGCGCCGCTGCGCGCCCAGCGTCTCGGCGGTCTCGATGAGCGAGTTGTCGACGCGGTTGGCTTCCTCCACCACCACCGCCAGCAGGAAAAAGAACATGCCGAACCAGAGGAACGCCACCTTCATGCCTTCGTCCATGCCGAACAGGCCGATGAACGCCGGCAGGAAGGCGGTGATGGGCATGGAGCGCATGGGCTCGGCGATGGGGTTCACCAGGTCGTGCACCCAGCGGAAGCTGCCCATGAGCAGGCCCAGGGGGATGGCCACCCCCGCCGACCAGAGAAACGCTTGCGCGATGCGCCACCAGCTTTGGAAGACGTTGCCCAGCAGGTCGTACTCGGTCCACAGGCCCAGGAATGCCTTCACCACGCCGGCCGGCGGCGGCACGGAAAAAGGCGGCAGCAGTTTCCAGCGGGTCAGCAGGTACCAGGCGGCGACCACCGCCGTCCAGGCTGCCACGGCGAGCGCCACGCGCGTGCGCCGCGACACCTGCCGGCGGATTTCGAACAGGTGGCTCACGCTCACGATTTGGCAGCCGGGTTGGGATACACCTTGATATCGGTGCGCCGGTTCTTCTCGCGCCCTTCGGTAGTGGCGTTGCTGTCCACCGGCTTGTCCGGGCCGTTGCCCACAGTGCGCATGCGCTCCGGCGGGAAGTGGTACTTGTCGATCAGGTAGCCCTTCACGGTTTCGGCGCGCTGCTTGGAGAGGCCCATGTTGAGCTCGCGCGAGCCGGTGGAATCGGTGTTGCCGTCGATGTCCACCACCGTATTTTCGTAGGCCCGCATGAAGTCGCCGATCTCGTCGACCACGGCGCGCGAGTCCAGGCCCATCTTCGACGAGTTGGGCTCGAAGTAGATCGAACGCCGCTGCGTGGCGATGGGCACGGCGCCCTTGGCCGGCTCCTTATAGGTGATGGGCGCTTCGCTCGGCGTGCTCGAGAATTTTCCGCTGAGCGCCGCCAGGTAGCGCCGGTCCACGCTGCTTTCCGCGTCCGAGGAGTGCTTGATCAGGCGCAGCTCGCGATACATCTCCTGCGACATTTTGAAGATGTTGGCATAGTCGGAATCGGCGCCCTGCGCCCCGAAGAACGACTGGTTGTCGGCATAGTCGGAAAGCTTCACGCCCTCGAGCATGGTCTTGGCCAGGTCGGTGGGAATGTTGAAGTCCTTGATGGTGCCGATGAGCGTGTGCGCGCGCGAGGGCTCGGATTGGATGAACTTCACGCCCTCCAGCCAGCCCTGTATGAACTTGATCAGGGTCTGCGGATTATCGGCGGCGAAGCGGTCGCTCACCACCAGGATGTCGGCGATCAGCCGGTTGGCGATGCGCGTATCGTAAATTTTGCGCGAGCCGGCGCGCTTGGCCACGGCATCGCTCATGTCGGGGTCCCAGGCCACGGCGGCGTCCACCTTCTGCTGCGCGAACAGGGTGGCGGGCTCGATGCCGTCCTTGGTATGCACCGCCTTGTTGAAGATCTCGTTGCGCTGCTCGGTGGAGAGTCCGGAGCTCTTGAGTCCGTTCCACAGCAGGAAGTGGGAAGGCGTGTAGGGCGCAAAGGCCACGGTCTTGCCGGCCAGGTCTTCGATGCTGTTGATGCCCTGCTTGCCGATGACGCCATCGGCGCCGCGCGACCAGTCCACCATGTAGACCGCGCGCGCGTTGACGCCCTTATCCTGGAACTGGCCGAAATCCTTGGCCCAGACGTCGGCGGTGGTGAGCATCACGTCCACGTTGTTGGTGGCGAGCGCGGAGGCGCCCTCGGTCCAGTCGTCGATGATTTTGAAGGTGACCTTGAGATTCTTGTCGTGGTAAATGGAGCCGGGGACGGTATCGAGGCCACCGTTGGCCACCAGGCCGCCCACGCAGCCCACCCAAATGTTGACCCGGACCCGCACCTCGCCCGACTCCTTGGAAGATGCCGCCGGGAGCGGGGCGGTCGGGTCCACCTTGGCATCCGACTTACCCTTGCCGCCCGATTTGGAGAAATCAAGTACGCCGTACTTGTTCAGGCTGTAGCCTACCAGCGCCAGCCCGACTAGGAATATCAGTATCCAACCACCCTTTTCGATTTTCATGTTGTGCTCGCTTCGCTCGCGGGGCCGGGCGGGGTACCCGCCGCCCTTGCGGGTCGGGGTCGGGGGCCAGGGGAAGGAGCGGCCCTACGGGCCGGGCGTCCTTCACGTTGTGCCCTCGGCGGCTCGGCGGTGAACATATAGAAGCCCCGGCTATACGGTCTTTTGCGCTTCCGCTCCGCCGATGGTTTTCTGCGCCGGCGCCGCCGCGGGTGCGGGGGAAATCAGGCCCATCTCCGCCTTGAACTGCTTCACCAGCTCGTCGGCGCGCATCTTCTCGGCGTCCTCTTCGATCTTCATTTTCTGCTGGTCCACGTTGCCCAGCGCCATATCCATGCGGGCTTCGTTGACCGCCGTCATCTCCTCGATCTTGCTGACCATTTCGTCGTGCGTCTGGCTGATGCCCGCCACGTCGAACTGCTCCATGGAGTCGGCCACCTTCTTCTGCCACTGCGCGCGGCGGTAATCGCGGATGGCGTTGAGCGCCTCCTGCGTCTTGCGCTCCTTTTCCAGCATGAAGGCCTTCTTCACGGCCATGGCCTTATCGAACCCCGCGCGGGCGGTGGTGAGCTGTCCCTGGTTGCGGGCCAGCGCGCCGCGGGCCTGCTCCAGCTGGATGGCGAAGCTGGCGGCAAGGTCGTCGCGCCCGCCCTGTATGGCCGCCTTCACCTTCGAGGTAATGGTGTTCAGCTCGTCCTTGTAGCGGGCCTCTTCCTTCTCCAGCAGGGTCACGTTGGCCTTGACCATGGCGATGCTGTCGTTCATGCGCGGCACCTGGTCGTTCATGTCGCGCAGATTCTGCTCCAGGATGAGTTCCGGATTTTCGCCCGCGGAAATAAAAAACCCAACAAACGAACGAAACATGCGGGACAGGCGTCTCCACATACTCAATCTCCCTTTCCGCGGCTACTTCTGGGAATCGTGCGCAGGGGCCGGCGCCGCCGCGGGCGCGCCGGTGGTGATGGGGTTCTCGGCCACAAAATACGATACGGCATCCGCTATTTTTTGTTCCTCTTCCTGCTTCTTCAGGCGCCAGGCGAAGAACCGTTCCTTCTCTTTGGCCACCTCGTCGTTATTGGCCTGCATGCGCGCCCGGTGGTCGGCGATAATGCGATCCATCTCCGCCTGGATCTGCTGATTTTCCTGGGTCTTGCGCTCTTCTAGCGAGGCCACCGACTTCTGCTGTACACTTTCGAAGGTGTCGAGCGCGCGGTCGCGCTTCACGGCGTCGGCAATCACGTCCTGAAGCGGCGCGCCGGCCGCCTCGAGCGCCACCAGCACGCTGCTGCGCTTGACTTCCCGAGGCAGGTTGCGAATGTGCTCGCTATGCAGCATCTCCGCCACCTTCATGATGGTGAAGCCGTGCGCCGGAGGGTGGATTTCGGCGGAATCGTAGATTTCAGCGAAGGAGGCCGCATGGTCCACCGGAGTGGTGAACCTGGTCTCGGGGGCCACCCCGGCAGCGATATCGGCCACCGCCTGCGCCGCACTGGCGGGGGGAGGCTCCCCCGGATTCTCCGCGGGACGATCCCCGGACTCGCCCACCGAGACGAAGAGGTTGTACCACTTCTTGCTCATCGGATTGTATTGGAGCTCACTCGGAAGCGTACGACAGTCGGAAGGGCGGGGTCAAGGCGGCGGGCTGCGGACAGCCCGCCGGCCGGTGAGCCCCAGGACTACTTCGACAGGCGCAGGATCGCCGAAGCGACCTTTTGAAACGCAACCGCCATGGACTCCGTGTCGCTGGCCAGCACATAGAAGCCGGTTTGCTCGTTGGGGGGGCCTACATAGGAAGTGGACCCCGGGACGTTGGCGATCCTCATGAGCAAGCCTTGATCGATATCGGCTGAGCCATGGTATCCGATGACATAGATCGCGATCTTCATATCGCTAAGGTCGCCTATGCGGTTGGGCTTGTTGGCGTCCGTCCGGATTCTCTTGGCCGCGCTATCGGCGGCGCTCCAGATTGCCAGCTCCCAGTCAAATCCTGCGGTTACATTGGCGCGAGTCAGGGATGCGCCAGCGCACGTAGCAGCGGGAGTGCACATCATGTTGGTTACGGGATTGCCATCGGCATCGACAAACCGGGAACCGGTCTTGTAATTCGTGGGATAGGCAGTGCCGGTCATGTCGTTGCCATACATGTCCTTGGAGGGGATCCGGTTAAAGTCGGTGTTCGCTGCGCTGTTTAGATTGCCGGTCTGCGCCCTGGTGGGAGGGGGGGTAAGTCCCGAGCAGCCAGCCGTATTGTCAGGAGATGGCGCTCGGCTCGCTGCCGTCCCTTGCTCCGTTGGCAAAGTCCCCGTCCCCCCATATGTCAACCACCCGCTCTGGTTATTCGAGGGGTCCTGGCTGCCCAGCCGGTAAAGGCCCTTGGGATAACTGGAGCTGAATGGCCTGGCCACGGAGATCCATCCGAGTATCGGCGGGGGATTGGTATTCGCCGCGGTGATTCTGTTGGCGCAAGGGGTGGCGGTCTGGAGATCGGTCTTGAGCACTCCAACGGCGTTATCGTTCGGGTTATTGGGCCAGATCGAGACCGCCTGCGGAACACCGTCGGTCAACAGGACAATCGCGTTGCTTTTTTCGTCGACGCCCGTTGCCGAGGCCGCTATGGCTTTCAAGTGCGCCTTCTGAAGCTCGGCATAGGCCAGCCAGAGCGCTTCGGCCGTTCCGGTCGACGCCTGCGTTATCGTCACCGTGGAATTGATCTTGTGCTCCATATCGTTGGCGGTGCCGTCCAGGAAATTTTTGTCGGGGCCCCCTACGGAAAGGGCTGTGATCTTATAATCCCAGTTGGCCAGGGAAGTGGGTGGAACAAAGAGTTGGGGAAGGGGAGGCGGAGGGGGGTACCCGACCGCGGGGTACCCGACGGCTGCCGTGCCATCGAAAGCGACAAACCCCAACTCGTCGACGTTGGGAGTGAATAGGTGGGTGAAGGATACAGCGTTGGCTTTAGCAGGTATGTACGCACCGCTGTCGTACATGGAACCGGAACGGTCCAGCACAAAGACGAGGCGCGCATCCCGGCGGGTGGCGGTGGCTTCGGCGCCCACCGTCGCGAAGCTTTGCCCAAACACACGCGCAAACATCAGGGGAACATCCGCCTTGGCTTTTATGTCGACGGTCTTAACTGCGCCCCCGGTATAAACAACAGTGGTCTGCAGATTGTAGGCCCGCCAGAAGCCCGGCGCGCCGTCGCCCCGCGTGACGCTGGCGCGGAAGTTCGCCTTTATGAATTCTGCGGCGATCTCCTGAATGTCCGCCGCCGTGCCCACCAGGCGTCCGGAGCCCAGCGCCGCGCCATCCACGGCGGCGGCGAGTTTCGCCTGCACGATGTAACACATGGTCGCATCGATGCCCAGGCCGATCACCGGGATTATGACGGCAGGCAGCATCGCCGTGAAGAGCATGAGGGCCGACCCACGCCGGCTGGACTGGGGACGAGAATGGGCACGCATATTCATTCCTTTCGCAATGGGGCCTCAAAACATGGTGTAGGAGTACAATCCGGCGCCGGAGGTAAACGGGGGCAACCGCACCCCCTGGGCAGCCGCCTCGGAGATATAAATCACCTGCCCCGACGGCAGTCCGCTGACCAGCGTCGCCCCCGTGACGGGGTCGATCACCGAGGAATAGGGATTAATGCCGGTGAATGTGGCCCGATCATTGGGGTTGATTGCCTGGTCGTTGAGGGAGGCCCTTCCCTTGGAATCCAGGGTGACCGGCACACAGCTCCCGACCGGCGGCGGGCAGAACACCACCGGGCTGCCGAAGTTGCTCGTCCGGACGCCGGTATTGCCGACGGTGAGGCGCTGCGTGAACACCCACTTGAGATGGTTGGTGCACGCCGCAATGGTCTTGCCGGCGAGGCCGCAGAGGGAATCGTCCACGTAGGTGACGGTGGACAGGATTACCACCGCCTTGCCGGAACCATCGGTGGCGCTCATTCCGATTCCGCCGCCGATTCCGGCCAGGATGGTTTTGTTGCCGGGCAGCGAAAAGTCGATGTCCGCCCCGCGGGCGTACATATGCCCGGCATCCCGCGCGAGCTGAACGGTCTGCAGGGAGATGAGCATATTGAGCCCCAGTCCAACGGTGCCGAGGAACAGCGGGACCAGCACAAGCAAAATAAATGCGAACTCGATGGTGGAAACGCCTTGTAAGCTTTTCGGACGCATAAACCAGGCTCCTAGGGGGCCGGACCAATGGGCGGCACGTCTCGCGATGGCTCGATGAGGTCGGCGGAGATGGCGGAGACATTCATCCCGGCGCCGTCGGGCGCCTGTTTGTTCCCCGACTTCCACCCCCACCAGAAGAAGCGCGGCAACAGGGCACGCAGAGTGAACCCCTCAATGGTTACCTGCATGATATTCAGGGGAGCGTTTCCGTCGGCGTCGGTGGAAACATCCGTGGCCCGCGCAGCCGAGCCCGGCGGGGGCGGCTTATAGTAATGTACTTTGATCGCGCTCAGGCCGGCGGCGCCGCGCAGCAGCCCCAGCGAGTTCCTCTGGACGATGCCTTTTACTATGGCCGTCAGGTTGGACCCCGCGGCCGTGGCCTGCGTCCCGGTAACGGTTATGCCCGTGCGCACGCCCGCCCGCACCGCGAACTCCAGAGTGGCCCTCGTAAAAATCGCCCAGGAGATATCCAACAGGATAAAGGTGACCGTCAGGAGGGGCAATAGCACCAGCGTGAACTCAATGAGCTCCGTACCCCGGCAGCGGCGCGCGCGCACACTTCGCCGCGGTGCGGAATTGCAGGCCATGGCCGGGGCTGCGGCCATTGGCCGAACCTTCAGGTCCCGCATTCGTCCTCCTGATTCTACTCTTCAGCAGTATCGCCGCAGAATCAATACTTCAAATCGTTAGCGTCTGAATTCTCGACGGCGTATGCCGAGTACTAACCAAAGTTAGTTTGCAGATGCAGCGTCCGAGTGCAGGCTGCTAATTCGGCAGCGTGAAGGTCACCTCGATGGTCGTGGCGACTTCCACCGGCGCGCCGTTCAGCAGGGTCGGGCGGTACACCCATTGGCGTACCGCATCCATAGCGGCTTGAATCATCAGCGGATGGCCCTTGAGCACCTTCAGTTCCGCCACGCGGCCGTCTTTTCCAATCACCGCGCTCAGACTCACCGTCCCCTGGATGCGCGCCTGTTTGGCCAACTCAGGGTAGACCGGCGGAACCTGGCTGACCAGATTGGCCTGCTCGACGTTCGATCCCACGCGTATCCGCATGGGCGCCTCCGCGGCTTGTCCCGCTGGCGCCGATGCGGGCGGCGGTGGTGGAGGCGGCGGGGGCGCGGCGGTCCAATCGCCCTTTCCTCCGCCCGGCGCCCCATCGGCCTTCGCCCGTTTGGCGTCCAGCGCCTTCTGCAGCCACTGATCGGCCACGGCTATGTCCCGGCGATATTCCTCCGGCGTGTCGCGCAGTTCGGCGCGCTCGCGGATGAGCAGGTTCTCATAGGCCATGGCGTCGGAGTAAGCGGGATCGATCTCGATCGCCCGGTCGAGCGCCCGCAGACCGTCTTCGATCGCCTGCCCGTATTTGGCCTTCAACTCTTCCCTGGCCGGCACCAGGGGCATCGGACCGGGATCTTCCGGTCTCATCCCCGCGCTCACGCGCGCCTGCGCATAAGCGGGATACCACCGGGACCACGCGATGAAGCCGAGGCTGTAATACGCCTCCGCGTTGTTGGCATCCACTGCCGTCAGCTTCTGGTACCACTGTTGCGCATCGTCCCACTTCTTCTGGTTCAGATACAGCGAAGCAATCGAGCCCATGGCCACCGTATTCTCCGGTTGCAGTTCCAGCACCTTCTGGAATTGCTCCAGCGCGTTACGGGCCGTTTGCCGGTTTTCGTCCGATTCCGCGCCCGGGATAAACTGCTGCAGGTACGCGGTCGCCAGGTACAGGCGCGCGGTGGGATTGGCGGGATCCAGGTCGACGGCTTTGGCGAAGGCCTGCGTTGCCTCCGGGTAGCGGCCGCCCTTGAACGCCGCGACGCCGCGGTTCAACCAGTCCCGCGAGTCCCGAGGCTCTTGCGCCATAAGACAGCTTACGGCGAGCGAAAACACGGTCAACGATCTGGAAAACATAGCAGACTCCCTTACCGCTCGAACCGCAAACAAGCCCGCCCCAGGTAAATCTCGTCCCCCGGCCGCAGCTTCTCTCCGCGGCGGTTGCCGGCGGGCACTTCGATGGGCCGCCCGTCGCGAAACACCAGCGTGCCAAATTCGCTCTCATCGTCGCAGATGCGATATTCATTCGCATCCCTGCGGATGTGCGCGTGGCGGCGCGATACCGTGGAGCCGGCCTCGTCGCCTTCTTCGAACACCACGTCGTTGCGCCGCACCACGCGCTGGTCGGAATCGGTGATCTCGGCCAGGCGCCCGATGTTGGTGCGCGGCTTGTCGAGCGTATATTCGGCGCAGGCGGCCTTCCCCTTCACCACCACCAGGCGCGCGGTGGCGGAGGGCGTCTCTTCGGGTTCCTTTTTCGCCGCCTCCACCACGTACTCGATGGCAAACGGGCGGCCGCCGCCCTCGCCGGTCTTCACCTCCACCGAGAACCCGCGCGGCAGGGTGCACTCCGCTCCTTCGAGCGCCTGGCGAATGTCGCTCTCCAGGCGGCCCGCCTCGGCGAACGCCGCCTGGTACACGGCCCGCCGCGCGGCATCGCCGGAGTCGAGCGTCACCATCAGGCGCGCATAGGGAAAGACGCGCCGGCCGCGGGCCACGGTCTGGACCTTGGTTTCGACCTCTTCGAGGACGGCGCGGTGCACCAGCAGCAGCTCGTTGGAATCGGCGGGCCCGAAGACGCGCTCGGCAAACTTGCGAAAGCCGCGCTCGATCGACTTTTCAATTTCGGAAAACAGGCTCACTTCTGGATCAACCCCAGTTTGACGGCCGCGTTGACGATCTCCGCCGCCGCCGGCGCGGCGTTGGTTCCGCCGTACACTCCATTCTCCACCAGCACGGCGAAGGCAATGCGGCGGGTCGCCGTTCCGTACGGCGCGAAGCCGATGAACCAGGCGTGCGAGGGCGCATCGGCCAGCTCCGCCGTGCCCGTCTTGCCCGCCATGGCAACAGTAGTCGCCGCCGCGCGCCTTCCGGTGCCGCCGGTCACCACTTCGCGCATGTACCGCCCGAGCGTGGCGGCCGCGTCGGCGGGCAGCACCGGCTCGGGCGCGCCGGTGCGCGCGTTGGTTTCGTCGGTGATCCAGCGCCCCTGCGGCATCGCTCCGCCGTTGGCTACGGTGGCCGCCACGCGCGCCATCTGGAAAGGCGTGGCCACCACCTGCCCCTGCCCGTAGGACGCCTGCGGCAGCGATTTGCGAAGCTGCTCGGCCGTGTTGGGCGATGCCGCGGCGATCCCCAGCAGGCCGGCCATATCGAACAGCGCCTTGGCCCCCACGTCGTTGGCGCCCAACTGCGCGAAGTAGGCGTTGCACGAAACCACCGTGCCGCGCTCCAGGTCCACCGTGCCGTGCGGCGCCGTGTCTTGGATGTCGTCGCGAATCGGCCGCGTTGAACCCTTGAGGTAGTTGCCCACCCGCCCGTCGGGCAAGTGGATGCACTGGTAGGTGCGGTGCGCCAACTGCATATCCTTGCGCAGGGCCGCCATGGCGGTGACGATTTTGAAGGTCGAGCCCGGCGGATAGAGGCCGTAGCGCGCGCGGTCGAGGTAGGGATTCGACTCCGGCTCCGCCTCCTCGGCGGCGGCCGGATCGGCGGGCGGCAGCGGATAGCTCACCGCGGCCAGCAGGTCGCCGGTCGCGGGGTCGAGCACCACGGCCGCGCCCTTGTCCTGGTGCGCCTGCTGCAACTGGTTGCGCAGAATCTCGGCCACCTTCACCTGGAGGCGCGCATCGATGGACATGCGCACGTCGCGCGGCCGGTCGAGCACGCGCCGCACCGCGGGGTTCTGCGGATCGTAGCGGTAGCGCAGCAGGGGCACCAGCTCGCGATAATCGTAGCGGATGGTGCGCTCCGTTTTGCGGCCTTTGATCTCGACGAGGGTGGGCCGGTCGTCGTAGCCGCGCAGGCGGCGCGCCGCATCGCGCTCCACGAACGCGGTGTTGCTGGCGCCCCAGCGCGTGCGCGTGCGCAGATCGCCCAGCAGGTCGAACGTGACGCCGCCGAAGGGATAGTGCCGGCTCTCGCCGCGCGGGCAGGCGCGGTCGATATCGACGCCCAGCGCCTGGTACTCGGCGCGGTGTTTCTCGAGCTCGTCCCAGTTGCTGGTGGCTAGCGGCAACCCGTTGCGGTCGTAGATAGTGCCCTTGGGGATGTCGCGCATCACCTCCTGGAACCGCGGGTTGTACTGATAGCGCCGCGCGCCATCGGCCTGCACCACCAGCGTGCCCTCGCCCATCATCGCCGCGCTGCGCACCACCTGTATGTACGCGGCCTTGGCCACCACCACCGCTCCCGCCAGCCCCAGGATCAAACCCACCACCGGGACGGGCCTTGCCACGGGCGCGGGGCGTTCCTCTCCGCGCGCGGAAATGGATAGCAGAATGGCGGCCACCGCGAAGTTCACCAGCATGGCCGTGCGCCCGTAGCTCAGAAACGGCGTCACCACACCCGACAGCGGCGCCACGCCCAGCGAGCCGGCGGAAATCAGCAGCACTTGCAACGCCGTGGCCGCCGCCAGGCCCGCCGCCAGGAAGAACTCATAGTCGCTGCGCGCGCGCATGGCGATGCGGAACGACCGCCACACGATCCAACCGTACAGCGCGAAGACCGCGGCCACGCCCAGGAAGCCCCACTCTTCGCCGAGCGCGGACAGCACCAGGTCGGTATGCGCCGCCGGCACCAACTGCGGGCTGCCGAGGCCGATCCCCGTGCCGAAGACGCCGCCCGAAGCGTAAGCCCACAGCGAGTGCGCCAGTTGATCGCCGCCGTGCACCAGGTTGTCCCAGGGCGAAAGCCACATGGCCACGCGCTCGCCCACCGTATGCGGCACGCCGATGGCATAGCCCACCAGGAACCCCAGGGCCAGCAGCGCCAGGCCGGCCAGGGGCGCCACCACGCTCGCGCGCGCGATTCCATACAGCAGCAGGAACAGGCAGGCGAACACCAGCGCCGGCCCCATGTCGCGCTGCAAGAAGAAGAAGATCAGCGAGAGCGCCACCGAGGCGAGCACGGGCAGGGTGTACTCGACGGGCGGGATATCGATGCGGCTCGTCAGGCGGGCCAGCTTGGGGCGCGTCTCGCGCGCGTGGCGCAGAACGTCCCACTGGCGCGCGAAGTAGCCCGCCAGGAAAAACACCAGCAGCACGCGCACGATCTCCACCGGCTGAAATCCGAGCAGGTTGACCTTGGCGTCGCTGGTGCCCGGCCCGTGGCCGAACAGGATCAGCAGCGCGGAAAGCGCGAAGCTGCCCAGCAGCGGAACGAAGCTGAGCTTGCCGAAGAGGCGCTCGTAATCGAGCGCGCTGAGCGCCGCCAGCAGCACCACGCCGGCCGCCACGCCCTGGGCGAAATCCACGAACAGCAGGTTGTCGCGCACCGGATCGCGCAGGCTCACCATGAGGATCAGCCCCATGCCAGTCAGCAGCAGGATGGCCGGCAGAAACGTCTGGTCGCCGCGAAAGCCGCGCAGGCTCCACCACGCGCCGGCCGCCAGGAAGGCCGCGAAGTAGAGCGCCGCCCACAGGAAGAACGCGCGCCGGAACTGATCCGGCCGCCGCACTACGAAGAGCGGCTTCAATTGCCGGAACTGCTCGGCGGTCACCAGGCCGTGAATGCGCGCGATGGCACCCACGTTGGCCATCCCGCCCGAAAGGTAATAAATCTGCCGCGCCGCCTCCGCCCGCGCGCGGGCATCGGGGATCGCGGCCAGCGCGGGCAGCAGATCCTCGCGCGCGCTCACCTCGTTGAGGTTCAGCAGCCGCTTCGCCGCCAGGCCCTGCTCCGTCTCCGCCAGCCCCGGCGCCTTCGCCCGGTAGACCAGAGACAGCCCGGCGGCCACCAGCAGGCTCGCCGCCAGCGTCCACGCCAGCTCGCCGCGCCGCCACTCGGCGCGCTGCCGCGCCGGCCGGCGCACTTCGGCCCGCTCCACCGTTCTGCTGCGCGTTACCGCCATATGGGGAGCGTCCGCAGCACTTTCTGGATGGCATCCCGCAGCGGTGCGGCCGCGTTCCCGCTTTCGATCTGCTGCAGGCGGAAGCTCACGCTCTCCAGGCTGTTCTGGATGCGCACGATCTGGCTGTTGGCCTTCGAATAAGGCGCGATCTCCTGGTACAGCGCCAGCGCCTTCTTGTAATCCTCCACCGCGCGCTGGATCTGGTCCTTCTCCTGCGGCAGGCCACGCACGTTGCGCGAATCCCACCACAGCCGGTCGGCGCGGTCCAGATAGACATCGGCAAGCTGCATTTTTTCGCGATTGCCCAGGTGGTATCCGCGCTTCTCCGCCTGTTGGAAAGCCTCCGAGGCCTTATCCACGTCCTTCAGGCCGGAGACGTAGACGCGCGCCAGGCCGAGCTCCGGGTCGGGCGAGTTGGCCATCAGCTTTTCCGCCTCGGTGAAATCCTCCACCGCCAGGTTCAGCTCCGCCGGGCTGCGGTGGCTGGTGCCGTTGATCCGCGCCAGGTGTCCTTCGCACAATCGCAGCTTGCCGCGCACCGCGTTGTCCGGGTCCAGTTCCAGCGCGTGCATCAGGTAGGTCCGCGCGTTCTTCCAATCGGTTTCGTACACCACGGTATCGGTATTGCGATAGGTGTCGATCACATGGTCCGCCGCCGCCACCAGCTTCTGCCGCACCGCGGCCCGCGGTCCCCGAAGATAGAACGACGAAGGATTGTCCCCGGAAAGTTCCGTCCATTTGCTCCAGATGTCGTTCAGGCCGGTCACCTGTTCGGCTTCGATGGCGTGCTGCAGGTCCCGCCCGTTCTCGTAGAGCCGGTAGTCGGACACCATGGCCCAGGCGGCGTACACCACCACCGCCACTACCAGCGAGGCGAGGACGCGCATCATGGTATAGAAGTGCTTGCCGCGGACGCGCGGGCTGGCGGCGGGCTTCGTGGATTTAGGGGTTTCGTAGCCTGTCACCGAATTAGAAGAGGTGCGGCGGGTGTCGTCGTCGCCGGCCGGCAAGCGGTGCGTCCGCCGGGTGGCGTCCATGTCCTCGGCCTCGGCCGCCACCGCGTCGCCCTTGCGAAACGCCGTCAGGTCCTGCGCGAGCTCTTTCGCCGACTGGTAGCGCAGCGCCGGCTCGGGCGCCATGGCCTTCATCAGAATGCGCCGCAGCGGCTCGGGGCAGGGGTCGGGCGCGGGCGAGGGCGGAATGCGCGAGCGGATCATCCGCTCCAGCCGTTCGGTCGAATCCGCCTGGTATGGCCGCAGCCCGGTCGCCATTTCGTAGAGCATCACCGCCAGCGACCAGAGGTCGGAAAGCGCGTTGACGTCGCCCGTGTCCAGGCGCTCCGGCGAAGCGTAGGGGACGCTGCCGAATTCGTTGCGCGTGAGCCGCCGCGAAAGCGTGAGCGCCTTGGCGATGCCGAAATCGAGCACGCGCACTTCGCCGCGCGCGTCGATGCGAATGTTCTTGGGCTTGATATCGCCGTGTACGATGCCCTGAAAGTTCTTGCCTTCGATGGCCACTTGCAAGGTGTGCGCCTTCTCCAGGGTCTCGGCCACCGCCAGTGCGACATCGGCCGCAAACGCCGGCGCCAGCGGTCCGTGGCGCATCAGCTCCGCCAGGTCCTGCCCGTCGACGTACTCCATGGCGACGTAGAAGTACCCCTCCATGTCGCCGGCCCCGTACACCCGCACCACCCGCGGGTCTATGGCCGCCAGGTGCGCCTGTAGCTCCGCCCCGCGCCGCTCCGCTTCGATGGCATCGTGGGTGTCGGTGTCTGTGGCGGCGCTGTGTTCGATCAGTTTGAGCGCCACCACCGCGCCCGCCTCGGTATCCTGAGCCAGGTAGACATCGGCCATGCCGCCGCGCCCCAGCTTCTGGCGGATCTCGTACTTGCCCAACTTGCGGGAGGCCGGGGCGATCATTTCCTTCCTTCCGCCGCGGCGCCGCGCCCCGGCCTCGCCGGCCGCGCGGCCGGTTCCAGGAACACGTTTCTCTCGCGCACCGTCTCCAGGGGCATATCCGGCGGCAGTTCCACGGCATTCTTCTCGAACACGTTGCCCCACAGCACGGGCCGCGCCCCATCGCGCGCCGCCAGGCCCGCGCCCTTGTTGCGGCGGATCTCGTTGTGGGAAAGCCACGGCGCCGCGGCCCCCAGGATCAGCACGCCCTCGCTCGAACAATCGTGGATCGCGTTGGCGCGCAGCACGGCGCTGCCGCCGCGGATCTCGATGCCCACCGCCGCGCCGCCCACATCCACATCGTCCACTTCCACGCTCGAGTTCCTCAGCAGGATTCCCGCCGCCAGCGGCATCTGCTGGTCCGCCCTGATGTTGAACCCGGCGATCCGCGCATCCTTGACGTCTTCGGCGATGACCGCCGCCTCCCTGCTCAGCGGCGCGGCCCGCAGGACGGCCTCGCGCGGCACACGGCTGCGCAGCGTCACGCCGCTCTTCAGATGCACCTGCTCGCGGTATTCGCCGCCCGGCACTTCTACGGTATCGCCGGGTCGGGCCGCGGCCATGGCCGCGGCGATGCTGGCAAACGCTCCTTCGTTGCCGGCCACCAGCACGCGCGGAGCGAAGGCCGCGGGCGGCGGCGTCCAGTAGCTTCTTGAGAACCACGCCCCGGCGAGCGCCAGGGCAATGCCCAGGAGAAAAAACGCCGCGCGGCCGGCAAATACGTGGGGCGCGCGCGCTTCCGCCGTCGTCTCACGGGGCGCGGTGAAAGCCTCGCCTTCCACCAGCACCACGGTGACGTTGTCCTTGCCGCCGGCGCGGTTCGCGGCCTCGATCAACTCGCCCGCCGCTCGCTCCGGCTCGCCCGCGTTGCGCTCCACCGCGCGCCGGATTTCGCCCGACGCCACCTGGTCGCTGAGCCCGTCGCTGCACAGCAGCAGGGCGCTGTCGGGCTCGAAGGCAATGCGCTCGATCTCGATGAAATCCGCGTCGTCGGGCGCGTGCTCCGCCGATCCCACGTCGCGAAACACTTCGTTGCGGCGCGGATGCCGCATGGCCTCGGCTTCGCTCAGCTCGCCTGCGTCCTCGCGCTCGCCCACCGGCGAATGGTCGTGCGTGATCTTGCGGATCTCGCCGCGTCTGATATGGTACAGGCGCGAATCGCCCACGTGGCCCACCACCGCGGAGCCGTTCTCCAGCACGGCCACGGTGAGTACGCAGGCCATTCCCTCCCATTCCGGATTGCCGCGCGCCGCCCGCAGAATCTCGTTATTGGCCACCGCGATGGCTTCGCGGATGCGCTGCTCGGCCGTGCCCGTCTGGCGCTCGAGCCGCGCGCGCACCCGCCCGATGGCGATCTCCGCGGCCTTTTCCCCCGCCGCTTGCCCGCCGATGCCGTCCACCACCAGGAAGATGCCGCGCTCCGCGTCCAGGTGGAACGCGTCCTCGTTGTTGCGGCGCGCCCGTCCGGGGTCGCTCGCGCCCGCGCACCTGAGTTTGGTCTTAACCATGCGAGGTGCTTCGAAATTCCAGGAAAACCACGTCCGCCAGGCCGATGCGCGCCGCGGCCGGCAGGGGCACTTCCACGTTGCGGTCGGTCTTCTCTCCCTCCCCGAAGGCCATGCTGGAGGGCACCCGCTCGCCGTCGATGGTGGTGCCCAGCCGGCTCAGGTCTTTCAGGAAAAACTGGCCCGTGGCGCTGTCCCGCCGCAACCGAAAATGTTCGCGCGAAACGTCGGGCAACGTTTCCAGCTTCAGATCGGTCCAGTAATCGCGCCCCCCGCGCCCCACCACGATCTCGTCCTTGGTCATGCGGTAAGTCTTGCGCCCGCCCTGGTCCTCATACTCGATCACCGCCAGCGCGCCGTCGCCGGCCTCCACGGGCGTTGCCGGGAGCGCCTTCGCCGGGCTCTTGTCAAAGCTCTGCGACGTCGAGGTAGCCCCGCTCATGCGGCGCGTGGCGATGCGCTTGGTCATCGATCCCGCGCCGAACTCCGGCTTCACGGGCATGGCCAACTCCGAGTGGATGACGATGTCGCCCGGCTGGACGTCGTCGTCGGTGTTCTCGATGAGGCGGATCTGCCAGCCGCCCTCGGGCGCCGCGATCTTCGGCTCCGCGCGGCGCGCCAGCTTCAACCGCTCGGTGAAAGAGGCCTTGTTGAGCGCGTCCAGTTCGGCATCGAGCGCGCGCCGCGCCTCGTCGACGATGCGCGGCAGAATCCCGCGCAGCCGCTCCATGTCGTCGGGGTGGAGGTAGACGTGATAGATCGCGGGCGCGAGGGTCGAGTACTGGAGCGGCTCGAGTCCTTCCCGCATGTTGCGCACAATTTCGAGAATGATCTCCCGCGCTGTGGCGGGATTGGTGGTGGCAGGCCGGCCCATAGCGAACAGTGGGTAGGCCTCCGGGCCTGCCCCGCACAGAAGGCGCCGACGCTACCATGCTATTGGATGGAAATTTTTCGGTTTTCGATACATCTTCGGTTGACGCACCCGAGTGCCGATCCAGACGACATTTCGACGGCGCTCTCCATGGCACCGTCGCGCAAGTGGAAGGCCGGTGAGGCGAGGACCACTCCAGATGGCCAGCCGCTCGCAGGCATCTATGCGCACACCTACTGGGCTTCTGAAGCTAAGAAGGGCGAAGACTCCGAGTTGCTGGCCGTCATGGAATCGGGCCTGGACGAACTGGAAAAACGTGCGCCATTCCTGTCCAATTTCGTCGCGAGTGGCGGAAGGATCGAATACTACATCTCTTGGTTCGCGAGTGAGAGATCTGGTGGAGACGCGATCCCCTGGAGGCTTCTGGCGCGGCTCGCCGCCCTCCATATAAACCTCAGTCTGGACGTGTATAGCTACCAAGAACCTGGCGGGCTCCCGACGCCCGCGCCGAAGGCGCCCGGCGCTACGATGTAATGGTGAAGGAGTGGCGCGGCCTGACACCGGAGCAGCTTGCGCGAGCCGAAGAACGGCTGCGTCACCCGCGTCCCGGAAGCCGCATCGAAGCGGCCCGGCGATTCGGCGTGGACTTGAGCCTGCTCATCGAGACCTTGCGGCTGACACCGGCGGAGCGCGCTCGCAGAATGCAGGAATGCATCGAGGCGGCGGACCAGGTACGCGGCGCCGCGCGTCCGAGCGGCAAATGAACGTCGCCGCCGTGGTGCAGACGCTGGTGGATGCGGGCGTCGATTTCGTGATCGTCGGCGGCTGGTCCGCCATCCTGCACGGCAGCGGGTCGGTCACCATGGACCTGGATCTTTGCTTTTCGCGCCAGCCGGACAATCTGCAGCGGCTCGCGAAAGCCCTGGCGCCATTTCACCCGCGGCTCCGCGATGTGCTGGTGGAGTTGCCATTTGTCTGGGACGCAGCCACGCTGCGCAACGGCACCATCTTCACTCTCTCGACGGAGCTTGGCCCGATCGATCTTTTGGCCGAAGTGAAGGGCCTGGGCGCCTTCCCGGAGGTCAAGGCGCACGCTGTCCTCGTGCAGGCGTTTGATCGCAGCGTTTGGACGCTCGACCTGGCAAGCCTGATCCGGGCCAAACGCGCGGCGGGGCGTGAAAAAGATTTGCTGGTGCTGCCCGAGCTGGAAGGCTTGCTCGAAGCGGAGGAAGGGGGGTAACCGACGGTCACAGCCGCCGGTCCGCGGGGTACGGCAGCACGCGATACCATTCGCCCGCCTTCACGCGGCGCTGCACTTCCTCCCAATACGCCACGGTGAACAGATCGCCGTGCCGCTGGCGGAAATAGTCGCGCAGGTCGGCGGGAACCCCCAGGAAGCGCTCCCATTCGTCCACCAGGACATCGTCTTCCTCCACGGAAAACCACGCCCCGTTGGTCTCGCTGTTCCACAACAACTCGTCGCGCTCGTCGGGGAGGGGCGGCGTTTCGCGGAAGCGGTAGCGCACCACGAATCCCAGGTCGTCGAAGTCGAAGAGGGCCACGTTGCGGGCGTGCGTCAACCCGGTGTTGGAGGGCAGGCCGTAGTAGTCGCCGACGAAGAAGCCCATCCCCGCCAGGTCCTTGAGGAACGTACCCAGGGCGTCGGCCGCGCGCTCGCGCAACACGCGGTCGCGGGTCGCTTCGAAGAACGTGCTGAGCGGCTCCACCCGCCGCTGCGCATAGACGTGCTTCAACACCACCGTGCCGCCATCGAGGCGCACGCTGTTGGGAGCGCTGCGCAGCAATTCGTCGAGCACCGCCTCGTCAAAAGCTTCCCTGGGGAAATGGAGGTTGCGGTACAGCCAGGCGTCCAGCATGAGGCGGCCGCGGTTCATTTCGTGCACCCAGCGGTAGATGTCCATGATCGGTCCCCTGCCGGTCCAACCCTGTTTGGACGAGAAGTCGCGGACCACCTTGAACACATAGGGAAACGAAGGCAGCGAAAACACGATCATGGCCATGCCCACCCGTCCGGGAGCTGGCTCGAAGCGCTCGCCTGTGGTCCGCAGGTGGCTGCGCAGCCGCTGGTTCAGCGCCACGCGGGCGGGATGTGTGAAGCCGATCACGGCGCACATGGCGGGATGGCCGCGCTCGGGCGCCAGCGTGTCGAGGAAACTGAGCACCTCGCGGTAGTCCTTGGTGCGGACGTGAAACGTGGAGCGGGTGGAGACGAACAGAATGTTCCGCATGTCTTCCCTGCCCGCCAGCACGGCATCGAGGGTGATGCCGGCGTGCTCGTTCTGCAGCGCGAACACCACCGGCAGTTCGCCGTCGGCGGCACGCAGTTTGCCCACCAGGTAGGCTTCGCGGTCGCGGAAGAACACCGGCTTCAACATCTGGAGATCGTGCGGCAGCCCGCCGCCCACCTGGCGCCGCCACTCTTCGGCGAGGCGCGCCGCAGCCAGCGCGGCATCCCGTTCCAGGTCGACGAAGGGCACGCGGAAGGCGCAGCTTTGCAAGAGGCCGGCGATGGAGCGGGCCAGCCGGCGCGGGCCGGCGGGGTACAACTGGAAGATGGGATGCGGGTCCGCGACCGGCAGCAGTCCGGTCAGGCCGTCGTCGTCGTATTCCACCGGAACATCCCGGGCATCGCAGGCGATGCGCATGGTGGAGTAGAAGAACGTCAGGGCCAGATCGGCGTCGTAGTTCTCGAAGACGCGTTCCAGGAAGGCCTGCCGCGCGGCCATCCAGAAGCCGCGGTCCGACAGGCGCTCCAGCAATTGCCGCTCGATTTTGCGCCAGGCGCCGTCCACCGCGGAGCGGTACAGGCGCACTCGCTGCTCGGCGTCGAGCGCGCCCTGCATCCAGGCGCGATCCTCGAAGGTCGCGCGCGCCTTTTCGGTGAGAGAGTCGAACAGGGCGCGATAGGCGCGGTGGGCCGAGAGAATCGTCTCCGCCACGCGGCACGCCTCCGCGCGGCCCTGGGGAGAGAGTTTTTCGAGAGGCGCCGGCCGGTCCGCCGGAAACAGCCGGCGCCACGCCTGGCGCCGGGCTTTGGTCAAATCCGGGTGGCGGCCCGAGCCGGCCCGAAGCCCGGCATCACTGGGCGATCGCTCCATTCGTCTTCTTAGGTATAGCAGGGAGGGTGAACTGCGCGTTCTCCGTGGAACCCTCGAGCGCCCCCGTGGAGGCGTTGCCACCCGAGATGGTCTGCTGCACCTCGTCGAAATAGCCCGTGCCTACAAACCGCTGGTGCCGCACCGCGGAGTAGCCGTGGTCGCGCGAGAGGTCGAATTCCTGCTCCTGCAAGGCGGAATAAGCGGCCATGCCGCCGCGGGCGTACTCGCGCGCCAGCGAGAACATGCTGAGGTTGAGGGCGTGGAATCCCGCCAAGGTGACGAACTGGAATTTGTATCCCATGGCGCCCAGTTCCTTCTGGAAGCGTGCGATGGTGGCCTCGTCCAGCTTCTTTTTCCAGTGGAACGAAGGCGAACAGTTGTACGCCAGCAGTTTGCCCGGAAACTCCGCGTGGATGGCCTCGGCAAAGGCGCGGGCTTCCTCGATGTTGGGCTCGGAAGTCTCGCACCAGATCATGTCGGCGTACGGCGCATATGCCAGACCCCGCGCAATGGCCGCGTCGATGCCTCCGCGGAAATAGAAAAAGCCTTCGCTGGTTCTTCCCCCGGACAGGAAGGCGTGATCGCGCGGGTCGATGTCGCTCAACAGCAGCCCGGCGCTGTTGGCATCCGTTCTGGCCACCACCAGCGTGGGAACGCCCATCACATCGGCCGCCAGGCGGGCGGCGATCAGTTTCTGCACGAATTCGCTGGTGGGCACCACCACTTTCCCGCCCATGTGGCCGCATTTCTTGGCCGAGGAGAGCTGGTCTTCAAAGTGCACCGCAGCCACGCCGGCTTCGATCATGCTCTTCATGAGCTCGAACGCGTTGAGCGGACCGCCGAAGCCCGCCTCCGCGTCGGCCACGATGGGGGCGAACCAATACTGCCCGTTGCCGCCCTCGGCGTGCTGGATCTGGTCCGCCCGCAGGAATGCGTTGTTGATGCCGCGCACCAGGGTGGGCACGCTGTTGGCCGGATAGAGGCTCTGGTCGGGGTACATCTGGCCCGAGAGGTTGGCGTCGCCGGCCACCTGCCAGCCGCTCACATAGATCGCTTTCAGGCCGGCCTGGACCTGCTGCACCGCCTGATTGCCGGTGA
The DNA here is from genome assembly GCA_020073615.1 of Terriglobia bacterium. GTDB lineage: Bacteria > Acidobacteriota > Terriglobia > Bryobacterales > Bryobacteraceae > JADGNR01. The sequence continues at coordinate 23,065 of JAIQEX010000096.1, forward strand.
GCGCGCCCAGTGCCGGGACGTACGGAGTGGTGTGTAGCAGATGCCACAGCCGCTCGGCGCCCATGGCCGCCAGCGTGTACTCAATGCGGATGGATCCGCGCAGGCGCATCACGTCCTCGGGGGCGTAAGGCCGGGTAATTCCCTGCCAGCGCGGATGGGTGTCCCAGGTGTTCAGCAGTTCGTCGGAATATGTGGTCATTTTCGCCTCTTTCTCCGGGGTGTCCGCTCGCTCAGGGCCTGCGTCCACTTGTTAAGTAGATGCTGGCAGCCCGCCCACCGGCAACCAGGGTGGGACGGACTGGCCTACTAGTCCGGAATGGACCACCTCGCGCGCGCATCCTGTAGCTAAGCGCTAGCATCGTCCCAGGAGAGGGAATCGGTTTCCATGTTTGCCACCCAGAATGATCCCGTACAGATTTTGCCTTCGGGCAGCGATGCCCAGGAGTTGGTACTAAGCCCGGAGGCAGTGCGATTTGTCGTAAAACTGGCGCGCGAGTTCGAGCCCCGGCGGCGCGGCTTGCTCGAGGCCCGGCGCACCCGCCAGCAGGCCATCGACAGCGGCATCCTGCCGGACTTTCTGCCGGAAACGGCGCCCATACGGGAGAGCGAGTGGACCGTGGCGCCCATTCCCGCGGATCTGCTGGATCGCCGCGTGGAGATCACCGGGCCGGTCGACCGCAAGATGATCATCAACGCCCTGAACTCCGGCGCCAGCGTGTTCATGGCCGATTTCGAGGATTCCAACTCGCCCACCTGGCGGAACGCGATCGAGGGACAAGTCAACCTGCGCGATGCCGTCCGCGGCACCATCGCCTATACCAGCCCGGAAGGGAAGCGGTACGAACTGTGCGAGGCCCCGGCCGTGCTGATGGTGCGCCCGCGGGGATGGCACCTGGTGGAGAAGCATTTTCTGGTGGATGGAGAACCGGTCTCGGCCTCGCTGTTCGATTTCGGGCTGTTCTTTTTTCACAATGCCAAGGCTTTGATCGAGAACGGCACCGGCCCGTACTTCTATCTGCCCAAGATGGAGAGCCACCTGGAGGCGCGCCTGTGGAACGACGTGTTTCTCATGGCTCAGGACGAGCTCGGCATTTCGCGGGGCACGATCCGTGCCACGGTGCTGATCGAGACCATTCTGGCCGCCTTCGAGATGCATGAGATCCTCTGGGAGCTGCGCGAGCATTCCGCCGGGCTGAACTGCGGCCGGTGGGACTACATTTTCAGCTTCATCAAAAAGTTCCGCAACCGCCCCGACTTCGTGCTGCCGGACCGCGCCCAGGTCACCATGGAGCGGCATTTCCTGAATTCCTACGTCAACCTGCTCATCGCGGCATGCCATCGCCGCGGCGTGCATGCCATGGGCGGCATGGCGGCGCAGATCCCCATCAAGAACGACCCCGCGGCCAACGAAGCGGCCTTGGCGCGCGTGCGGCAGGACAAACTGCGCGAGGTGTGGGCCGGCCACGATGGCACCTGGGTGGCGCACCCTGGCCTGGTCCCGCTGGCCAAGAGCGTCTTCGACACCTACATGCCGCTGCCCAACCAGATCGAACGGAAGCCGGCCGTGGAAGTGGCGGCGGCCGACCTGCTGAACGTTCCCACGGGCGATATCACCGCAGAGGGCTTGTACCGCAACATCGACGTCGGTCTGCAGTATCTCGCCACCTGGCTGCGCGGCAACGGCTGCGTCCCCATCTACAACCTGATGGAAGACGCCGCCACCGCCGAGATCTGCCGCGCCCAGGTGTGGCAATGGATGAAGCACGGCGCGCGCATGAACGATGGCCGGGTGGTCACCGCGCCCTTGGTGCGCGACGCCCTGACGCGCCAAGCCAAGCGGCTGAACGGCTCCATTCCGGGGCGCGAGCTTACCCTGGCAGCGAGCCTTTACGACCAGATGATGACCAACCCGCAGTTTCCCGAGTTCCTGACCCTGGGAGCGTACGAGTACCTGGATTGAGCGCAGGCGTCAGCAAGCTCAGGACAGCGGTAATCAGAAAGTTCAGGCAAAGGGCCAGGAACCCCGCGCTCCAGCCGAAAAAAGGGTCCCGCTTGGTGAGCATGAGGAAGGCGACGCTGGCGACTCCGGCAATCATGCCGGCGAACACTCCAGTCATGGTGACGCGTTTCCAGTAGAGGCCCAGCACCACGCCGGGGAAGAACTGCGTGACGCCGGCATAGCCCAGCAGCAGAAGGCCTACCAGCGTAGTGGAGCTGTAGACGGCGAAGTACAGGCTCGTCAGGCTGAGCACCACCACCATCGCGCGGGCCACCTTGGCAACCTGGTCGTCGGTCATCGCCGGCGCGAAGATCGGCCGATAGAAATTTTTGGCGAATAGCGTGGCCGCGGTCAGCACGAAGATGGCCGCGGGCACCATGGCCGTGAGCGCGCCGGCCCCGCCGATCACACCCAGCAACCAGGCGGGGAAGCTTTGGCGGACGATCGTCAGCAGCGAAAGATCGCCATTGGGCAGGCCCGGCACCACCAGCACCGCGGTGAAGCCGGCGAAGAATACAAAGGCGAGCGTGATGGTGTAGAGCGGCATCACCACCGCGTTGCGGCGCAAGGTATTGGCGCTCCTCGCGGTGAAGGCCGCCCCAAATGCGTGCGGCCACATGTAGAAACCGAGCGAAGTCAGTAACACCGTGGAGATGTACCACGTGTGACCCAGGTTGGCGGTGGCGCCGGGCATAGTCAGGTGTGCCGGGCGGGCGCGCGCCAGTGCCGCGAACATGGGTCCGATGCCTCCATAGTGGATGTACGGGATACCGATGCCGATGGAGAGCGCCGCGAAGACCATCAACACATCCTTCAGGACGCTGACCCAGGCCACGGCGCGGACGCCGCCCGCAAAAACAAGTGCCGCCAGCAGTACCACCGAAATCGCCATGGCCGGTGTACGGCCGATGCCATCGAAGCTGGCGACGGAGACGATGATACCCAGCCCTGTAACCTGGAGCTGTAAGTAGGGAATAAGGAAAGTAACTCCGACCACACACACGAATGCGGCCAGATACTTGTTGCCGTAGCGCATGCTGAAAAAGTCGGATTGGGTCTGTAGCCCATGTCGCCGGCCCGCCTCCCAGATCTGCGGCAGGATGAAGAATGAGACCACGTAGGCCAGGGTGCAGTAGGCCATGATGTACAGGGTCGGGCCCCCGCGCGAATAGGCCCAGCCGCTGGCTCCCAGAAAGGAAAAGGTGGTGTAGACTTCGCCCGCCATCAGCAGGTACATCAGTACCGCGCCGAAGCCGCGGCCTCCCACCGTCCACTGTTCCAGGTCCATCCTCCGGTGGACTCCGGCCAGGAAGCCGATGGCGGCGCCCAGCGCGACGATCGCGAAGATGGCCGTCAGGGAAACGGCGCTGGCGGTCATGGGCCGCCGCCGTCCTTCTTATCTCGCGCGCTCTCCACCCGGTAAGCGGCCCACAGGCACCCGCTGCTGAGCACGATCCAGCAGATCAGCCAGAAAAGATTGAAGGGGAGGCCGAAGATCATGGGATCGATTCGATCCCAGAGCGCCACCGAGAGACACATGGCCGCGAAGGGAATCAGACCGAGGAGCAGCGCACCGCACGATGGTTTCTTCACGGGCACAGGCTCATTGATTATAGCCTTGCGGGGGAGCATATTCTCATCCAAGGATGAGCCTGGACGGGAAACGAAGCGACCGGCACTCCAGGGCTCCTTTCTGATTTGGTTTTGCGCAGTCTCGGTGCCGACCAACGGGAGGCCCTACAGGGCTTCCACCGTCGGTG
>JAIQEX010000097.1 GCA_020073615.1 Terriglobia bacterium
CAGAACGCTGCGAGCGAAGCGAGCCGCCTTTCCCCGGCCCCTGGCCCCTGGCCCCCGGCCCCTGCCTAGATCTCCAGCCCCACCTGGCGCATCAGCTCGATGGCGTTGCTCTTGCGCACCACGCCGGGCCGCATCGCGTAATCGAAGTGAATGCGGCCGTCCTCGATGCGGTCTTCGAAATGCACGTTGGCTGCCCGCTCGCCGAGCACGCCGGCGATATCGGCCAGCGCCAGGTCGTGGGTGGTGATCAGTCCTATGGCGCCGCGCTCCACCAAGCCGCGCACCAGCGCTTCGGCGCCGATGCGGCGGTCGTGCGAATTGGTGCCGTGCAGGAATTCGTCGATGAGAAACAGCACCGCCAGCGGCCCCGCGGTCTGGTCCAGGATCTGCCGGATGCGCAGGATCTCCGCGTAGAACCGCGAGACGCCGCCCTGCAGCGAGTCGGTGAGGCGAATCGACGCGCCCACCGCCAGCGGCGAAATCCGCAGCCACCGGGCACGCACCGGGGCGCCCGCCTGCGCCAGCACCACGTTCACCCCCAGGGTCCGCAACAACGTGCTCTTGCCCGACATGTTCGAGCCGCTCACCACCAGCACGCGCGGCCCCGGTGGATCGTCGCCGCCGATGCGCACGTCGTTTCGCACCACGCGGTCTTCGGCGATGAGCGGATGGCCGATGCCTTCCGCTTCGACCAGCGGCGCCCCCTCCTCCACCAGCTCCGGAAACGGATCGTGGGGGTGCTCGAAGGCGTGGCTGGCCAGCGAGCACAGCGCTTCGATCTCGCCCGCCGCGCGCAGCCATCGCCCGACGGCCGGCCCGGAGTGGCGCCGCCAATCCTCCACCTTGAGCGCCAGGTGGGGCGTCCACAGGATGAAGACCTCGGCCACGCGCACGAATACGTTGTCGCGCGAATCCAGGTACTCCGTGAGGCGCTTCAAGCCGGCGAGGCGCAGCGAAGGCGGATCTCCTTCGGAGTCGAGCGACGCGCGCAGCTCCGCCAGCAGCGGCGCCTCGAACCGCTCGCGCTCCAGCCGGACCAGCAATTCCGACAGCAGGCCCAGCTCGTGAGCGGCCTCCTCGACGGCGGCCACCACGGCATCGACCTTCTGACGCCGCCCATACAGGAAAGCCCCGTTGGCCAGCAGGACGAGCAGAAAGCCGTCGCGCGCCAGCACGGCGGAGGATTCGCGCATGGGCAGCATGCCCGCCACGTGCAGCGTCCACGCGCACAGGGCGATGCCGCCCGCCACGCCGAGCGCGGTGAACAGCCCCAGCAGGACGCGCAGCCGGCCCCCGGCCAGCAGCGGCGGCGCCTCGCCCCACGCCGCCAGGGCCGCCGGGTCCACTCCGGTGCGCGCCTCTTCGGCCAGCACGGCGAGGTCCTCGCGCAGGTCCAGGCGGGGCCGCAGTTCCTCCACCGCCTGCTGCCGGGCGCGCACCGCCGCCGGGGCGGCGGGACTCAGCAGCCAGCGCGCCAGGGTGTCTTCACCGATGTGCGATCGTGCCGTGGAGATCAGCTCGAACAGCGAGCCCGGTCCGAACAGATCCAGGTCCTTGGCGTAGGGATGGGCGGCCTCGAGATAGCGCTCTCCGGTCTCGCCCGCGCCCATCCAGTTTCCGTCCAGGCGGGCCAGGCAACGCTCGAAGTAGCGCTGCGCGCGGCGGCGCCGCTCGAGCACGCGCAGCAGTTGCTCGTGAACCACGATGAGGGCGGCGAACAGCGCCGCCGGCAGCAGCACCCAGGCGATGGAGAACGCCTGCCGGACCAGCGCCAGCCACACCACCGCCGCCGCGCCGGCCACAGCAGCCAGCCGCACATATCCCAGCGCGCGGTGGCGTTTCTCGCGCAGGGCGATATCGGCGCGCCGCTCTTCCAGGAGCTGCGCATAGGCACCGCGGGGATCGGGCATCGCTTATACTCATTCTCGCTTATTGGTGGGGTAGGCCTCCCGGCCTGCCCCCATGGCCCGAAGGGCCATCAAAGGTGATGAAAGTCCGCGAGAAGGCGGGTTACCAACCCGCCGCCGGATTCCATCCCGCCCTACACGCGCTGGCGCGGCCCACGCCAAGCGCGCCTTCGGCGCGGGGCAGGCCGGGAGGCCTACCCCACCCAGTCACAGATGCATGCGCAGCGACGGGATGTGCCGGTACCAGCTATGCTGCTCGTCGAGGATGATGACGCCCGATTCCCGCGCCCAGTCGTACACCTGCTCCGGGCTGGCCGGATGCGGGCCGCGGCGCATGGTCTCGAGGAGCGTCCGATACTGCCCGGCGGCGATCGTGGAGCGTTCGGCAATCGCCTCGAACCCGAGTTGATGGTTGAGCACCGTCAGTACAAAGGCGCCGCAGGCGCACGCCAGCGTGAGCATCATGAGTGCCGTAGGAAGCTGCTCGAAAGCCGCCGGAAGCGGCGCATGGGAATGTAGCCAGGCCAGGACAAGCTGGGCGATGCAGAAGCACACCGTCGCAAGGAAGGCGCGGCCCGAAATGCGCGTCAGCCACCGGTCGGCCGCCCAATGCTGCCGGGCGAAATCTTCGTGGAATTGCATCTGGTGTTCGGCATACTCCGCGACCGCCGTTCGCCGCGCCGAGAGCAGATCCGCGGGGGCGGTCTGGAACGCCAGCGGCGGCAGGGAGCGGAAGTACGTCCAGAAGACACGGCTTTCGCGGGTCCACAGATCGGGCTTGTCGGGCGGAATGGTCAGGTCCGGCGCGGTGTGCAGGAAGGCGTGGAGCGCGGCCGAGCGCATGAACTCGGTCACCAGGCGGTTGTCCACCCAGTGCGCCAGGTGCTTCTTGAATTTCGATCGCAGGTACAGCCCCGCCGCGCCGGCCAGCAGAAACGCTTCGGACCAGTGCCAGAGACGGTGGCGCGCGGGATCGACGGCCGCGGCCACGGCCAGCACGGTGGCGAGCGCGATGGCCGACGGAACCAGCAGGCACGTCGTCCGGAAGACATTCGAGTAGTGGCTGCCCAGCCGGTCGTGGCGGTCGAAAAAGGGACACAGCAGGCCGACCCGCGCCTTGAGCTCCGCTTCATCGGCCGGGTCCAGCTTTTTCAGCGTGCGCGAAAACAGGCCCATTCCCTCCAGGCACCGCTCCGTGGGTTCCTGCGGTCTCTTCTTGATGGTCTCGAAGCGGCGCAAGAGGATCAGGCTGTACAGCCAGGGAAACAGCCTCCCGAGGAACGTGGTCCGGAGTGCGGGCAGAGAGCCGATGCCGGGGCGCGCGGATTTCCACTGGTCCGCCACGCCCAGATACCAGTCCTTGGCGTCCACCTCGGGCGGGTCGCTATCGGGCTCCAGAAACTCCGGAGCGCCGCCGTCCAGGGCAACCAGGGCGATGCGCGCGCAGGCACTCTGCCGGGTGCTCAGACGCCGCTTGATGGCGGCGAATTCGCCCGGCGCGCGGCACGCAATCACCATGGCGTGGCACCGCGCCAGCAGCACTTGCATTCCGAACTCGAATTCCGGCTGCCCCTCGAGCGGTGCGTGCGGCACGGGGCGGGACACGTCCAGCGGGGCGAAAGCCACGCCCGCATCGCCGAACGTCGCGGCTTCCACCGGGTACCCATTTTGGGCCACCGCCTGGGTCAGTTGGGCCGCCTCCATGGTCCGCAGGAAGGCAACGACCGTCAGCGGATGGCCGTCGCGGACGCGCGTCGTTTCCGCGTCCATGCGCGCCAGAACGCCGGCCAGGGCGGCCTGCGCGGAGGGCTCGGCCGGCGAAGCGTGGAAGAGCAGGCCCACGCGGAAGGCGATGTCCTTCATGGTTTGCCGGCCTCCCTGCGCACCATGCGCAGTCCCTGCACCAGGTAGTCGAGCGCGGAGGCGGCGATGGAGACCAGCGCCGCGGCGTACAGCGCCGGAAGCGCCGGCGCCAGCGCCGGAAAGCGCGTGGCCGCCAGGAACCAGGTGACCACCAGCAGCTCGATGAGCGTGTTCAGCTTCCCCAAAAACGTAGGCCGGAACCCGCTGTTGCGGACCGCGCTGTAGACCAGCAGGCTTCCCAGCAGGATCAGGATATCGCGCGCGATGACGGCGGCCATGAGCCACATGGGAATGGCGGAAAGGCCGCCGCGAAAAACGGCCAGGACGATAAATGCCGCGCCGGTCAGCAGCTTATCGGCCAGGGGGTCGGCCAGGCGGCCGAATTGCGACGATTGCCGCAGACGCCGCGCGAAATGTCCGTCCAGGGTGTCGGTCAGCCCGGCTACGATCCAGATGCCGAGCGCCGCCAGGTCGTCTCCGCGAACGGCCAGCCAGACGAACGGCGCGATGAGCACCATGCGCAGCGCCGTAAGCAGGTTGGGGAGCGTTCTCCAGCCTGCCGTCTCGCCCGGCAAACCACCGGCCGCCGGCGTGCGCTCGAAATCCATATCCGGATGCTATCCGGTTCGGCACGCGGGCGGCAACCTGGCGCTCAGGGCAGCGTACCGTCGACGCAGCGGCCCGGCTCCACCTCGCGATGCGCTGGACCGTAAGTGGGCCGGACCTCCAGGTAGTCCTGAATATGTTGGCCTGCGCGAATCAGCGGGCGGTCGAAATTGGAATAGAATCGTGCCGGGTTCACGGGATTGCCATCCAGTTGCGCGGCCCAGACCCAGGGAATGACGTCCTTCCGCATGTGGCCGATCAGCCGGAAGATGTTCCAGCTCGGAGAACCGCGGTCCGCCGAGCCGGCCGATGGACCTCTGCGCAGCAGTTCTCCCGACGCGGTGTAGGTAGCCTGGTGCCCGCTGCCATCGGGCCGGATGGCGGAGCGCATCTCATAGGCCGCGCCCGGGTGGTAGTGCGTGTGGATGCTCCTGAGGGTGGGCCACATGCGCGGGCGGCAGGCCGCGGGCTCGGGGTTGGAGTGGTTGGGACCGAGGCGCGCGTAGAGCGGCGGCAGGCTCTCGGTCCACTGCATGCTGGCGCGCTCCTGGCGCAGCCAGTCCGCGAATTGCCGCGGCGTCGAAGGCGGCACGAGGACCAGAGCGAACGCCTCGGCATGTTCGGTGGCATCGCGCGCCACGATGAGCACGCCGCGGACATGGTTGTCGCCGGGCCTGCGGCCGGGATCGAGGAGGCCGCCCGCCACCGGTTTGCCGTCCGCCGTCCACGACACGGTATCCGCCCGCACCCCCGCCCGCAGAAACGATTTCAGATCCACCGGCATTCCGTCCTGCCAGACGGCCACCGCCGAGCGCGTGACGGCTGTCTCCGAAGGCAGGTTCGCGTCCAGGACTTTGGTGGGATCGAGCCAGTCCGCGGCGGACGCGGCGGAAGCGGGAAGCGGCCCATCGAGCGGCGACCGACCACCGTCCGCCGGGCGAACCGTGAACCAGATAGCGCCGGCGAGGACCACGGCGGCGCCCGCCAGAAGACTGGTGATGGCTCGCATCCGTCCCCATCTTAGCGGAGCCGGCAGGGACTGTTTGCTGTCACGCCGTGCGGCCCTCCAGGCCGAAATGCGAAGCCGCCGCCAGCAAGTGGCGGTCACTGGTCCAGATTTCACGCTCGCCCATTTCCTGCGCGGTGGCCAGGTGAGCGGCGTCTCCCGGCGTCTCCCGCGCGATATTGACAGCGGGGCCGGCGCTGTGGCACGCTACCCACAGCGCGCGCTGGGGCGCCTCCTGTCCGCGGCAAGGGAGCGATTTCCCACCCATTCCGGTTCGCCCACTACACGAACCTTCTTTCGGCCTGAAGTAAGCGGACGGCAGGCACGGAACGGAAGGAGGCTTCATGAGCACCCTCGACAATCTGAGGAAGGAAGCGAAGCGCTGGCTCAAAGCGCTGCGCGCCAACGAGGCGGAAGCGCGCGCGCGTTTCCGCCGCGCCTATCCCCACGCACCGGCAGAGCCGGGCCTGCGCGATGTCCAGCACGCCCTGGCGCGCGAGCGCGGCGCGGAAAGCTGGGCGGCGCTGAAACAGGCGCAGGCCGAGGCCGAACCCGCACCCCTGTCGCCGCACCTGCAGCCGGTGTGCGCTCTCGACGCTAAAGAAAACAGAATCCGGCCGCGCCGGCCGCTCGCCGCCCACGAATGGGAGACGGTGATCGGCGCCATCGCGGAGCGGCGGATTGCGGCTCTCGATGCCGGCGGGCAAATGACCGACACCGTGGCAGAGCGCATCAGCGGCCTCGATCATGTGACGCGTCTCGATCTCGGCGGATCGCGGCAGCTCAGCGATGCCGGTCTGCGGTATCTGGCGCGCCTGCCCCGGTTGCAGCATCTGGACCTGACGGGCTGCCCGATCACCGACCGCGGTTTCGAGGTGCTGCGCGAATTGCCGGCGCTGCGCTGGCTCCAGTTGTGCCACCAAGGCGGCATATCGGACGCCGGGGCGGCGAACCTGGCATATTGCCATGAGCTGGAGCACGTGGACCTGATGAACACGGCGACCGGCGACGGCGCGATCCGGGCGCTCGCCGGCAAGCCGCGACTACGCTTCTTCAAGGGCGGGAACCAAGTCACCGATCGCGGCGCCGCGCTGCTGCACGAATTCCCGGTGTTCAAGGTGTGGCAGCCGGGCGCAGTCCACATGGAGCTGATGTCGCCCGACGCCCGGCCCAATTTCCTCTGGCTGTTTCTGAAAGCGCCATTTCTGAACCGCGGCCTGGCGAACCTGGCCGGACTCGACGGCCTGTTCGCGCTGAGCATTCATGGCGGGACGGAATGCGGGCCATTCGCTTCCCCCGAATTGACCGTGACCGCGGCCAACCTGCAGCCGCTCGCGGAGCTTCCGAACCTGGGTTGGCTGGGGTGCGCCGGCGACCTGTGCGACGACCAGGCGATGCGCCACATCGGCACCCTGCCCCGCCTGCGCATGCTGATGGGCCAGGGGGCTATCGCCGGGGACGAAGGCTTTACGGCGCTGGCCCGTTCCAAAACCATGGAATACATCTGGGGGCGCGAGTGCCCCCACCTGACTGGCCGCGGATTTGGCGCTCTGGCGCGGATGCCCGCCCTGCGCGGCCTGGCGGTGAGCTGCAAGAACGTGGATGACGAAGCGCTCGCCGCGCTGCCGCACTTTCCCGCGCTGCGCGAGCTGATGCCCATGGATGTGCGGGACGAAGGATTCCGTCATGTGGGACGCTGCGGGCAACTGCAGGCCTTGTGGTGCATGTACTGCCGGGACACAACGGACGCCGCTACCGAACAGATCGCCGGCCTTTCCAGGCTGAAGACCTATTACGCGGGTAAGACCGGGATCACCGACCGGAGCCTGGAGATTCTGAGCCGCATGCACTCGCTCGAAAGCCTGACCTTCTGGCAGTGCAGCGGGATCACCGATGCGGGCGTGGCGCTTCTGGCCGGTCTTCTGCGGCTGCGCGAGGTGCATTTCGAGGGAGGCATGCCGCGGGTGACCCTGGAAGGGACGGCAGTTTTTCCGGCCCATGTCCGCGTGGATTATTGGGGGTGACCCGCCCTGGTGGGGCGCCTACCGCCCGATCACCACGCCCACCGGCCCGGGCCCCACATCCAGCCTCTCAATGCGATGGCCCAGCTCGAATGGCCGGCCCACAACCGCATTCGGGTACATTGCCAGCAGGATGTTCCGAATCAGGAAATCCAGCGTGCGGCCGTCGATCTCGATGCCCGATATCTCCACCCGCAGCACGTCCACGGTAGCCTGCCCGGCGGCGGAGCGGATGCGCACCGTGACCCCCACCGGGCGCTCGCCACTGAGCAGTTTCGACATCAGCCAGCCGGGCTCGTAACCCTGCGCGCGCCCCACCTTGGCAAAGTCCACCAGGGCGGTGCCGCTGGCTATCCCCGGCGCCGTCACCTGGATGCGCGGGTTGCGCACTCCCGGCGGCGCTTCGTGTGCGGCGTAAGCGTTCAACTCCCGCAGGCTCAGATCCACCCGCGACCCGGCTCGCAGGCGGTCGCTCTCGATCAGGTCGAACTTCTGTTTAGCCGAGACATAGTCGCTATAAGCGGCGCCGAGGGTGGCGGCAAACAGCAGGGAGATGGCCCAAGCGGCGCGGCGGTTCACGTCTTCATAGACGGCCCGCCGGTGTAACCAGTTGCTTTTCCGGGGCATAGCACCCATGGCGCTGTGGAAAAGCGCCCAATCCGGTCCGCGGCCTGCCGTGCCGCTTGGCTTAGAATCAGCAACTTGGCTTTGGCCGGGGTCTGTGGGCGCAATTGGCCCGCGTGTTGCATCTGTTTCGGAGCTTATTGTGCCCATTCAGATCCTGGTAGTCTCGATTTCCGCGCTGCTGGCAGCCGGCGCTGTCTGGCGCCTGGGACGCGCCTGGATCAGGTACCGCGGCCAGCGGGTGATTACCTGCCCCGAAAATCAGCGCCCGGCGGGCGTCCGCGTGGATGCCTTGCATGCCGCCCGAACCGCGCTGGGCAAGGGTCCCGAGCTACGGCTGTCTGCCTGCTCGCGCTGGCCCGAAATGGCCGGATGCGGGCAGATGTGCCTGAGCCAGATTGAAGCCGCCCCCGAAGATTGCCTGGTCCGCAATATCCTCCTCCAGTGGTACGAGGGCAAAGCTTGCGCCTGGTGCGGCCATCCCTTTGGGGAAATCTCGCTGGCCGGCAGCAAGCCGGCATTGCTGCGCCCCGATAACATTTCTGTGGAGTGGAGCCAAGTTCCTGCCGATAAGTTAAGTGAGACGCTTCTGGCCGCGTTGCCCATTTGCTTTGCTTGCCATATGGCCAACACGCTGGTCCGGGAGCATCCGGAGATTGTGGTTGAACGGCAACGTGCGTTGTAGTACATTTAATATTTACAGGCCTTTTTTTCGATGAAATCTTTGCTGTTGTGCCTCGCGCTGGCGGCTTGGCCGGTGATCGGGGAACAACGGGGGGAATCAGTTGCCCCCATTGCCCTTTACACGCAATTCCAGCAGGAGCCGCCGCCGGCGGTGGTGGAATCGCTCCACGAGGAACTGGAGTCCATCATGGCGCCCATGGGCCTGCACTTCGAGTGGCGATCCCTGTCCGGCTCCCATGGAAACGAAGTGTCTGCTGAACTGGCCGTAATCACCTTCAAGGGCCGTTGCGATACGGCGGGCCTGGTGTCGCGGCGCGTCAATCCCGGGGCCCTGGGCTGGACCCACATCAGCGACGGAGTCATTCTTCCTTTTAGCGATGTGGATTGCGATCGCATTCGCGGCTTCATCCAGAAAGAGCTGTTGGCCTTGGACCATCTGGACCGCGTGGCCGCCTTCGGCCGCGCTGTCGGCCGCGTGGTGGCCCATGAACTCTACCACATCTTCGCCAATACGCAGCATCACGGAGCCGACGGCGTGGCCAAAGCCGCCTACACCGCCCAGGAGCTGGTCGCCGACGATTTCCAGTTTGAAGAAAAGGAAATGCTCGCCCTGCGTGGCGGCAAGGTCCACGCGCTGGTGGAACACACCGCCACCGGAACGCCGCCGCTATAATCCGTAGTGTGGAAACCGCGGAACTGGAAGAATATCGCCGTCAGTTTGAACAGATCCAGTCACAGACAAAAGAGCTGGCCGCCGGGCTCGACGAAGCGCAATTCAATTGGCGTCCGGCTTCCGGCGCGTGGTCCATCGAGGAATGCCTGGCGCATTTGACCATCGTCGGGGGGTGGGAGATCGCGGCCATCGAGCGGGCCATCGAGCGGGGAAAAACGCGCGGCCTCACCGGCGCGCCGCCGTTCCGCTATGGATGGCTCGACCGCTTCCTGGTGCGGGCCACCGAACCGCCCGTCCGCTACAAGGTCTCCGCCCCGCGCCGCTTCCGGCCCCTGCACGGCCAGCCCGTCACCGCCATCCTGCCCACGTTCCTGCACCTGCAAGGCCGCTTCCTGCTGCAACTGGAGCGCGCCCGCGGCCTGGACCTGGCGCGCGTCAAAGTGGATACTCCCATCTCGCGGTTCCTCAAGATGAGTCTCGGAATGATGTTCGCCCAGGCCGCCGCTCATGAGCGCCGCCACCTGGAACAGGCGCGGCGCGTGCGCTCGATCCTCCCCGCCTGAGAGGCGCCTCTGATTCGGAAGCCGCGACCGGACGCTTTTCTCCCAGCCGCCGGTTTTCCGGATTACACTAGCATCCATGCGCAGAATCTTCCTCTCCCTGCTGCTGGCCGCGTCGGGAGTTGCGGCACAGACCAGTGCGGCTCCCGACAAAGAGGCCGCCGCCAAGGCCGACCTGGCCGGCCAGATCGACGGCATGAAGAAGCAGGCGCAGGTGATGGTGGACAGCGTCTTCAGCTTCGGGGAGCTCGGTTTTCAGGAATTCGAAACTTCCCAATACTTGAGCGGCATCCTGGAAAAGGCGGGCTTCCACATCGAGCGCGGTATTGCCGGCATCCCCACCGCGTGGGTCGCTTCCTGGGGCGAGGGCAAGCCCGTCATCTCGCTGGGCAGCGACATCGACGACATTCCGCGGGCTTCGCAGAAACCCGGCGTGGGGTGGCACGAACCACTGATCGAAGGGGCGCCCGGCCATGGCGAGGGACACAATTCGGGCGTGCCCCTGAACATCATCGCCGCGCTGGCCGTGAAGAAGGTCATGGAGCGCGAGCATCTGAAGGGCACCATACGGCTGTGGCCCGGGGTGGCCGAGGAGGAGATCGGCGCCAAGGCCTTCTACGTCCGCGCGGGAATGTTCAAGGATGTCGATGTCTGCCTGTTCGCGCACGTGGGCAACAACCTGGGCGTATCCTGGGGCCCGACCACGCAGAACGGCGTGGTATCGGTCGAGTACCTGTTCAAGGGAGAGAGCGCGCACGCCGCCGGGGCGCCCTGGCGCGGGCGCAGCGCGCTCGACGCGGTGGAGCTGATGGATGTCGGCTGGAACTTCCGCCGCGAGCACCTGCGCCTGGCGCAGCGCTCGCATTACGTGATCACTAACGGCGGCGACCAGCCCAACGTGGTGCCTCCCGATGCCAGCGTCTGGTACTATTTCCGCGAGGCCGATTACGACCACATCATGGACATGTGGCGCATCGGCGATAACATGGCCAAAGCCGCGACCCTCATGACCGACACCGCCTACACTTCGCGCCTGCTGGGCAGCGCCTGGCCGGGCCATTTCAGCAAGCCCATCGCCGAAGCCATGAACGAGAACATTAAGAAGGTGGGTTTGCCGCAGTGGTCGGAAGAGGACCAGGCCCTGGCCAAAGGGCTGCAGCGCGAGTTGAAGGTGCCGGTGCGGGGCCTCAACACCAAAATCCCGGAGATGCGCCCGCCGCGCAGCCAGCAGGACAATGCCGGGGGCGATGGCTTTGGCCAGGCCGCCATGCCCACCGGCGGCGGTTCCGACGATATCGGCGATGTCTCCTGGAACGTGCCCACCGTCACCTTGCGCTATCCCTCCAATATTCCCGGAGGTCCCGGTCACAACTGGGCCGATGGCGTCGCCATGGCCACGCCCATCGCCCACAAAGGAGTCATCGCCGGCGCCAAGGTCCAGGCCATGACGATGCTCGATATCCTGCTCCACCCGGACCTGGTGAAGAACGCCTGGGAGTACTTCCACAACGTGCAGACCAAGGACATCCGGTACAAAAGCTTCATCCGCGACGGCGACCAGCCCGCCATCTGGCTCAACAAGAAAACCATGGAGGAGTACCGCCCCCGCATGAAGGCGCTCTATTACGACCCGGCGAAGTACGGCACCTACCTGGAGCAGTTGGGCATCCAGTACCCCACCGTGCGCCCCGCGCCCGCATCCCCCGCGCCGGGCGAAGGCAAATAGCCGCCGCCATGGCCGTCTACGTCATCGTCAATATTGCCGTGCACGACGCCGCCGCCTACGAGCCGTACAAGGAGCGGATGCCCGCGCTCATCCGCAAGCACGGCGGCGAGTATCTGGTGCGGGGCGGAGAATGCGAGATCCTGGAGGGCGGCTGGCGGCCGAGCCGGCTGGTGCTGTTTCGCTTTCCGGACATGCGCGCGGTGAAGGCCTTGTACGGCGATCCGGAGTATCAACCGCTGATGGCGCTGCGCCAGCGCGTGGCCACCACCGATTCGGTGGCGGTGGAAGGTGTGTAGGGCTTGCATTTGGGCGCGGTACAGTGTATTCAGTTTAAGGAGGTCCTGATGTCTCTTATACGGTATCTGACGATCGCGGCAGCTCTGGCCTGCGCCGCGGCTTCTTCATTCGCAGGCACATTCAGCTCCATTGTGGTCTTCGGCGACAGCCTCTCCGACAATGGCAATCTCTTTGCGGTCACCGGACAGCCGCCGGCGCCCTATTTCCAGGGCCGCTTCTCGAACGGACCGGTGGCGGTGGAGCAACTGGCCGCGGATCTCGGAGTTTCGCCGGCAGCCTTGTTGGATTTCGCCTTCGCCGGCGCTACTACCGGCATTGGCAACACCGCCGACGGCGGATCGCCCAGTGCGTTTGGCGCCTTCAATATTCCGGGGATGCTGACCGAGTTCACCCAGAGCCAGGCGTCGCTCGCTCCTTTCGCGGGAGGGCTGTTCATAGTCTGGGGAGGGCCGAACGATTTTATCTCCAATCCCAATCCCGCAGCCATCGGCCCGGCGATCGCGAACCTTCTGACCATCATCGGGGGCATCGAGGGTCTGGGCGCCACGCACATCCTGGTGCCGGGGATGCCCGATCTCGGCTTGACGCCCCGCTTCCGGGCGCAAGGCGCGCCGGTTGCGGCCGGGGCATCGGCGCTCACCGACGCCTTCAATGCAGCCCTGCAGGCGAGCCTGCCGGCGGGCGTGACGTATTTCGATACGGCCGCGCTGCTGCGCGCCGTGGTGAGCAATCCGGGGGCCTTCGGATTCACCAACGTGACCGACCCTTGCCTCAACCTCGCGACGTCGACAGTCTGCAACAACCCGAACCAGTTTCTGTTCTGGGACGACTTGCACCCCACCACGGCCACCGACGCCATTGTCGCCGGGGATTTTGCAGCCGCCGCGGTCCCGGAGCCAGCCACCATGCTGCTGGCGGCCGCCGGATGCGGGCTGTTGCTACTTTGGCGGCGCCGCGTAACGGTAGGGTAGGCCTCTACCAGGCGC
Source organism: Terriglobia bacterium (assembly GCA_020073615.1). Classification (GTDB taxonomy): domain Bacteria; phylum Acidobacteriota; class Terriglobia; order Bryobacterales; family Bryobacteraceae; genus JADGNR01. Next base: position 12,954 of record JAIQEX010000097.1, read on the forward strand.
CCTCTTAGACCGCCGCGATTACCTTTCCGGCCGCCGAAAGCGCCTGGTCGATTGCTCCCACAACATCCGTGACCACCTTGATGTCGTGAACGATCTGGTCCAGTTGCTTCCGAAGATCGGCCAAATTCTGGTTGACGCCCTGCAGGGAATTCGTCAATTCCTGGATCGCATCGTTGTCGCTTTCGAGACCGGCCTTGTTGAGTTGGTCGAGGATCCCGTTCACGACATCGATTGCGCCCTGGATCTTGTCCTTCCCTTCAGTGGAGGCCGCCCAGTAGGCGCTATTGAGTTTCGAATAGAGATCGCCGAAGGTCTTTTGCAGTGCTTCGATATCATCGCGAGATAGCATGGATGGAACCTCCTACTTGGCCGGCAACTTGTCGTAAAACATCTGGATATCTTTCGCTTCCGCGAGCACTTCCATAATGGCGGCCTGGAATCCCGTGGGGTTCGAAGCGACCTGCAGCAACGCTTTGTGCGCCGCCACCAGCTTGATGAGCGACGCCTGCGTTGCCGCCAGCGCCTCATCGGCCGAGCGCTGCTGACCGACCAGGTCCGGTAGTTTCGCAAGGTCCTGCCGGCGGTCGGCGAGGTTCTGATCCTGCCGCGCGAGTTTCAGTTGGTCCCGCAGCAGGGAGTCGTAACTCCGCCATAGCTTATCCCGCAGGCCCCCCGGTTGCTCGGACCCGGGAATGTCGCCGATCTCTTTGGCCAGCACCGTCGCGATAGCTTCGATCTTCGGCTCCGCCGCTTTGAGGATGCTGGGCAGTTGCCTGTCTATCTTATGGTTGATCAGGAATCGCGCGATGGCGTCGAGCCCGGCGGCAACCCCGTTGATCTCCTCCGCCGTCACATTCTTGCTTTCGCGCAGCGAATGCTGCAGCCGCTCGTTCTTCGCCAGGGATTGGATCGACGCCGCCAGTGCGGTGGCTTCGGTGTCGGCGGAAGCCAGCGGCTTGGCCGTCAGGTCGTTGAGCCCGGTGGCGTATGCCTGGAGCGCCTCCAGCAGTTTGAACCGGATCTTCAGGTCCGCGGTAGCGATGAACGGCTGGATTTTTTCCGGGTTGAACTGGTTGGGATCGCCTGAGGCCACCAGCGACGCCACCTGTTCCCGCTGGTAGGTGTCGTTGACGAGTTGGAAGGCGCTCTTGGATTGTTGGACTACCAGGTTGGTGGCCGCGGCGAAGTCGGCGGCCGGCCCCCCGTACTGGTGCGTATCGCATCCGGCCAAGCCCACGATCAGCCATACAATGCCCGCGCGCAACGCGGCCGTCTTCATCCCCATCACCGTTCCTTTCAACTGCTGCAGGTGTGGAGAATTATACATCAGCGGCCAGGCTAGCTAGACGCCGCCGGCAACCACACTAATCCCGGGCCTCGGCGTCTCGCTGGCGGACAATTCCCGCCGGAATCGTACATGGCGGAGCCGCGTCGCCTCCACCAGCGGCCGCCACACCGCGTGCACCAGGTGGTGTTTGATGAGCAGCCGCCAGAACCGGTTGGAGCGCTTGTACAGGTACGACATCGCCAGATACGGAGCGGCGGAGCGCCAATCCGCCGGTCGCCGCCGCCAAATCGAGGCATGCGAGAAGAGCCGCTCATACATCCAGGCATAACCCCGTTCCAACTCTTCCGGGGTCATGTGTTTCGGACGGAAGACCGCGTGCGCCGTGTCGTATAGCGCCCAATCGCGGTGCAGCAAACGCCCCTCCGCCTCCATCTGGCGGAACAGCGGCGTCGCCGGATACGGGGTAAGAATGTGAAACGTCGCGCACTCCAGACGGTTTTCCTCGATCCATTCGGCCGTCCGCGGGAACACGTCTTTCCGGTCGTGATCGAATCCCAGTACGAAGGAGCCATTCACCTGGATGCCGTTGTCGTGCAGCATGCGGACGCGGCGCGCATAGTCGGCGGCCTTCGGCGATTTCTTCCTCGCCGCGGAGAGGTTCTCGTCGGTGAGCGATTCGAATCCCACGAACACGCCCGTACATCCGGCGAGCGCCATGGCGCGGATTAAACCCGGATCGTCGGTGACATCGAGCGAAACCGCCGCGCTCCAGATCCTGTTCAGCGGCCGCAGTGCGCCGCACAATTCGCGCAGGTACTCCCGGTTGGATCCCAGGTTGTTGTCGATGAAGACGGCGTAAGGTTGCCTGTCGGCCAGGAATTCCGCGGCCACCTGCTCGGGATTCCGCAGGCGATACGGCACACGCAAGCCATCGGTAGCCAGGTAACAAAAGCCGCACCGGTTGTGACAGCCGCGGGTGGCAATCAGGCTGGTGGTCGTGAGAAAGCTCCTGCGCGGGAGAATCGACCGGCGGGGCGCCGGGTCCTCGCGAAAGTCGCTCTCGTAGGTGGCCGCGTATTTCGGCCGCAAACAGCGCGCCTCCACGTCCGCCAGAATCCGCGGCCAGAGCCGCACGCCATCGCCCACGGCAAGCGCGTCCGCGTACGGCGCACACTCTTCGGGACACGACAGGACGTGCAGGCCGCCCAGCACCACCTTGCTGCCGCGGCTGCGGTACCATTGCGCCAGCTCGAAGGCCCGCCGCGCGAAGGTCAGGTGCACGGTGATCCCCACCACCTCGGGCATTGGGGCAAAAGGCGGCCGCCCATCGAGCAGGTTCTCATCCCAATACTGAAGCTGCCAGTGTTCCGGTGTCGTGGCGGCGAAACTCGTCAACGCGAGTGTCGGCGTGAGCACGTGCTTTCCGAAGCTCGCGTTGGGGTCCTTGGGGTAGAAGGGGTTGATCAGGAGCGCATAGCGCGGCTGTACCGGTCCTGTCAGGATTGCGGAGTTGAGGAGAGGTGGCCGCGTCATCTCCGGCGGGCGCCACTGGCGCCGCGGAGGCCGAAACCACGGCTGATCGGCCGCACTCATGGCATATACTTTATTACGTAAAGTACTTCATGTCAAGGAAATTGCGGCACGTCGTTGCGGGTGCGTCCGTGCGTTACTCGTACCGCAGCGCTACCACCGGGTCCAGACGCGCCGCCTTATTGGCCGGCCAGATGCCGAAGAACAGGCCGATGGCTACCGACACCACGATCCCCAGGACTGCGGCCCACGCCGGCACGCTCGCCGGGATGGAGGTGAACACCAGGCGGCTGATCAGCGAAATGAGCCAGCCGAAAAGGATGCCGGCGATGCCCCCGAGGCCGGTCAGCGCGGCGGCTTCGATCAGAAACTGGATCAGGATGTCGGCGCGGCGCGCGCCCAGCGCTTTGCGGATGCCGATCTCGTAGGTGCGCTCGGTCACCGACACCAGCATGATGTTCATCACCCCGATGCCGCCCACCAGCAGGCCGATGGAGCTGAGCACGGCCATCACCAGGAAGGTCATGGCCGTGATCTGGCGGAAATCGTCCACCATCTGTTCGGCGGTCGAGAGCGCGAAGTTGTCGGGCTTGTTGTAGGGCACGCGGCGGTCGATGCGCAGCACGGTGCGCACTTCGTCCAGCGCCTGCGGCAGCTTGCCGGGAAGCGCGCTCACCACAATGGCGACCTCCCGGGAATTGGGGTACATCTTGCGCACCATGCCGTAAGGCACCAGAACGCGCGTGTCCGTGTCGCCGAAGAAGGACGCCGCCGGCCGCAGCATGGTGCCGATCACCTCCAGCTCGCGGCCGTCCACCAGGATGGTTTTTCCAATGGGGTTGACGTTGGCGTAGAGGCCCTTCTCGACGTCCTGGCCGATGACCGCCACCGGCATCCGCCGCCGGCTCTCTTCATCGGTGAAGAACCGGCCCAGGTGAATATCCACCTGCCCGCCCCGGGCGTACGCCTCCTCCACGCCGAACAGGTTGACGTCGTACAGGTCGTTGCCCTTGTAGTGGGCGTTGATGATGCCGTTGGGAAACAGCATGACGGAGACGTCTTCCACCGATTTGCACCGCTCCCGTATATCCACCGCGTTCTGGTAGGTGAGATCCTTGCGGGTGCGCTCTTCGGGGCTCAGGTTATGCGTGCGGGGGCCGACCGGAAATTTGAAAACGATGATCGAGTTGGGCCCGAAGCTCCGCAAGACGGCGGTGATGGAGGCATCGAAGCCGGTCAGGATGGCGCTGACGCCGATGATGGTGCCGGTGCCTATGATCACGCCGAGCACGGTGAGGAAGGCGCGCAACTTGTGACTGCGAATGGTCTGCAGCGCGAGCACCGTGCCGTTGGCGAAAGCCTGCCTGAGCATGGATTACCTTTCCACCCGCAGGGCTTCGATGGGATCGAGTTTGGAAGCCTGGCGTGCCGGATAAATGCCGAAAAACAGCCCGACCGTGGCCGACAGTCCGACGCCGATGATCACCGAGGACCAGGGCAGGGACATGGGCACGGAAGTGAAACTGCGGACCAACACCGCGATGAACCACGCCGCGCATACGCCCACCACCCCGCCGGCCGCCGCCAATACCGCGGACTCCACCAGGTACTGGTTGAGGATGTCGCGCCGCCGCGCGCCCAGGGACTTGCGGATGCCGATCTCGTGCGTTCGCTCGGTCACCACCGCCAGCATGATATTCATGATGACGATGCCGCCCACCACCATGAAGACCGAGACGATGCCCACCGCCATGGCGGCAATGGTGGCTGTGAGCCTCTCCCAGAGGGTGACGATGGTGTCGGAAGCGAAAATGGTGAAGTTGTCGTCCTGCCCGGGCCGCAGGTGGCGGTAGGAGCGGAGCAGCACGCGCACTTCGTCTTCGGCTTCCATCAGGTGCGGCTGGTCGATGGCCTTGGCCACGAGGCGGATTCCGGTGCGCGCTCCGTAAGTCTTGAAGTAGCTCTCGATGGGGATCATCACGAAGTGATCCTGGGAGTTGCCGAACACGCTGCCCAGGGCCTTGGCGACCCCGATGACTTCGTACGGATTGCCTTCGATGGTGATGGTCTTGCCGATCGCATCCTGGCTCTCGAAGAAGCGCTGCCGGATGTCGTTGCCGATGAATGCCACGGCGGCGTGCCGGCGAACCTCCTCGTAGGTGATGGCGCGGCCGATATCCACCTGGACGTAGTTGATGGCCGGAATATTATCGGTAATGCCCTGAATACTGACGCTCTCTTCGCTGGCGCCCTTGTACGACACGCGCCCATTCCGCGAGACCATCATCCCGATATCCCTGAGCAACGCGGCCTTGCCCTTGACGAACTCGTACTCCACCGGCTTGATCTCCGGGTTGCGCTTTTGCATCTCCAGGAACTTCTTGGGGTCCCAGTTGCCGAAAAACGCCATGCGCACGACGCGAAAGCCGTCGGAACCCATGTTGGATACTTTTTCGGCGATATAGACGTCCATGCCGTGGATCAGGGCGGTGACGGCGATCAGGGTGGCGGTGGCCAGGATGATGCCGAGCAGAGTCAGGAAGCTGCGGAGCTTGTTCTTGCGCAACGAATCGACGGCGATGCGCGTGGCCTCCCAGAAGGAGGCGCTCAGGCGGAACTTTCGGGGCTGAGGCACTGAGGTTCTAAGACGCTGATGGCGGTGGGTTTGTTCCGTCAAATCTGCGTTTTCCGGGCGAAGAGATACAAATGTTAAACGGGCGGCGGGAGGGCAAGCCGATACGGAAACGCATATTCTGTGGAACATCGACAGCCTAACAGCGCACCGGCTTTCTCGGCGGCAGGTGGCCGAAGGAAGGCGTTTACTCGAACACATCGAGGGGGAGGCGATAAAGTTCAGGGTGCCGCCTCCTGTCGTCCTCATAAGTGTCAGAGGGTCCGTAGAACCGGTCGGAATGAAATCCACCTGACTCACTTTCATAGATCCTGAGCTGCTTTGACCCGACCGCGATACTGATCATGTTGTATCCATGCAGTCCCCCAACCCTGGTGCCCCAAACATCGAAGGCAACCGCCGCATCAGTTCGTCCAGTCGCTTTCAGATCCGCGCAGAGATGTGGACCGGATGCGTGTTCCTCGTACCGTGGATTCTCAAGGAACCACATCTTAATGGACTCCATGTGTGGGAACTTGCGGTTGCCTGTGTCCGCAATTGCAACGCACTGCCAACCCATTCGCTTCGTAACGGAGCGGTGTTGATCCCAAAAGACCGCAATCAGAAGGGCTGAACAAAGGAGGATTCCCAACGTTGTCATCAAGTGCTTCGAGAGTTTTGCCAGGGGCATGTCGCGACTTTTGCTGATGAGGCCCAATCGCATCCTACCAAAACGACGGGTACGCGATGGTCCATTCACGATGCTCCCAGAATCCTTTGGCAACCTGCAAGCAACCAGAACCTCCCGTTGAGCTATGATGCGAATTCACCTGTTGTGAAACCGTCCCCTGCGATGAAGGCCAAAGACCGCACTCCCACGGGCGCGCCGCGGCGCTACCTGCCGGTACTGCTGATTCTGTTCGCCGCCAGCGGTTGTTCCGCGCTGATCTACGAAATCGTGTGGTACCAGTTGCTGCAACTGGTGATCGGCTCCACGGCGGTCTCGCTCGGCGTCCTGCTGGCCACCTTTATGGGCGGTCTGTGCCTGGGGAGCCTGGCTTTGCCGCGAATTGCCGCCGCGCGGCAGCAGCATCCCCTGCGCCTGTACGGTCTTCTGGAACTGGGGATCGGCGCCTGCGCAATCCTGGTGCTGTTCGGCATGCCGCTGGTCGATAGCGTGTACACCGCCGCCGTAGGGCACGGCCTGCCGGCCATTCTGCTGCGCGCGGTGGTGTGCGCCGCGTGCCTGCTGCCGCCTACCGTGCTGATGGGCGCGTCGCTGCCGGCCGCTGCGCGCTGGCTCGAGACCACCCCCGAGGGCGTTTCGTGGCTGGGCCTGCTGTACGCCGGGAATACCGTGGGGGCCGTGTTCGGGTGCCTGCTGGCGGGCTTCTATCTGCTGCGCGTCTCCGACATGGCGACCACTACGTTCGCGGCCGCGGCCATCAACCTGGCGGTAGGCCTGGCCAGCCTCGGCCTGGCGCGACGCACCAAGGGTCAGTTCGTCAAAGCCGGCGTGGCGCCGAAAAACGCTGCGGCGGCATGGGGACCGTGGCCGGTGTACCTGGCCATCGCGCTGTCCGGAGCCTGCGCGCTGGGCGCCGAGGTAGTCTGGACGCGGCTGCTGGGGCTGCTGCTCGGGGCGACGGTCTACACCTTCGCCATTATCCTGGCCGTGTTCCTGATCGGTTTGGGAGCGGGCAGCGGGGTGGCGTCGCTGCTGTTGCGGACCACGCTACAGGGCGCGCTCGAAGCCCGCTCCGCTATGGGCTGGTGCCAGATGCTGCTCGCCGCGGCGGTGGCGTGGACGGCCTTCACGCTCTCCAGTTCGCTGCCCTATTGGCCCATTAACCCGCAGCTTTCCAGCAGTCCCTGGTTCACCTTTCAAATCGACCTGGCGCGCAGCCTGTGGACCGTGCTGCCGGCCGCGCTGCTGTGGGGCGCCAGCTTTCCGTTCGCCCTGGCGGCGGTGGCTGCGCCGGGTGACGACCCCGGCCGCATGGTGGGCGGCATCTACGCCGCCAACACCGCCGGCGCCATCGTGGGCGCCCTGATGTTCAGCCTGGTGCTGATCCCGTGGATCGGCACGCTGGGCGCGGAGCGCGCGCTGATGGTGCTGTCGGCGGTGAGCGCGGTCTTCGTGCTGGGGCCCCTGGTCTGGCGGTCGCGGACACCGGCCGCCGCGCTGGTGCTGGGTGGTTCGCTGGTGGCGGCGGGGTGGCTGGTGTCCACAGTCTCCGGCGTGCCCGCGACGCTCATCGCCTACGGCCGCCGCATTATGACTTCGGCCAACCGGTCGAAGATTCTCTACGCGGGCGAGGGAATGAACGCGTCCATCGCCATCTCGCGCTGGGACGATGGCGCCGTGCAGTTCCACGTCAGCGGCAAGGTGGAAGCTTCCACCGAGCCCTACGACATGCGCCTGCAGCGGATGCTCGGGCACATGCCGGCGCTGCTCCATCCCAATCCGCGCTCGGTGCTGGTGGTGGGCTTCGGGGCCGGGGTCACCGCCGGCTCGTTTGTGCTGCACCCCACCGTGCAACGCATCGTCATCTGCGAAATGGAGCCGCTTATTCCGCCCATCGCGACGCAGTATTTCAGCAAAGAGAACTACAACGTGCTGCACGACCCGCGCGTGGAGATGGTCTACGACGACGCGCGGCACTACGTGCTGACCACGCGCGAGAAGTTCGACATCATCACCTCCGACCCCATCCATCCCTGGGTGAAGGGCAGCGCCACGCTCTATTCCCAGGAGTACTTCGAGCTGGTGAAGCAGCACCTGAACCCCGGCGGGATTGTCACGCAGTGGGTGCCGCTGTACGAGAGCGACCTGAATACCGTGAAGAGCGAAATTGCGACTTTCTTCGATGTCTTTCCGCACGGATCGGTGTGGGGCAACGAGAGCAACGGCGCCGGTTACGACACCGTGCTGCTGGGGCAGGCGGAGGAGACCAAGATCGACGCGGACGCTCTCCAACAGCGGCTGGAACGGCCCGGCTACGCTGCCGTCGAGCAATCGCTGCGGTCGGTCGGCCTCGGCTCGGCCATCGATCTGCTGGCGGCCTACGCCGGCCAGGCGGCCGATCTGCGGCCGTGGCTGGCGGGCGCCGAGATCAACCGCGACGGCAACCTGCGCCTGCAATACCTGGCGGGCATGGCCGTGAACACCAGCATGGAAGGGACGATCTACAACCAAATGCTGAACTACCGCCGGTATCCGGAGCGGTTGTTCGTGGCCTCGGACCAGATGCGCCAGGCGCTGCTGGCGGCGCTGGCGGCGGAGGGACGGTAAGGAGGATCGCGCGAGGTTCCGAGGGTGACGTTACCGCGTCCCCATTTCCACGCGTGTTCCGCCAGACACGCGTCCATGAAACGCCAAGTCCCTGCGATTCAACCGCTTACCATCTGGCTACCGATCTGCACCTTCCCCCTGCGTACGGAGGATCGGAAGATGCGCAGAATTGAAGAGCATTGCAAAAAGCTGGCGGCGCTGACCGGTGTCATGCTCATGGCCACCGCCGAAGCGCTCGCCCAGGAGAACCTGGCGCGGCCGGCGCGGCGCATCGTGGTCAGCATTCCGGACCGCAAGCTGGCGCTCCTGGATGCGGGCCAGGTGGTCAAGATCTTCGCGACGGCCGTGGGCGCGCCCCATTCGCCCAGCCCCACCGGCGCCTACCAGATCGTGCAGCGCATCCCCGATCCCACTTGGTACACCAAGGGTAAGATCGTGCCCCCGGGGAAAGGCAATCCGCTGGGCACGCGGTGGCTGGGCCTGAGCCGCAAAGGCTATGGCATCCACGGAACCAATAATCCGGCGTCGATCGGCCACAACGCCTCGCACGGCTGCATCCGCATGCGCAATCGCGACGTGGAGCAGCTCTTCGCCCTGGTCGAGGTCGGCGACCAGGTGGAGCTCTACTCCGAGCGCACCCCCGAGCTCGAGGCCATCTTCGGCCAGGTTGCAGTGGCCCAGGCCGCGCCCGTTGCCAGCGCCGGCGCCAGCCAATAAAGGAGAACTACCATGTCCAACGTTCTGGCTTCGATTGTCATGGCCGCCATCACATTTCCGGTTTCGTTCTTCATCGCGCGAGGTTGCTTGCGGGGCGTCATCCGCCTGGTCACAGGGGGAGAGAACCGCGATGTGCTATGATCGCAGCCGTGAAGGGATGGCACGCGGCTTTTTCCGCGCTCCTGTTCTTCATCCCGCCGGCCGCGAGTGCCGCGGACGATTTGCCTGGCGCCGCGCGTGAGCTGGCGCGCAAATCCGCCGCTTTCGCGGGGCGTGGCGGCGCCGTTTCCGTCGCCTGGCGCAACCTCTCGTCCCTGGGATCGTACGAGCTCGGCCAGGCGCGGGCGGCGTTCGAAGCGGCTCTCCAGGAATCGGGCCTGCGCGCCGGCGAGGCGGCGCCGGCGGCCGAGCTCCGCGTGACGCTTTCGGAAAATTCGTTGCAATATCTTCTGGTGGAGGAGGCGCGCAAGGGCGACGAGCGCCAGGTTTGGATGGCCGCCTGGAAGCGCACCGGGCCCGCGGCCGTTCCGTCGCCTGCTATTGCGCTCGATAAGGCGCTTCTCTGGGAGCAGGACGAGCCCATCCTCGATGTCGCCTTTCCCGCCGCGGCCATGCTCGTGCTCTCCGCTTCCCGAGTGGCGCTCTACGCGCGCGAGAACGGGCAGTGGGCCGAGCGGCAGGCCCTTCCGCTCGCGCCAATCAAACCGTGGCCGCGCGACCTGCGCGGGCGCCTGCGCACCCATGGCCCGAGCTTTCAGGCTTATCTTCCGGGCATGGCCTGCAGCGGCCAGGCCGAGCCCGCGCTAACCCTGGAGTGCCGCCCCAGTGACGAACCCTGGGTGCTCGAATCGGGCAGCCGTGCCATGCTGCTCGCCAATTTTTCGGCCGCGCGCAACTACTTCGACGGGCGTATTACCACGCAGACCGGACTGCGCAAGACCATCCCGGCGTTCTACTCCGCCGCGTCCGTCGAGGAGCAAGGGCGGCCCTTGTGGCTGGTGGCCATGGTAGACGGGCGGACGCAGATTTTCGATGCTTCCTTTGAGGCCGCCGGCGGCATTCCCGGCTGGGGCAGCGACCTCGCCGGGCCCGATGCGCGCTGCGGCGGCGGCTCCCCGGTGCTCGCCACGCGGCCAGGCGACGCGAGCGAACCGGACGCCATCCAGGCGTTCGCCGTGGCCAACCGCGCCGTTCGACCGCTCTCCGCGCCCGCCGATCTCCCGGGTCCCGTTACCGCCTTGTGGCCCTCGGGCGCGGCCGCGGTGCTGGCGGTCGCGCGCAATCTCGCAACCGGCAAGTATGCGGCATACCTTGTCACCATTAACTGCGGCCAGTAGCGCGGGCATTCTCGCCGCGATCGCCCTCGCCATCCTGCTGCCCGCGGTGCCCGCCGCCACGCGGCCGCACTACGGGGGCACGCTGCGCGTCGAGATGCGCGAGTCCATCGCCACGCTCGATCCGCCCGCAACGGGCCACGGTATGGCCCAGCTCAACGGCGCCTTTGCCATCGCGCGCTGGGAAGCCGGCGGCCGCGCTGTGTATGAGGCCGATGACAACGCGGCCGGCGGCCGTCCCTTTCTCGACGCCGTTGAAATCCTCATGGCGCGGCCCTGGCGGGAACAATCCATTGATCTCGAGCTCGGCAAAGCCGACCTGGTCGAGCTCGGTCCCAACGAGCTCCGCCGCCAGCCCGCCGGCCGCAAAGTGTGGCCGTCCGCGCCCGTGCGCCTCGTGGCGCTGGTATTCGGCGCGCGCGTGGAAGATGCGCGCATCCGCGAGGCCCTCGCGCTGGCCGTGGACCGCGCCGCCATTCACAATGTGCTGTTGCAGCGGCAAGGCGAGATCTCCGGCGCCCTGTTGCCGCAGTGGCTCTCCGGCTACGCCTTCCTGTTCGCCACCACACCCGATACCGCTCGGGCCCGCGCGCTCGTCTCCGCCCTGCCGGCCTCCGCCCGCACGATCTCCCTCGCCGTCGACGATGCCTCCGACACCGCGGCGCGCACCGTGGCCGACCGCATCGCCCTCAACGCCCGCGACGCCGGCCTCATCGTGTCCGTGGCTGCCCGCGCCGAGACCGCGGACGTGCGCCTCGTCGAGGCGCGCATCGCGTCTGCCGATCCTGCCCGCGCGCTCGAAGACCTGGCCCTCGCGCTCCACCTCGCCGAACCGGCGCACACCGATTCCCCCGATACGCTCTATGCCGCGGAGCGCGCGCTGCTCGCCGATTTCCGCGTGGTTCCGCTGTTCCACCTGCCCGACGTTTACGGCGTGAATCCGCTGGTGCGGGGCGGCCCCGGGATCACCCCGCTGGGCGAATGGCGGTTCGATGGCCTGTGGCTGGAGGGCGGCAAGCCATGATGTTCCGCACCCGCCTGCTGCTGATCTTCACGACCACGGTGGTCGCGTCCGTGGGCCTGGTGGAGCTGCTGGTTTCCCACCGCACACGCCTGGCCTTCGAGGGGCTGGAGGGCCAGCGTGTGGATGCCCTGGTGGCCCAGTTCCAGAAAGAGTTCGCGCGGCGCGGGCAGGAGATTGTGCGCGCGGTAGACGATATTGCCGCCTCCCAGGCGGCATTGGATCTCGCCATCTCCGCGGCGCCGTCCACCACCCTGGCCGGCGACCTTGCCAAAGCGCACGGGCTGGCACTTCTGGAGCTGGTGGCCGGCGATGGCGCCATCCTCTCCTCGGCGGAATGGCCCGCCCGTTTCGGCTACCAGGAGGAGTGGCTTGCGAGCGGCGAAAACTGGAAACTCCGCGGCGCGTTCCTGAAGCGCGAGGAGCTGCCCGATGGCGTAGCGCTGGCGCTGCGCGCGGTGGCCACCGTCACCCCCGGCGACCGCAAACTCTATGTCACTGGCGGGCAGCCGCTCGACCGCGAATTCCTCGCCACGCTGGTGCTGCCCGCCGGCATGCGCGTGCTGCTCTATCGTCACCTCGACCCGCAATTTTCGCCCGCCAACCTGATCGACGCCGCCGGGCCCGTGGCGCGCGCCGACCTCTTTCGGCCGCTCATCGAAGAGGTGGAACGGCAGGGACGGGAGGTCACCCAAACCCTGGGCGCGGGCGCCGCCGCGGAGACCTTCCATACCCTGCTGCTCAAGGGATACGAGGAGAATCTGCCCGGGGTGCTGCTGATCGGCAGCTCGCGCCGTGAGCTGGTGGAGCTGGAATCGTCCCTCCTGCGGACCGGCATCCTGGTGGCCGCGGGCGGCATCCTGATGGCCATCGCGCTCGGCTGGTGGGCCACCGCGCGCATCACGCGCCCCGTGCGCCGGCTCGCCGAAAGCGCCGCCAAGGTGGCCGCGGGCAACTGGGACGCCACCGTCCAGACGGCCTCCCGCGACGAGATCGGCCAACTGGCGCAGGCCTTCAACCGCATGACCGGGCAGCTTGTGAGCCAGCGCGAGCGCCTGGTGCAGGCCGAGCGCGTGGCCGCCTGGCGCGAGCTGGCGCGGCGGCTCGCGCACGAGCTCAAGAACCCGCTCTTCCCCCTGCAAATCACCGTGGAGAACATGCAGCGCGCGCGCGAGCGCTTCCCCGAGCAGTTCGACGAAGTCTTCCGCGAGGGCACGTCGACTTTGTTGGCCGAGCTGGCCAACCTGAAGCAGATCATCGCCCGCTTCAGCGACTTCGCCAAAATGCCCGCGCCCGAAAAGCAGCCCGTGGACTTCAACGCCCTGTCCGCCGCTACCATGAAGCTGTTCGACGCGCAGCTTCAGCAGGCCGGCATTCGCGCCTCGGCCGCGCTCGATCCCACACTGGGCCCGGTCCCGGCCGATCCCGAGCAGATGACCCGCGTGATCCGCAACCTCATCCTCAACGCGATCGACGCCATGCCTGCGGGCGGCGAACTGACGGTACGCACCCGCGCGCTCGCCGGCGGCGTGCGCCTGGAGATTGCCGACACGGGCCAGGGACTCACCCCGGAAGAGTGCGATCGCCTCTTCACCCCCTACTACACCACTAAGACGCACGGCACGGGTCTCGGCCTGGCGATCGTCCAATCGGTGGTAAGCGACCACCATGGCCGCATCTCGGTCGAGAGCCAGCCCGGCCAAGGTACGACGTTTCGCATCGAACTGGGGTAGGGGCGATGCGATCGAGGGGCAGCCGCCGGCACGTCAAACGTCCCAACCAAGCCCTGGTGCTCACCTTGACACCGGCATATTAAGGATCTTGAGAGTACCGAGTTCCAGCCGTCAGTCAGCCTTGGGTTCCGCGATTTGCATGATCCAGTGATTTCGCTTCCATGGGCTCAAGAGGTTGCACAGCAGTTCTTGAAGTTCTTGCCACTCCCGCAAGGGCAATAATCATTGCGGCCGATCCTGGGCGCCGCACGAGGAGCCGGGGGCTCCCCGGCGGGGCCGCGCAGGAGAAGATCGAGATCCGAGAGATCTTCAAGTTGGTCCGGCTCTATACCGAC
>JAIQEX010000098.1 GCA_020073615.1 Terriglobia bacterium
CCAGCCGTATACCTCCTCCCGGTTGCGCCCTTCGAACCGGACCTCATTGCTCCCTTCCAAAAACGCCCGGATCTGTTCCAGGCTCAACTTCTCTGGTGCTTGCATGCTGATGATCAACTCCCAGCATGCCGGATCGCTCCTCCAGGCTCATCTTGTATGAGAAACGCACCCCCACTCCAGGCTCATCTTGTATGAGACAAGACTAGGCGCCCGAAGCCGCCCGCCGGGGTGCTATGCTTTTTAGGCTATGCGTCGATTGTGCTTCGCCTTGACCGGCCTCGCGGCCGCTCTGTCCGCCCAGACCATCCCTCCGAAACTATACTCCGCGCTCGAGTGGCGCACCATCGGGCCGTTCCGCGGTGGCCGCACGGTGGGTGCGGCGGGAATCGCCGGCCAGCCCAACGTGTTCTACATCGGAGTCAACAACGGCGGCGTCTGGAAAACCGACGACTTCGGCCACACGTGGCGGCCGATTTTCGACGACCAGGCGACCGGGTCCATCGGCGCCGTGGCGGTGGCGCCCTCGGACCCCAAAATCGTCTACGTGGGCAGCGGGGAAGGCTTGCAGCGCCCGGACCTGTCGGTGGGCGACGGCATGTACAAATCCACCGACGGCGGCCAGACGTGGCGCCACCTGGGCCTGCGCGACGGGCAGCAGATTGCGGCCATCCTGGTCGACCCGCGGAATGCCAACCGCGTGCTGGTGGCGGTGCTCGGCCATCCTTATGGACCGAATGCCGAGCGCGGCGTATTCCGCTCGACCGACGGCGGCGAGAGCTGGCAGAAGGTGCTCTACAAGGATGAGCACACGGGCGCGGTGGACCTGGCCTTCGACCCGCGCGACCCGCAGACGGTCTACGCGGTGCTGTGGCAGGCGCGGCAGGGCCCGTGGGAAAACGGAGCGTTTTCGGGGCCCGCGAGCGGACTGTTCAAATCGACCGACGGCGGCACAACCTGGAACCAGCTCACCGGCGGACTGCCCGCTTTTGCGCAAGGGCTGGGCCGCATCGGCATCGGCATTGCGCCCAGCGACGGACAGCGCATGTATGCGCTCGTGGAAGCGCGCGACGGGGGCGGGCTCTACCGGTCCGACGACGCGGGCGGCACGTGGCGCCGCGTCTCGACCGAGCAGCGCATCTACGGGCGCGGCTCCGACTTCGCCTGCGTCCGCGTGGACCCCCGGAACAAGGACGTCATCTACGTGGCCAACACGTCGACCTACCGCTCGACCGACGCCGGAGAGAGTTTCACGGCCATCAAGGGCGCGCCCGGCGGCGACGACTATCACACCATCTGGATCAACCCCAACAACCCGGATATCATCCTGCTGGCCAGCGACCAGGGCGCGACCATCAGCGTGAACTACGGCAAGACGTGGAGCTCGTGGTACAACCAGCCGACGGCGCAGTTCTACCACGTGATCACCGACCACCAGTTGCCCTACTGGGTGTATGGCGGGCAGCAGGAGAGCGGCTCGGCGGCGGTGGCCAGCCGCGGCAACGACGGGCAGATCACGTTCCGCGAGTGGCATCCGGTGGGCGCGGCCGAGTATGCGTACCTCGCGCCCGACCCGCTCGATCCGAACATCGTCTACGGCGGCGGGATGGGCAACGCCGAGGCCTCGGTGACGCGCTACAACCGCACCACGGGCGAGGTGGAGCACGTCGGGCCGCGCGGCAGTTACCGGCACCTGCGCACCTTCCCGGTACTGTTTTCGGAGAAGGACCCGCACATTCTGTACGTGGGGATGCAAGCGGTGCTGAAGACCGCCGACGGGGGCAAGAGCTGGGAGGCGATCAGCCCGGATCTTTCGCGCGAATCCTACGACGTGCCCGCCAGCGTGGCTTCGTTCGGCGAAGCCGCCAAACGTCAGGCCACGCGGCGCGGGGTGGTGTATGCCATCGCGCCCTCGCCTCTGAGCACGGAAGTGATTTGGGCGGGCACCGACGACGGCCTCGTCCACGCCACGCGCGACGGCGGCAAGAGTTGGCAGAACGTGACGCCGCCGGGGCTCGCGCCGTGGAGCAAGGTCTCGCAACTGGACGCTTCGCACTTCGACGACCGCACCGTGTACGCGGCCGTCAACAGCATCCGCCTGGACGACCAGCGCCCGCACATCTGGCGCACGCACGACGGCGGCGCCACGTGGCAGGAGATCGTCCGCGGCCTGCCGGACGGCCCGGTCAACACGGTGCGCGAGGACCCGGTGAAGCAGGGACTGCTGTTCGCCGGCACCGAACTGGCCGTCTACGTCTCGTTCAACGACGGCGGCGACTGGCAGCCGCTGCGGTTGAACATGCCGGCGACTTCGATCCGCGACCTGGTGATTCACGATGGCGACGTGGTGGTGGGAACGCACGGGCGCGGCTTCTGGATTCTCGACGACATGACGCCCCTGCGCCAGATGACGGCGGAGACCGCCGGCGCCGCCGCGCATCTGTTCGCGCCGCGGCTGGCGTGGCGCTATCCGCGCAACACCAACACCGACACCCCGCTGCCGCCCGAGGAGCCCGCCGGGAAAAACCCGCCGGACGGGGCGACGCTCTATTACTACCTGAAGGACGGCGCGCGCGACGCGATGACGCTCGAGATCTTCGACGCCGCCGGCAAGCTGGTGCAGCGCTTCGCCAGCACGGACCAGCCCGAGCCCCCCAACCCGCAACTGAACGTCACGACGTACTGGATCCGCCCGTTCCAGCCACTTTCGGTTGAAGCCGGCATGCATCGTTTCGTCTGGGACCTGCACGCGGCGCGCGCGCCTGGGGGCGGCGGCCGCGGCGGCTACCCCATCTCGGCGATCTACCAGGACACTCCGGGACCGCAAGGCCCCTGGGCGCCGCCGGGCGCCTACACGGTGAAACTGACCGTGGACGGCCAGAGCTACACGCAACCGCTGGAGGTGAAGCCGGACCCGCGGGCGAGCGGACGGTGAAGGCACCCATATATACGGTAATATGGGAAGCTGTATGAAAACGACGATCGAGCTTCCCGACGATCTTCTCATCGAGGCCAAGAAACGCGCCGCCGAAAGGCGGACGACGATTCGCGCCTTGGTGGAGCGCGGCCTCCGGAGGGAACTGGAGGAGCCCGCACCGCGCACCACCCGGCGGCCCAGGATTCGCTGGGTCACCGTAAAGGGCAAACTGGCGCCGGATCTGGATCTGGCCGACCGGGAAAAGATGATGGACTGGCTCCTCGATGATCGCCATTGATACCAATTTGCTGGTGTACGCCCACCGCTCCGGTCTGCCGGAACACCGGCGGGCGCAGCGGGCCATCGAAAAGGCTTGCAGCCAGCGCAACGGTTGGGCGATTCCTGCGTTCTGCGCCACCGAGTTCTGGGCAGTGGTCACCCATCCCGCCCATCCCGCCGGCCCGTCGCCAGTCGGGGAGGCCAGGGCTTTTCTTGAAGAATTGTCCGCCTCCGGCGCCAGGGTTCTGCAGCCTCACGACGGATTTGTGGAGCGCCTCATGCGATGTGCTTGCGACCTGAAGATTCAAGGCCGCCGCATATATGACCTTCAAATTGCCCTGGTGTCGTTTGAATCCGGCGCCAGCGAGCTTTGGACCCACGACCGGCACTTCGTGAGTCTGCCCGGGCTCCCCACGAGAGACCCGTTGTGAGCGGCGGTAATGGCAGGCTACTTGTGTCTTTTCGGCTTAAGGGACTAGTGGAGTAGGCCTCCCGGTTCATGACGGAGTTGGTGCAGGCGAGTCTGGAATCAGGGGATGAAAATATCGGAGTGTGAAGGGTGGCTCGACGCCGCGAGTTTAGGGGTTTCGTAGCCTGTCACCGAAATAGGGATCGATAGCTCGGCCGTGGTTTTTTGTGAGGCCCGTTCCAGGCGCAGACTGGCCGCCGGTCCGTAGCAGATCTGGAGGCGCCGCCGTACGTTCTGCAGTCCCACGCCGGTCCCGGCGCTTTCCGACGCGGTGCCGTCGCCGCTGTTTTCCACCAGAATCCGGAGCTTCCCGCCATCGAGCTCAACTCGTACATGGACGTACCCCGGTTCCGCCACGGGCGCTACTCCGTGGCGGATCGCGTTCTCCACCAGGGGCTGGACGGACAGCACGGGGATGGGCACGTCGCGCGCCGCCTCGTCGATCTGCATCTCCACGCGCAAGCGGTCGCCCAGCCGTAGTTGCTCCACTTCCAGGTACGCGCGCACGATTTCGATCTCCTGCTCGAGCGGCACGAAGGTCTTGTCCGATTGCAGGAAGTAGCGGAAGATTTCCGCCAGGCGAAGCACCATGCCGCGCGCGCCGGAGGCTTCCCGCGGGATCGTGCCATAGAGCGTATTGAGTGCGTTGAACAGGAAATGAGGATTGATCTGCGATTGCAGCGCGCGCAATTCGGCCTGGCTCACCAGGCGGTTCATCTCCTCGTGCCGCAGGGTTTCCACGCGCCCGGCGATCTCGGCCGCGGTCCGCGCCAGCGCCGCCAGGTCCTCGCCGAGGTAACGCTGTCCGCCTTGGCGCCCTCCCAGCAGGAACAGCTTCAGATTCTCGGGGCCCAGCCTCACGGGAATCACCACCTCGGCCCAACTCCAGCGCCGCGGCCAGTCGAACCCGCCGAGGGCGCCAGCCAACATCGGCAGGTGCAGATTGGCCGCGGCTTCGAAGTGGCGCTGGGGCGCCACTTCGTAATCTTCGGTGCGTACCGCAGCCGCGATGGCCGCAGCGGCCCAATCGAGGTATTGCTGTTCACTCGAAAACGATGGGCAGTCCTTGATCCGGTTGGGCAGGTCGGCCACGCTGCCCCGCCGGAAGATGGCGTGGGTGAGCCACGCCTGCACCCGGTTGCGTAACCAGGCAAAGACCACCAGGAAGAGACAGACGCTGATCAGCAACAGGGCCTCATGAAGAGGGTCCCGCACCACGCGGTCGACCAGCACCAGGCGAAAGGCCGCCGCGATCACCAGACCGGTCAGGATGGCGGCGAGCAGGGCATTCGCCAGGAAGCGCACGAAAGCATCCAGCAAAACGAAGCGGTAGTCCTGCAGGAGGACGAACAGCGCCAGCGGAATTCCGGCGTGGTGGACGAACAATTCGCTCGACCATGCCTGGCTGGCGTGTCCCGTCCCGAAATGGACGAAGGATGTCGCAAAAAGCGCCAGGCACATGGCCGCCACGATGCGCGTTCCACGCCAGCCGCGAGCGGGGCCGCGGTGAAACGCGTCGCGGACCACGGCCGCCGCCGTCAGGAGCAAAAATCCGACGGTAATCAGCAGGAGCGCTCTTTGATGCAGCGCCGGTCCGTTTCCCCAGATCTCGCGGAAGTGCATGATTACCGCCACCCCGCTCAGCAGATAGCCGGCGCGCACCAGGGCGGGCCAGCGGTCCTCGAGGGAGACATGGAGGAGCACCGCCGGCAGCAGGCTCAGCGCCGAAAAACTGAACGCGGCCAGCAGGTCCAGGAGCGACGTCGGCACACCGGGCGAAGCCAGCACGAGGAGCGATCCCAGATTCCACGCCAGCGAGAGAGCCGCGGCCAAGCCCGACAGATGATGTCCGCGCGCACCCGACCATCCGCGGCCGCGGTACAAGAGGGCCAGGAAAATGGCGAAGATCAGCGCTCCGGCCGCGTGGCCCATGATGTTGATCAGGAGAGGATCGTCGAGTCCGGGCATTGGCAGCCGCCGCGCGCCTCCTCTCATACTGTACTTGCTGAAGCCAGCCGGCCGCGATGCCGCCTGCCGCCGAATCTTGCCCGCTCACGGCGGAATGTGCGACGCTCATCATTTTGCGTATTGAACGCGCCGGCGGATTGGCGAATATCGAAAAGAGATGGACCCTCGCCGCATTCTTACCTTAATCGTGGACGATGAGCCCGTCGCGCGCCGCCTGCTGCGCGAGGAGTTGGAACTGCTGCCCGAAATCGACATTGCCGGAGAGGCGGAAAACGGCCGCGAAGCCTTGCAGAAAATCGCGGAGTTGAAACCCGACCTGGTGTTTCTCGATCTGCAGATGCCGGTGATGAGCGGCCTCGAAGTGGTGCGCAGCCTGAGCGGCGCGCCTTTGCCCATCATCGTGATCGTCACCGCGTTCGATCAGCACGCCATCCAGGCCTTTGAGGCCGGGGCTATAGACTACCTGCTGAAGCCGGTGGGCGAAGCGCGCCTCCACAAGGCTGTGGAACGCGCCAACGCCCTGCTGAACCGGCCCATAGAGATTGCCAGCCAGGTGGCCCGCATCGCCAATGTGAGCACGCCCGCGCATCCGGCGAGGAGCCGCAAGGTGGTGGGGCGAAGCGGCGCCGATTACATTCTGCTCGATGCCGATGAGGTGCTCGCTTTTCAGGCGGAGCGGGAACTGGTGTGGATCGTCACCGCGAAACATCGCTTGCTGGCGACGCAATCCCTCCGCGCCATCGAGGAGCGCCTGGGCGAACCGGACTTCCAGCGCGTGCACCGCAACGCCATCGTGAATGTAAACCACGTGCGGAAACTGACGGCGCTCAGCAGCCAGCGCTGGTCCATCACGCTCAGCAATGCGCTGCAAGTGGTGGTCAGCAAGCGGCAGGCCCACAAGATCCGCCAGATTCTGCAATGGTGAGTTGGCCGGCCGCAGCCGCTTTCAGCCCACTGGCGGGCGGCGCCGCCCGGCCGTGAGATTAAGCTAGGCGCGCGGCGCGCCGTTCCCAATACTGGGAGCATGATGAGATTTCTCGCTGTGGGTGTCGGACTGTTCGTATTCAGCTTCACATATGCGGCGCGCGGACAGTCGTTGGGAAACGCCGGGACCATCGAAGGCACGGTGCTGGACCCTTCCGGCGCAGCGGTGGCGAATGCCAAGGTGACCGTCCACAACCCCGTGAGCGGTTATGAGCAATCGACCACCACAGGCACCGACGGCTCATTCCGCCTGAGCAATATTCCGCCCAACCCGTATCACCTGGGGGTGAGCGCTCCGGGATTTGCCGCATTCGCGCAGGACGTGATCATCCGGAACGCTATACCGGTCGCGATCAAGGCCACGCTGACGGTGGCTGGAGAGCGGACCAGCGTCACGGTGGAGGCGGCCGGCGCGGATATTCTCGAAGTCGATCCTTCGGCGCATGTCGATGTCGATCGCAGCCTGATGCTGAAGATACCGGCCCTCGATCCCGCAGGCAGCCTGAGCCAAGCCATCACGTACAGCACGGGCGGAGTGGCCGCCGACGCCAACGGGCTGTTCCATCCGCTGGGCGACCACGCGCAATCGAGCTTCGTGATCGACGGGCAGCCGGTCAGCGACCAGCAGAGCAAAGTGTTCTCGACGCAGCTTCCCACCAGCGCGATCCAGAGCATGGAAGTGGTGACGGGGACGCCGGATGCGGAGTTCGGCGACAAATCCAGCTTGATCGCCAACATTACCACGCGCTCGGGCCTGGGCGCCGGCCGGGTTTTCGGCAGTCTGGAGACCTTTTACGGGTCCTTCGGCACCGTGGGAGGCGCCGCGGGGCTGGGCCTCGGCAATGCGCGCATCGGGAATTTTCTGGCCCTCGATGGCTCGCGCAGCGGCCGTTTCCTGGATACTCCGGAGTTCACCGCTTTTCACGACAAGGGAAACAATGAAAGCATCTTCGACCGACTGGACTATCAACCCAACAACCACGACGCCTTTCACCTGAACCTCTTCTCGGCGCGCAACTGGATCCAGACTCCCAACGACTACGACCAGTTGTCGCAGGATCAGCACCAGCGCGTGGTCACCTGGAATATCGCTCCGGGGTTCCAGCACACCTTCAACCCCCACACGCTGCTCACCGTCAATCCATACATACGGAAGGACGAGTTCTTCTACTACGGAAGCCGCGATCCGTTCGCCGATACACCCTCCACGCAGAACGCGGCGCGTCAGCTTCTGAACTGGGGCGTGAAGAGCGATGTCTCGGTGTCGTACGGCCGGCACAACGTAAAGGTCGGGATCGATCTGAAACAGACCCGCCTGCTGGAGAATTTCGGGTTCGGCATCACCGATGAGACCTTCAATCCTATCTGTGTGGATGGAAACGGCAACCGTGCGGGGCCCCCAAGTCTGCTCGATCCGAACCAGTGCACCGGCGCGGGCTTCGTTGCCAACCCGAATCTGTCGGTGGGCCTTGTGCCGTTCGACCTGACGCGCGGCGGCAGCCTATTCGCTTTCCACGCCACCGGCAACATCAATCAAGCCGCGTTCTATGTCCACGACAGCATCAAGGCGGGCGACTTTCTGTTCAATGCCGGCTTCCGCTTCGACCGCTACGACGGCATCAGATCCGCCAACGGATTCGAGCCGCGCGCGGGCGTCGCTTACAACATCAAAAAGACCGGGACCGTGCTGCGTGCGGCATACGCCCGCACCCTGGAAACTCCATTTAACGAAAACCTGCTGCTTTCGAGCGCCACCGGAGTGGGCGGGCTCGACCAGAACATCTTCGGAGCCCAGGCCGTCCCCATTCCGCCGGGAAGCCGCAACCAGTTCAACATCGGCTTGCAGCAGGCGGTGGGCCGGTACCTGCTAATCGACGCCGACTACTTCTGGAAGTACACCAACAACGCCTACGACTTCAGCACGCTGCTCAACACCACCATCACCTTTCCCATTTCCTGGAACAATTCGAAGCTGGATGGCGTTACCGGACGCGTGAGCACCACCAACTTGCGCGGCTTCCAGGCCTATTGGACTTTCGGACACACGCGCGCGCGATATTTTCCGCCGGAAACCGGCGGCCTGATTTCCCAGGGCGCTCCGCTGGCGGGAGGCGTCTTCCGCATCGACCACGACCAGGCGTTCCAGTCCACGGGTGTGTTCCGCTACCAGCACAAGACCGCCGAGTGGGTGGCCTTCACCTGGCGCTACGACAGCGGACTGGTGGTGAGCGGCATTCCCGACTCCGACGCGGCTCTGGCCCTTACGGCGGCGCAACAGACTTCGATCGGCCTGTCCTGCGGCGGCGTGTTCGCAACCTTCACCAGCCCGATCACGGAATGCAGCGGCCCGGTGACGTCGAAGCTGCTGACCCTGCCGCAAGCCGGCGCCGAGGATGACGACCACAATCCCGACCGCGTGAAGCCGCGCCACGTCTTCAACCTGGGCATAGGCACCGACAACCTGCTCCACAAGGAGGGCCACACGCGGGTTACGGCCTCGGTAGACATCGCCAACCTGACGAACAAGGTGGCGCTGTATAACTTCCTCTCCACCTTCAGCGGCACGCACTTTTTGCAGCCGCGCACGGTGGTGGCGCGCATCGGCCTGATGTTCTGACGGTTCCACAATATCGCCTGCTTACGCGCGCGGCTCGGTTCAGCGCATTGCCGGGCCGCGACTGTCCGGATGGGCGAGACGAAGCCGATTCTGTGCCAGGCGGCATGGGTCGAACCGGGCAGCTTCCCGGCGCGGAGCACACCGCGGGACATTTTGTCCCAAATGCGACTGAGCTCGCTTTAGAACCAGGTGGTTAGAGATGTGCGGCGGCGGCTACCCCATCCCGGCGATCTACCAGGACACTCCGGGACCGCAAGGCCCCTGGGCGCCGCCGGGCGCCTACACGGTGAAACTGACCGTGGACGGCCAGAGCTACACGCAACCGCTGGAGGTGAAGCCGGACCCGCGGGCGAGCGGACGGTGAAGGCGGGCGGGCCGCCGAGAAGCGGACCACCATTCGCGCCCTGGTGGAACGCGGTCTTCGCAGGGAACTGGCCGGGCCCGCCAGGCGCACCTCCCGGCGCCCCAGGATTCGTTGGGTCACCGGGAAAGGCAAACCGGCGCCGGATCTGGATCTGGCCGACCGGGAAAAGATGATGAACTCGCTCGGGAATGATCGCCCCGGACACTAACCTCCTGGTCTACGCCCCTCGTTCCGCCCTGCCGGAGCACGCCCGCACGCGGCGAGCCATCGAGAAGGCTTGCGACCACGCCGGAGGCTGGGCGATTCCCGCCTTCTGCGCCTCGGAATTCTGGGTCCTGGTGACGCATCCCTCCAGCTTTTGACGCCCCTCCCGGGAGGAAGAGGCGCGGGCCTTCCTGACCGAATTATGCGCTGCCGGGGCGAAGGTCCTTCATCCTCGCGACGGTTTCGTGGAACGCCTCTTGCGAGTCGCCTGTGACCGGCAAATTCGCGGGCCGAGGATCTTCGAGCCGCAGATTGCCCTGGTAGCTCTGGAGGCGGGAGCCCGCGAGATCTGGACCTACGACGGCCGCTCCGTCAGTCTGCCCGGCCGCCCGCCAGGGACCCCTTGTAGGGGCACAGTGGACCCCGGCGGGCCACTACTCCAGCATCTCCCTTGCTCTCAAGCCGAGCTTTTTCAATAGCTCGATGGCTTCGGCCCGTTCCGCGGGGGTGAGGCCCGAGGCGGCCCGCTCCATGGCCGTCTGGTGATCGGCGAAGGCGCCGGAGATCAGCCCTAGCCCCGCCGCGGTCAGGTGAACCACGCGCGCCCGGCGATCGCCCGGATCGTTCCGCCGCTCAACCAGACCTTTTCGCTCCAAACGGTCCACGGCGGCGGTGATTGATCCGCTGGTCAGGCGCACCCAAACGCCGATCGCGTTGACGGGCGTGGGGCCTTTATGCAGAAGCACTTCCAGGATGGCAAAATCCGACAAGCCGATTCCCAGTGAGCGAATGTGGCGCTGCGCGTGCTCCCGCAGGGTGTCATAAGCTTTCCAGAGAATCAGCCAAAGTCGAGTGCCGCTGGCCTTCATGTTGAATCCCCCTACGATATATCTTAATGCCAACTATCTTGATGTAAAGACACAGAATTCGTACAAGGGTATGGAAGCATGGGAAAACACGGGTTTTAGCGCTTGATGCGGCCAACTCGCGAGCCGGAAGGAAGCTGCCGTGCATGGGGGCCAAAATTTACAGGCTCAAAAAGTGGCCTTATCGGTTAAAGTAATTCTGGGAGCACATGTTTAAGTCTTTCAGCGACGTCTCTTCCGGGGGGGCGCGGCCACCCCTGGATTTGGCCAGGGTACTATTGGTGCACGGCGAACTGGCGCCCCGTCTTGCCCTCAGAACGATTCTGCAGGCCGGCGGATATGCCGTAGATGTCGCGGCGACGCCAGCCGAAGCCCTGTCGAAGCTGGATGAGGGGCAGTATGAGCTGGTGTTGAGCGACGCGGAATTCGGGTCTCGCTCGGCGGGCCGCAATGTGCTTGCCTACGCTCGGGTTAAGGATTATCACCCGGCCACGGCGCTGATCACTTCCTACGAGCCCGACAAGCGGCCGGCCGGGCGGGGGAAGCACCAGATTTCCATCCATACGGAGAACCTTCCGAATCTGTTAGGAAGTGTTGCCGAACTGATCGGCGTGCGGGCCAGCCGGCGCTACCGCCCGATGCGGCAGGCGATGTAAGCTCCTTTCCGACACACAACCGCTCCGTTTGAAGCCGTGATCGGCAGAATCGGCGGCACGTGATCGGCCGGGTTGCTCCCGAATCCCGTGGTATTGGCGCCGCCGTTGTGCGCCGGGATGCCGTCAGCCGACCGGGCATCGCCCCCGCGACTGCAAAAGGCCACCACCTCTTCCAGCGTGGGCACGCCGCCGCTGTGCATGAAGGGGCGCGTGAACTCCATGGTGCGCAGGTTGGGCACCTTGAAGCTGCCGTCCACCGCGTCGCGCGTGTGGCTGCCGGCGGGCTGATTCTGGCCGAACCGAAACGTGGCGGCGTTCACCGCGATGCCGTCGCGGCCGACGTTGGACATCTGGTTCTGGAATAGATTCGTCTGGAGCCAGGCTGGGCCGGCTCGGATTTGCCGCAAAATTGCCGTGGCTTCTCTCGTGAAGCCTCTCTTCGGTCGGGAACATCGCACCCAGAAGGGTTGGGCCGCGCAGTTAGTCGGGAATAAGTCGCTTGATTCCAGCAAGAAACATTTTTGGGACCGCGTAGCCCGGCCGGGAGCACGCGTGTCTGGAGGGCAACATCCTGAAGACGTTTTGACGCGGAGACGCGGCGGTCGCGTGATGCTACGATACCGTATCTCATTCTTCCAGTTGCTTAGATGGATATGACCAGTCTTGCAGGTTTACGGGCGCTTGGCGCAGCGATGTGGCGCGCCGCAAGGAAACTACCAGCCGGGATCTCGTGGCTCAGCGCGCGGGCGATCGGCCGTTGGGAGTGGCAGCCGCCTTCCTGGCTCGTGTGGATGGGCCGCCGGATCGCGCAAGGCTGGCGATATCTTGTGGGGGATGCCAAACGCTCCGTTGCCGCCCTGCTGGTGGTGGTGGCGGCGATCGGCGGCTGGATCTGGTACGAGAACCGGCCGGTGCCGCATTACGTCACCTGCACCGTTACCGCACCCGGGCTCACCGAGTACGGCGACAAGGGGATCTCTTCCATCAAACCGTTGGCCGTACAATTCAACGAGTCCGCAGCGCCCTTGCAGCAGGTGGATAAAACGGTCACCGTCGGAATCGACCTTTCTCCGAGGATGCCCGGCGCGTGGCGCTGGGTGAGCGACAAGAATCTGGTGTTCACGCCGCAGAACGACTGGCCCGTCGATAAGGCCTTCACCGTTTCGTTTGCGCGCAAGGGATTTTTCGCCGGAGGCGTGCGCCTCGAAGAGTACAGCCTGGACTTCCGCAGCCAGCCCTTCTCCGCCAAGATTGCGGACAGCCAGTTTTACCAGGACCCGCGCGACCCCAATCTCAAGAAGCTGGTCGCCACGGTGCAATTCACGCATCCGGTGGACTCCGGCCCGTTCGAACAGCGCGTGTCTCTCGCCCTGGCGAAAGATGCCGCCTACCTGGGATTGAAGCCGGACAGCCGGAGCTTCACGGTGGTCTACGACAAGTTCAAACTGGCGGCCTACATCCATTCCGCGGCGCTGGCCATGCCGCGCGACGATACGCCGATGACGGTGCGCATCGAAAAAGGCGTTCGGGCGGCGCGCGGCGGCAACGAGACCAGGGAGCGGCTGGAGGCTGTGGTCGTCATCCCCGGCCGCTCCAGTCTGCGCTTCTCGGGATTGCAGATGACCCTGGTGGACAACGCCCGCTATGAGCCCGAGCAGATTCTGTTGCTGACCAGCTCGTCGCCGGTGGCGGAGAAGGCACTGGCGGGAAAAGTCGCGGCGTACCTGCTGCCGGTGCGTCATCCCAAACAGCGGAAGGAGGACACCAACCCGTATAACTGGGGCGACGAAAGCCAGATCGGCAAGGACATCCTCGCGCTCTCCCAGCCCGTGCCCCTGAGCTACGTGTCGTCGGAGCAGGGCGGGGACACCGCGCACGGCTTCAAGTTCCGGGCTACGGTGGGCCGCTACATCTACGTCGTGGTGCCCGACTCCGTCGACGGGATCGGCGGCTACATTTCGGGCAAACCGTACGCCGGCACGTTTCAGGTGGAACCATACCGCCAGGCTCTGACCTTTCTGGGGAAGGGCGCTCTGCTGTCGTTATCGGGAGACAAGAAGGTCGGATTCCTGGTGCGCGATGTGGACCACGTGGAGATCGAGATCGGCCGCGTGCTGCCCAACCAGTTGCAGCACCTCGCGCCCACCATGTGGGATTTCAGCAAACCGTACGTGGATGCAGGGCTGGCGGACCAGGTGGTGGAGCGTTTCATCGAAGTGCGCGATTACACCGACAAGCAGCCGGGTAAGCCGACTTATGACAGCATCGACCTGGGCCGCTACTTACACGGCAAAACACAAACCAATCAGGGGCTGTTCCTGCTAAGAGTGCGCTCGGTGGTTCCGGGGAAAACGAATGCGGCGGACCAGGGCGATGCCCAAGACCAACCCGACGCCGAAGAAGGCGGTCCGGAGGAAAACCAGGGAAACGGCATCGAGGACACGCGGCTGATCCTGATCACCGATCTCGGTTTCATCGTAAAGCAGGCCAAGGACGGCACGCGCGATGTTTTCGTGCAGTCCATCCACAGCGGCCTGCCGGTGGACGGCGCGCGCATCGAAGCCATCGGGCGCAACGGCCAGGCGGTGCTGGCCGCCACCACGGAGAACGGCGGCCGCGCGAAGCTTCCGAAGTTCCAACAATGGAAGCGCGAGAAGGTCCCGGCCATGATCCTGGCGCAGAAGGACTCCGACTTTTCCTTCATGCCGTTCCAGACCCACGATCGCATGCTGGATCTCTCCCGCTTCGATACCGGCGGTATCGAGAATGAGAAGTCGGCGCAGCAACTCTCGGCGTACCTGTTCTCGGATCGCGGAATTTACCGTCCGGGCGAGACGGCGCATCTGGGGCTGATCGTGCGGACCGCGGACTGGAAGTCGTCGCTGGCCGGTCTGCCCCTGGAGGTGGAAATCACGGACTCGCGCGGCGCCGTCGTCAGCCGCCATGCGCTCCAGCTATCGGCTACGGCCTTCGAGGAGATCGCCTTCACCAGCCAGCCAGCCGCGCCCACCGGTACCTACCAGGCGACCGCGTTTCTGGTGAAGAACGAGAAGACCCGGGAAATCCTGGGCAGCACTTCGTTCAAGGTGCAGGAGTTCGAGCCGGACCGCATGAAGATCCGGCTGGAGCTCAGCGACCAACCGGTGGAGGGCTGGCTGAAGCCGGACGACGTGAAGCCGCGCGCCATAGTGGCGCACCTGTTCGGAGAGCCGGCCGCCGGGCGGCGCGTGGAAGCGGAAATGAGCCTGACCGCGGTGCTGCCGGTGTTCGCGCGGTATCCCGAGCACCGCTTCCAGGTGGGCGAGTCCTTGAACGAGCCGTTTCACGAGAGCCTGCCCGCAACGGTCGCCGACGACAAGGGCATCGCCACGTTCCGGCCCGATCTGGGGCGCTTCACGGGCCGGGCATACCGCTTGTACCTGCTGGCCCGCGCCTTCGAGGCGGAAGGCGGGCGCAACGTGGCGGCGCAGAACAGCGCCATCGTTTCCAACGCGGCGTACCTGGTCGGGGTCAAGCCGGATGGCGACCTCACGTTCGTCAAGCGCGGCAGCGCGCGGCAGGCGCATTGGCTGGCAGTCAATCAGCAGCTTGCTCCAGTGGCGGCGGAGTCGCTCACGCTCGAATGGGTGCAGCGCAAATACGTCTCCGTACTTACCCAGCAGAACAACCAGACCTATAAATATGTTTCGCGGCGGAAGGAGATTATCCGCGACAGCCGGAAGGTCCGCATCGCGGCGGGCGGCAGCAATTTCGCGCTGCCCACAGGGGAGCCGGGAGATTTCGTCCTGGTGCTCCGCGATGCGGCCGGCGCGGAGCTCAACAAGCTCAGCTACAGCGTGGCGGGCGAGGCCAACCTGTCGAAATCGCTCGATCGCGATGCCGAGCTCCAGGTGCAACTCGATAAGCCGTCCTACGCGGGCGGCGACACCATCGAAGTGAGCATCCGCGGGCCGTACATCGGAGCGGGTCTGATTACCATCGAGCGCGACCGCGTGTTCCAGCACCGCTGGTTCAAGACGTCCACCACCAACTCGGTGCAACGGATTCAGTTGCCGAGGGATTTCGAAGGCAACGGTTATGTTTCCGTGCAGTTCGTGCGCGATCCATCGTCCGACGAAATCTTCCTGAGCCCGCTGTCTTACGGGGTGGCCGCGTTTTCCGCGAATCTGGCGGCGCGCCAACAGCGGCTCACCCTGAATGTGCCGCGCGAAGTCAAGCCGGGCACGACTCTCACCATGCAGGTGACGCCCGCGGAGGCTTCGCGCGTGGCCCTGTTGGCGGTGGACGAGGGCATTCTGCAGGTGGCGCGGTATAAGAACCCGGATCCGCTGGCGTACTTCTTTCAGAAGCGGATGCTGGAGGTGCAGACCACGCAGATTCTCGATTTGATTCTGCCGGAATTCAAGCGCTTCCTGGCGCTGGCCGCGCCGGGCGGCGATGCCGATGGCGGCTTCGCGCGCCATCTGAACCCGTTCGCCAAGAAGCGCAAGCCGCCGGTGGCGTACTGGTCCGGGCTGGTCGACGTGGGTCCGGCGGGACACCAGTTCCGCTACGCCGTGCCCGACTACTTCAACGGGAAGCTGCGCATCGTCGCCATCGCCGTGAATGCGCGGCGCGTAGGAACGGCGGAGGGGGCCACGGAGGTGAAGGGCAGTTTCATCCTGACGCCGAACGTCCCGTCGATGGTGGCTCCGGGTGACGAGTTCACGGTCAGCGTGGGCGTCTACAACAACACGGTGGGCGGGAGTGGGCCGATTCGCCTGGAAGCGCAGGTGAGCGCGGGATTGTCGCCGGCCGGCCCGGTCACGGTGGATTTGCAGGTGCCGGATAAGAAGGAAGCAGCCGGCGAGTTCCGCTTCAAGGCGAATGCCGTGCCGGGCGCGGCGGCGTTGCGGTTCGTTGCGCGCCGTGGTGGAGCGGAAGCGCGCATGGAAGAGAGCGTCAGCGTCCGGCCCCCGGTGGCGTATCGCACGCAACTCACGCTGGGCCGATTCGAGGGCGCGAAGACGGCGATCCCCCTCACGCGCGACATGTACCGCGAAAATCGCAAGGTGGAAGCGGCGGTGTCCGCGGTGCCTCTGGTCTGGGGGCAGGGGCTGATCGCATGGCTGGACGATTATCCGTACACCTGCACCGAGCAATTGGTGAGCAAGGGAATGGCGGCGCTGCTGCTGGCGTCGCGGCCCGAATTCGGGGCGGTGCGAACGCGCGCCGGTTCCTCGCCAGCCAGTGCGCTTGCCGTGTTGCAGAGCCGGCAGAACGATTCGGGCGGATTTGGCCTGTGGTCGTCGTCGCCCGATACGGCCGAATTCCCCACGGTCTACGCGGCCCAGTTTCTGGTGGAAGGGAAAGATCGCGGACAGAAGATTCCGCCGGCGCTGATCGCCGGTCTCGACGATTGGCTGGCGCATTTCGCGTCCACCCCGGCATCGACCCTGGCCGACGGGCGGTGGCGGGCGTACGCGGTTTACCTCCTCGCGCGGCAGGGAATCAAGCCGGGGAATGCGCTTTCGAACGTCGAGCAGGAACTGTCGCACCGCTATCCGCAGGCGTGGCCCACAGATCTCGCGGCGGGCTGGCTGGCGGCCACCTACCGCCTGATGCAACGCAATAACGATGCCGAGCGGATGATCGCCAAGGTTCCGTGGTCGCGCCAAAGACGCGATTGGGGCGACGAGATCTATTACGACCCGGTAGTCCACGACGCGCAATTGCTCTATCTGTTGGCACGGCACTTCCCGGCGCGGCTGAGCGCGGTTCCGGCTATGGTGCTCGAAGATCTGGCGAGCGCCGCCGGCGCCAACCGCCTCGATTCTCTGTCCGCGGCCTGGACGCTGCTGGCGCTCGACGCCTACGCGAAAGCGGCGGGGGCCACGGGGAAATTCGCCATCGCGGAGATCGGCAAGGACGGGCGCGAACGAGCCTTGGCGGCGACACATGGCGCCATGCCGAAGGCGGATCTGTCCATCGACGCCGCCCGCGTACAGTTCGCCAAGGAAGGGGCGCTGGCGGCCTACTACGCCCTGAATGAGTCGGGCTTCGATCGCCATCCGCCGGCCGCGGCGGTCGACCAGGGCATTGCCGTGATCCATGAGTTTCTGGATCTGAGCGGCAACCCGGTGGCCAAGGTCAAAGTGGGCGAAGAGTTCCTCATGCGGGTGCGGCTGCGCGCCACCAAACGCGACCGGGTGGCGCAGATCGCGGTGGTGGACCTGCTGCCGGGAGGGACGGAGGCGGTTCTCGAACTGCGCCCCGCCACCGATAGCGCCACTCCGGACGCGGACCCGGCTGCTGCGCGGCAGCGGGGCCGTTTCTCGGGGCTCGCCATCGGATTGCCCGACAAGTCCAACTGGGTGCCGCAGCACGTCGATGTGCGCGACGACCGCCTGGTGCTCTATGGCGACATAAGTAAGGATGCCGCCACTTTCGTTTACCGCGTCAGAGCCACCAATGCCGGCGTCTTCCTGGCGCCGCCGGCCTTTGCCGAGGGATTGTACGACCCCAAGACCGCAGGCATCGGTGCGTCCGGGAAACTGGAAATCGTGAAGCCATGAAGAAGACCGGGTGGGCCGGCATCGCCGTCGCCGCCATGCTCGCGCTGCTGCGCTGGTGGCCGCACGCGCCCCTGGCGGAGCGCGTGCCGCTCTCCACCGCCGTGTGGTCGGCGGATGGCGAGCTGCTTCGCGTCACGCTGGCCTCCGACGATCAATACCGCTTGTGGACCCCGCTCTCGCAGATGTCGCCGGTTCTGGTGGAGGCGTTCCTGCTGAAAGAAGACCGCTGGTATTACTGGCACCCCGGCGTCAATCCGGCGGCGCTCCTGCGCGCCGGTGTCAGAACGGTTCGGGGCGCGGGACGGCAGGGCGGTTCCACCATCTCCATGCAGTTGGCGCGCATGCTCTACGGTCTCAAGACCAGATCCGCGGCGGGGAAGGCGCGGCAGATCGCTGCGGCGCTCTGGCTGGAGAGCCGGTATTCAAAACGCGACTTGCTGGAGGCGTATCTGAACCTGGCGCCGTTCGGCGGCAATGTGCAGGGCGTGGGCGCGGCGAGCCGGATGTTTTTCGGAAAACCGCCGGACCGGGTGAGTCTGGGCGAAGCGCTGACCCTGGCGGTGATTCCTCAGAGCCCGGCGGCGCGCACCGCGCAGGGCCTCCCGCGAGACAAGCTGCTGAAGGCCCGCGCGCAACTCGCGAGGTTGTGGCTGGCGCGCCACCGGGCGGGCGAGACGGAGCGGCGGCAGTTGGAGTCGCCCATCGCCGCGCGGCCCGAGTTCGCCATGCCGTGGCTGGCGCCGCACTTTGTGGATGCGCTGCTGGCCGCGCGCCCCGGCCGGCCTTCGCGCATCGATACCACGCTCGATGCCGGTTTGCAGCGCCTGGTGGAGCGCCAGATGCGCCGCTACATCGACCAATACGGCGACCGCGGCATTCGCAATGCGGCGGCGCTGCTGCTGGATTCCCGTGATATGTCGGCGAAGGCATGGGTGGGATCGGCCGATTACTGGAACCAGGCGATCGATGGGCAGGTGGATGGCGTGCTGGCGAAGCGTTCTCCCGGCTCCGCGCTCAAGCCGTTCATCTACTCCATGGCGCTCGATCAGGGCGTGCTGCACCCGCGAACCATCCTGCGCGATGCGCCGTCGTCGTTCGGTCCCTTCACGCCGGAGAATTTCGACGGGCGATTCCTGGGGCCCATCGCGGCCGAGGAAGCGCTCATTCGCAGCCGCAACGTGCCGGCGGTGTGGGTTTCCATGCAACTCAAGCAGCCGAGCCTGTACGGCTTCCTGCAGAGCGCCGGGGTGAGCCGCCTCAAACCGGAATCGTATTACGGGCTGGCGCTGGCGCTGGGCGCGGGCGAAGTCACCATGGAGGAGCTCGCCGGGCTCTACGGCATGCTGGCGAACCAGGGCGTGCTGCTTCCCGTGCGCGCGGCGCCGCCACAGCCGCCGAAACCGGAGGAAGGGGCGCGCCTGCTCAGCCCGGAGGCCGCGTTCATCACGCTCGATATGCTGCGCCGCAATCCGCGGCCCGATGAAGACGGCGCACTGCCCGTTCGCAGCCGCTGGCCGGTGGCGTGGAAGACCGGCACGTCCTGGGGATTTCGCGATGCCTGGTCGGCGGGGGTGGTGGGGCCGTATGTGCTGGTGGTCTGGATCGGCGATTTCTCCGGCAAGGGGAATCCGAGTTTCGTGGGCATCGACGCCGCCGCACCGCTGTTCTTCCGCATCGCCGATGCTTTGAATTTGGCGCGTGCGAACGAAGCGGCGCCGGAGCTCAAGCCGCCCCCCGGGGTCAGCCGGGTGGCGGTCTGCGCCGCCAGCGGCGACCTTCCCAACGCGTGGTGCCCGCAGACGGTCGAGACCTGGTACATTCCCGGCAAGTCTCCCATCCGCGTCAGCCAGTTGCACCGCGGCGTGGCCATCGATGTGGCGACGGGACGCCCAGGCTGCCCGCCCTATCCTCCCGGCACAACGCGCTTCGAGGTCTTCGAGTTCTGGAGCTCCGACATGCTGAAGCTCTTTCGCGAGGCGGGAATGCCGCGGCGCGTGCCGCCGCCGCTGCCGGCCTGCGCGGCTGAGGATAGCACCGAGGCGCCGCGCATCGCGTCCCCGCTCGCGGGAGTCACGTACACATTGCGGCGCTCCCGTCCCGACGGCGTGGTCGCGCTGGAGGCCAGCGCCGCGGCGGACGTCCGGAATATGTTCTGGTTTGACGGCGGCGCACTGATCGGAAAACTCCCCGCGGGTGCCGGAGCGCTGGCGTGGCGCCCCACCGCCGATGGAGCGCATCTGATTCGCGCGATCGACGACCATGGGCGGGCGGCGGAGCGCGATGTTCAGGTGCAGTTTGCGCCGTGAGGCGGCGCGCCTTCGTCAGCTCTTCCAGGCGAGGCGCAAGGTGCCGCCCAGAAACGCGGCCAGGCGCTCGGCTTCCTGCCCGGCCGCGCGGCGCACCCACACCGGCGCCTTGACGAACGGCTCGATGGCGACCTCCACGCGGCTGCCCTTGATTTCGTGCCGCCAGGTGCCCTCCATGCGGCCATTGACCAGCAGGACCGGCGACAGCCAGCCCTGCGGCCGATAAACGCGGCCCCGGAAATCGCCGCGCAGCAGGCGCCCGGCGTGGCAGGATGCGGCCACCACGTACTGATCGAAGGCGGGCAGCAGGCGGACCGACCGGCCCGGCGGGAGCTCACGCACCTCGCGGGCATGGGCGGCCAGCATCCAGGCCGGCGCACCCTCCAGCTCGACCGCAGCCGCCTCTTCTCCCAGCGCGGCGATCCATTGCCGGGCCGTGGAAACGCCGCCGCCGCTCCACCAGCGCGCCAGGTCCTGGTACGTGGCCGGACCGTGCACCGCCAGGAACCGGCGCGTGACGGCAGCGGTGGCCGCTTGCGGATCGGCCGGCGGACCCGGAGTGTGCCCCGCCGCGGCCAGCCACGTGTCCGGCCGCGTGAACCGGACGCGCTGGCCCAGGCTGGGCCCGAAGCACAGGTGGCCGGCGAACGCGGCCGGCCTCAGCATGGTGCCCCAAGTGCTCTCGACGAGCTTGGCGGCGAAAGCGGCCGACCCGGTGAGCCGTCCCACCTCCCGCCCCAGCTCTTCGCGCGTCATCACCCGGCCATCGAGCGCGGCGGCGACGGCTTCGGTCAGGCGGTCGAGATCCTCGATCGTGAGTCCGAAATATTTCTGCCACGACGCGGGTTTCAAGTACCGCCGGCTGGTGCCGAGAGCCGCGTGCCACAGCGGCAACTCGCTGGCGGGCAGCAGGTGCAGCGTGCCCCGCATGGCCCAGCTTTTGACCAGCGTGCGGTCCTCCCACAACGCGCGCCGCACCGCCCCCCGGTCAAGCTCTTCGACCCTGGCCCACGCGGTCAGCTCGGCCGAGGACATCACCTGGGCGTGCAAGCCGCAGAGGCGGCTGGCGACCGCGAGCATACTGCCGGCGGGCGCACGCTCATCCAGGTGGTGGCGCCGGACGAGCCAGGCTGCCGCCCGTGCCCAGGTAAGCTTCAGCATGCGATAACAATTACTTGGATCCGGCGCATTTGCGCCCTCGGAGTGGCCCCGGAACACCGTGTTGACGGGTTTGGAATTCCTGAAATGCGAGTTTCGCGATAGAGTGTTGGAATCGCGTGTATTCATGGGGGTCCGACGCACGTCGACTGCGTGTGCTTCCTCTTCAAATTCGCACAACTGCTGCGGCATTCCGAAGCATCCGGTCGAAGGCCGCCCAGACGGGAGAGCAGCGAACGCCGCATTCAGGGTTGTGCGTAAGTCTCATTTCATTGCCGGATCTGTGCTGTAGCCTCTCATCCGGTTCGAAATGACGTAACTGCTGCAGAGGCCGCGTCAGTTATCCCAAACCGAACAGCTTGCCGCCATGCGGCGAACGGCCTATTCACGGCACTTCCAGTTGTTCATAGCGCGCGCCGTCACGGCCGTTGGTGGTCGCATTCGAGTGGCTACTTTAGGACGACGGGCGATCTGCTGATCCACGGACGGCTGACAGGGCTTCGCAATGGCGACAACCAAGTGGACGACGGAATTATGCGATTCAGGCGGTTCGCCAGCCGCCGTTGGCTCACGACCCCAGCGTTGAATTTGACCCTCCCGGTTCATAGAGCCTGCGGCCCCTCTCGCCGTGTGCTGGAGCCATATCGGACGTCTGGATGCCAACCAAGCGATCGAACCACACTAAACCGCAGTCCGCCGTCATGACCAGCTCCGACATGGAGCAGCAGAAATGTTTAAAACAACATATGGGTTCCTGTCCCAAAGGTGTAATGGGAGTCGAAGGGCCGTAGATTGCTGAAGTTGCAGGCGGGCCGTCCGTCGCTCAGTCGCAAGCTTTTGAAGCGATCACAATACAGCCCGATCCTTCAGGCGGCCCGCGCAACGCGCGCATGCAAGTGCTGCCTACCGGTGACCTGATTGCGAGTGCGGTCCCTGTGCGGAGCCTGTCCGAGAAATACGATTTTACTGGATGAATAGAACAGAATCGGTCCATAATGTTTTATGGGTAAGAGCTACCGGCCGCCGTACCTTCCGGATCAGGAGTTTCTGCTTCCTCCGAGCCTGCGGGACTGGGTGCCAGATGACCATTTGGCCTACTTCGTCAGCGATGTGGTCGACAATCTGGATCTGTCCGCGATGGATGCGGTGTATGGCGACGAGCAGCGGGGGCAGCCGCCCTACGACCCGCGGATGATGACGAAGCTGTTGGTTTACGGATCTTGCGTGGGCGTATTCAGTTCCCGGCGCATCCAGCAGCGACTGATAGAAGACATTGCGTTTCGCGTGCTGGCGGCGGGGAACGCTCCGAACTTCCGCACCATCTCGGATTTCCGCAAGATCCATTTGGCAACACTGGAAGGCCTGTTTGAACAGACGCTGAGGATTGCGCTGGAAGCGGGCGCGATGAAACTGGGGCGGGTGGCGCTGGATGGCACGAAGGTGAAGGCCAATGCCAGCAAGCACAAAGCGATGAGTTATGACCGGATGAAGGAGAAGGAGCAACAGATCCGGGCCGAGGTACGGGAACTACTGGCGCAAGCCGAAGCGATTGACGCCGAAGAAGATGCGCAGTACGGGGCGGATCGACGGGGCGATGAGTTACCCAAAGAGTTGCAGCGGCGCGAAACTCGGCTGAAAAAGATTCGCGAGGCCAAACGGGCACTGGAGGAGCGAGCC
The DNA here is from genome assembly GCA_020073615.1 of Terriglobia bacterium. Classification (GTDB taxonomy): domain Bacteria; phylum Acidobacteriota; class Terriglobia; order Bryobacterales; family Bryobacteraceae; genus JADGNR01. The sequence goes on from JAIQEX010000098.1 coordinate 23,017, forward strand.
AGGGACCAGGCGGCGGCGGAAGGAAAGCCGGCCGAAGCCGTGAAACAGGCCAAGCCCGCCGACAAGGATCAGTTCAATTTCACGGATCCGGAGTCGCGCATCATGAAGGGCGGCGATGGCTTCGTGCAAGGCTACAATGCACAGGCGGCCGTAGAGCCGGCATTGCAGTTGATCGTGGGGCAGAGCGTGACGGCGGCGGCCAACGATAAAGAGCAAGTCGAACCGATGGTGCAGGTTATCGAGCAGCAGAGTGGACAGCGGCCGGCAGGGCTTCTGGCCGACAGCGGATATTGTTCGGAGAAGAACCTGGAGCATCTGGAAACTGCCGGCGCATCGGGATCTAAGATCGACGCCTATATCGCGACCGGCAAGCAGAAGCATGGCGAGCACCGCCTGCCGTGCCCGCCTGGACCGCTGCCCAAGAATGCACGCGGGTAGAGCGAATGAAGCGCAAGCTCCAGACCAAAGCGGGACGTGCGGTCTATGCGGCACGGAAAACGATTGTCGAACCGGTGTTCGGCCAGATCAAACAAGCCCGCGGATTTCGGCAATTTCTACTGCGGGGTTTGGCTAAAGTCCGTGGCGAGTGGGCCTTAGTGTGTCTCACCCACAACATTTTGAAATTGTACCGGCTCTGCAATGAGTAGAACGGATCAAACCGACAGCAAAACCCGCCGCAAAACGACCCGGTGGAGCGATTCTGCCTCCCCGCGACCGAACCGGTGCGTTTCTCCATCCTTTCGCGGATACACTCCTCAATAATCGGATCGGCCGAACTCCGGGATCAACTAACGACAAAATATTTCTTCGGACGGGCTCCTGGTATTACAACGTTAAGTATTGACACAAGTTTCGAGCCATGGTAGTCTCTGACATGACCGCGACCCAAATCAGAAAGTGCCATGAACGTTTGGAGCGATTTCTGGTCGATTTGTTGGAACCGGTTGGTCGTAGCGAGCGACGGCATTGGGGCGCCGTCTATGTGCGCGGGTTGTTGCTGGATGGTGAGCGCAAATCAGTCGAACCGATGGCATCGCGTTTGCCGGATGGAAACGTGCAGGCCATGCAGCAGTTCGTCGGACAGAGCCCTTGGGACTGGCATCCCATCTGGGAACGCCTGGGCCGTCGCATGACGGCGGAGTTGGAGCCGGAATCAGCCTGGGTCATTGACGATATGGGCTTCCCCAAACAAGGGGACCACTCGGTCGGTGTCGAGCGCCAATACTCCGGCACTTTAGGGAAGACCGGCAACTGCCAGGTCGCGGTTAGCCTGCACCACGTCGGAACGCAAGGTAGTGCGGCGTTGAACTGGCGGTTGTATTTGCCGGAAACCTGGGCCGGAGATCCGGAGCGTCGGGCGGAAGCGGGCATCCCAGAGGAAGTCGTCCATGGAGTTTGTTTTTTTCTCCTGGACGTCAGCTTATGGAGGAAGGCAGCTCGGTTCCATGCAAATGGTGTGTGGGGAAGCTCAGGCGGGCGCGGCGGCGGAGGAGAATGTGGCGCGGCGGCCGTCGGGAGCCAGACCGCGCGGCCAACCCAGCAGGTGGCAGCGCACGCCGGCAAACAGGAAGCGGTGAGCGGCGATCCAGCCGGTGGATTCCAGCATGGCCAGGGCGCGGTGGACGAAGTCGGGCGCGGGAACCGGCTGGGTCAACGCGGCCAGCGTGGCGCACAGCGCTTCGGCCTGTGCGCGAAACCGGCGAACCCAGAACTGGCCGCGCTGGTAGGGCATCGGGGGCGGCGCGGATGCGGCGGCGCTCTGCAATGTTTGCCCGCGGAGCAGACGGGTGATGAGAAACAGCGCGATCACCGTCAGGCTGCTGCGCAGGTAGGGCAAGACGAACTCGGGCAGCAGGGACACGGTGCGCTGGCAGGCCCGGCACAAGTAGCGGCGCACGCGGATGATGCCATCGAAGGCCGCATCGATGAGCGTGCGCGTGTAGAAGCCATGCGCGGTAAGTGGATGTTTGGTATGGCACTGCGGACAGTGGCCGGGACGGTAACAATCGGGGTCAGCCAGTTGCTCGGCATATTGCTGTACCGAACCGGCGACGGGTGTAGGATCTGCATAGGATCTGCCTCTGGGAGCTGCGAACTCCCAAGGTTCGTTCTGCGGGCGGGAGAGCCCGTGGTCACGCGCGCCCACGGCTCGGCCCAGGGGAAATCCTCCACCCGCACCCCGCACTGCGGACACTCCACTCGCCGTGGGCGGTAGCGCAGTTTCAACGGCAACTTCCGCATCGACAGATCCCGCCATTCTCGCTCCGGTCGCACGCTGTGTACTTCCCGGCATCGATGACGGCACAGACCACAACGCAACAGTCGATGGCCGAGACGGTCGATGTAGACGGTCATCGCGTCCTCTCGTTCCTCCACCCGAGAAACCCTATGGGCTTTCAAGCGCAGCTGCTTTCTGATAAATGTCTCGATGAGCACCTTGAATCCGATCCTTTCGTTGTTGGGCCTGAACCACACAACCACGAGATCGGCCAGAGGTGCTCATTTCACCACGGCCCGCCTGCAACTTCAGCAATCTACGGCCCTTCGACTCCCATTACACTTTTGGGACAGGAACCAATTTGGTGACCGCGTTTCAGCGAAACTGTCTGGATTTCTGGATGAAGCTTGGCAAAATCTCACGCTGCAGAAACTCCGCTACAAGCTGTTTCTTATCCCTGGCGAACTGACCCGCCCCCAAAACCGGCCGGTGCTCAGACTCAGACCCTCGCCGATGATAGAAAGTCGGCTCTCCGCAGGAATTGGTGAAACCCGTGTTTTCATTGAGTTTCCGGGATTGGGCTGTTGGAGTTCGTTGCGGCTCGGCGGCTTGGAAAGTGAGTCGCCGGCCCTGTTCACCGGCTTTCCGCACTGCTTGAGACTTATCGCCGCCGCCATCCCAAGAGTGTCCCGTTCCCTTCGTCCTGGGGCGTCCCCCGATGCGAGCCGGTGAGCGCCAAGGGCCGACGTTCGGGCTGAAGTAACACACCACCGCGCATGGTACGTTGAGCTGTTTAAACAGCGCGACGCCGCGAGGCCGGATTGCCATAACACCCTGTCAAATCAACGATTACGCCCATCATCGATTCTCTTGCCTGCGCTTCCCATACAAGCGCCAGACAACGCTCACAGGCCGAGCTGTTCGGCAGGCTCCGACGTCGTTGCTTCGGGCGGGACGGTTGCCCTCTGCGCCAAGCAATCCCAGAAAAGACAAAACGCTCAAGTCTCCGCCAATTGGCATTTCTACGAATTCCTGCGGAGAGCCAGAAAGTCTAACACAGACGATACTCGCGAGGGTTGCCAAGTTGAAGCCCCTTCAGCCCTGAAGGCGCGTTTTCACGCCGGATCCAAGTTATATGGCTTGACGCACAGTCCGACGAGAGAAGAGTGGAACCTAACTCCGGCTTGGGCCACGCGATATCTTACCTACTCAAACACTGGGATAGACTTATTTTATTTCTGCGTATTTCTGCGGCAAGCGGGAGCACCGCTGGATAATAACACCGCCACTGCCGCGC
>JAIQEX010000099.1 GCA_020073615.1 Terriglobia bacterium
GTCAGCGTGTAATCGACGCTGATGGTGCCGTCCGCGGCGATGCTGGCCGACTTGATGGTGATGGTCAGGCCCGGACGAACAAAATTCACGGTGGCCGAATCGGCGAAGAAGGCCTTGTCGTGCACGTCGAATTCGGTCTTCTTGTCCGCCCGCATCAGGACCACCGAACCCGCGATCACCACCACAGCCAACGCCCAACGACCCGCCGCCACTACCGAAGAACGGATTCGCATGCTCTTCTCCACAAAAATGAGATAAATTCAATGCCCCGAAACACCGCGTGACCGGAAAATTACTCCCACCAAACTGGGGATCACGCTGAAGCTGCTGAGCAGGTTGGTCAAAGCATTCGCCCGTCCAAACCCACCGTTCCAAAAACCTGACAGCCAAGCCGTTTATTATCTTTGTGTTGAAAATTTCAGCATTGGGACAATCCGCCCCTAGAAGGTCGCAAATGGGTGAAAAGGCTGGTTCCCGTTGGGTGAAATTCCGCTATGAACATCCGAATCCCCGAAGTTGCCACCGGGTTTGGCAAAAAAAAGGCAAGCGGCACCGCCTGCCCCACCATTGCAAGACGCAGGATCGGTCTTGGTGGGGCAGGCGGTGCCGCCTGCCGAGGCCCCGCGGCTACGCTCGCCGCCGGACGATGGAACTACTTGCCTGCGTGTTCCTTAACCACGTCGAAATCGGTGCCCGCTGCATGGCAGATATCGCAGCTTTCGCCGAACTTCGGATCGGTTTGGGAGACCGCGTGGGACATAGCCGCCTTAGTGATATGGCAGGCGGTGCAGGCCGAGGTGGTCGCCAGCGTCGACGCCGGGGCCATGAGCCCCTGCGTATCGGCCACCGCGTTCTTGTCGATCGGGAATACCGTCTCGGAGTTGTTCACGTGGCACATGTCGCACTTGGCGGTGTCGCCGGTCGTGCCCGCATCGCTCATCGTGGGATAGCGGACGTCCGAGAAGTCGTTGTGGCTGCCGCCGAACCCGACGATGGTGTAGTTCTGACCGGCCGCCGTCAGTTGCTCGCCGGTGTGGATCTTGTGGATCATGAGCGCGAAGTTCACCGACTGCGGAGGCAACGCCTTGTCGGCCGCTACCGTCGCCACGGGCCGCACCGAGATGTCGTTCTCGCTCGGGTTGTGGCACAGCACGCACATTTCAATCTGGTTGCGATTCTCGCCATGCAGCGAGAGGTAGGTGTGGCACGTATCGCACTTGGCGACGTCCACCACCTGGCGGCGAGGCTGCACCGGCGTGCCGTCCACCGAGAAGTAGCTCACCTTATTGATGGCGCCATATTCCGACGTCTGTTGAATCGTGGTGCCCGGCAAAAGGGTGATGCCGCGCCGACCTTCGATACCGATGGCGAAGGTCCCTTTCGCCGCGGCCGGAAGAGAGTGCGTGAAGGTGTAGGTGCAGGTTCCGTCACCGGAGCACTTGGCCGTGGGCACCGGGTTCTCGGAGACGTAGCCCGGAGTCTTCACATCCGCGCCGAAGCTGGTATAGCCGTAATCCGAGGTCGGACCCGCCATCACCAGGGCCAGCCGGTTGGAGCCGCCCGTCAGCGTGGCCATCGAAATGCCCGCACCGGAGTTGTCCTTCACCGTGAAGGTCACCGTCGGGGCCTTGCCCGCCACGCCATTGTCCACTTTCAGGATCTCGAGGTTGATGCCCGGCGCGTTTGCCGATTGCGTGGGCAGCGTGTGCGCGCCCTTGATCGACGCGTCGAACTCCAGCTCGCCCTGCGGAATGTGGCAGCCAGCGCACTGATTGTCGTCCACCTGCGGCAGGTTCAAGTGATTGGCGCCGGTGGCGAAGTTGGTCGTATCATGGCAGGAGCCGCAGGCTTCCCGGTTGGGGTTGGTCAGGTAGTTGTTTTGCTGCGCCGCCTTCGTGGCCGGATCGTGGCAGCTTTCGCAGCGCCGCGGGTCGGAGGGATAATTCACCGTCGACCAGTCGGATACGTCCTGGTTGTGCCCGATGATCTGGTAGGGCGTGCCCGCCTTGACGCTCGGAAGCTGGCTCCCCATATGCAGTTTGTGGATGAAAACCTTCATGCCCACGCTGTTGCCGGTGTCCGGATCGACCGTTTGCGGCTGGTGGCACATAATGCACAGTTCCACGCTGCGCCGCGAGCCGCCGTGGGCGGCCAATTGATCGTGACACTTATTGCAGGCCGCCGTCCGCACCACATCGCGCGGAGCCGGTGTCCCGCCAGCCGGCACGAAGTCGAAAGTGGAGTCGTCATAGTTCGTGCCCAGGTCGAACTCGGTCAGGTTGCGCGAACCATAAACCCCAACGCGATGAGTGGCCGTCGGGTCGAACGCCCCGCCGCCCTGCGCCGCGGCTTTGGTCTTAAAAGTATAGATGTACTCGCCCACCGCCACCGTTTGCGTGGTGCCGCCGGAATCCGTGCCCGCCTGATTCGCCGTCACTTTGGTGATGGGGCTGGTCTGCGGACGCGTGGCAAAGGACCAGTACTGCGTCTGCCCCTTAGGAATATATGCCGCGACAAAGCTTACCGAGACGGCGCCCGGTGTCTGCACTCCAGCCAGGTCCAAGGGAAGCCCCTTGGGGTCAGTCAGCGTGTAATCGACGCTGATGGTGCCGTCCGCGGCGATCTTGGCCGACTTGATCGTGATGGTCAAACCCGGACGGACGAAGTTTATGGTGGTCGCATCCGCATAGAAGGCCTTGTCGCGCGGCGTGAATTCGGTTTTCTTGTCCGCCCGCATCAGGACTACCGAGCCCGCGATCGCCACTACGGCCAGCGCCCAACGACCCGCCGCTAAAACTGAATTACCCATTCGCATGCTTTTCTCCGAAACTGGATTCACCCGTTGCATTGAATACCCGACAGCCGGGAGACAACCCGGCTGCACCCATGGCAATGTCTAAGCCTTACCGAGCGAGTCTGTCAAAGCACCTGCCAGTCCAAACCGGCCGTCCGAAAATCGAACAGCGACGCCTTTTGTTGTGTATGTCTTGGGAAATCAACCCGTTTGGACCAGAAAACTCCGCATGGGCGAAAAAACCAGCCCGCGGTGGGTGTAGTCGCGCTGACAGGACCCTAAAGCCCGCTTCTACCGTTGGAATTGGACCACGGCACCACCGGGAAGGGGGGTCACTCGGACAGCTCCATCTGTTCGGGAGGGTAGGTCACTTTGCCGCCCTCCACCCGCGCAAACCGCGTCAGCCGGTGCAGGTCGCGCTTGCCAGCGCTCATGATGTGCCAGACGGGAATACCGCGTGCCAGAAGGGCGTCGGCGATAAGCGAGCGGTGGCAGCGCCAGGGCAGCGATTCGGCGCACATGATCGCCACGCGGCTTCCCGCCTCCAGCCGCGCCAGCTCCGCCAGGCTCTCCTGGAATTCCGCGGTCTGCATGTAGTCGGCAAAGCCGCGGAAGCTGAGGTTCCGCCAGCCGGTGTTGATCGAGTCTCTGCGCGCATGGCGCAATCCGCCCAGCCCCGGCAGGTGGACGTAGGCAATTCCGGCCTCGGCAACGGAAGCCGGCAGAGTCTCCCGGTTGAATTGCGGATTGTGGCGCGAGCGCGGCACGGTCCGCACATCGGCCAACAACTCCACGCCGTGCCCCTTCAGCATCTCGAGGAACTCCCCCAGCGGCCGGTTGGAATGACCGATGGTCAGCATGTGCTACGCCCCGGCTTGAACAGGTCAAAGAAGGGCCGATTCATCGCGCACTAGTACTGTTTAGGGAAACTCCCTAGCATACCCTTCAGATTTCTCTTGATTCGGACCTGAAAATGTGTTTATGCTTACATTTCGACCCAGGAATTACCTGATAACCATGCTAGGAAAAATCTGAATCGCCATGCCCAGCCCGATCATGCTCCCATCCTCTTTTTCCGAACAACGAAACCGCCTGCTGTCCGTTGATCTGATCCGCCGCCGCGCGCTTGATCGCCTCTACCAGCGTAGAGCCACAGTCGAAGACCTCATCCAATCCCTGGAAGACTATCAGCGCTGCCGGGAGGGCCAGGAGACGGCCCAGTGCATTCCCTTCAGCGCTCGACGGAAGTGCTCGTGAGGTTCCGCTCGATAGCGAATTTCACCAGGCCGACCAGATCGTGGACGTTCAGCTTGCGCATCAGGCTGGCGCGGTAAGTATCCACCGTCTTGGGGCTGATGTCCAGCAGCTCGGCGATATCCTTCGCCCGCAGCCCATTCACGAGATGGGAGAATACCTCCATTTCGCGAGGGCTGAGCGCTGCCAGCGGATCTTCCGGCAGTCCCCTCTCGACCCTGGTGAACAGACCGGCGCCGTGCAGGAACGGAGATACGTATACTCCGCCGTCGCGGATAAAGCGCATGGCGTCCAGGACGTGCTGCACGGGCCCGTCCTTCAACAGATAGGCATCCGCCCCGGCACGCAACGCCTCCATAACCGTAGCGTCTTCCCGGCTGATGGAGAGGATCATGAGTTTGACTTTGGAACCCGCGGCGCGCAGTTTGCGGATCACCTCCACGCCCGTCATGCCCGGCATGTGCAGGTCGAGAATGGCGAAGTCCGGCTTGAGGGAGGCGATCATCTCCATGGCTGCCGGCCCATCCGGGCATTGACCCAAAACGCGCATGCCGTGGTTGGTGCACAGGGCGGCAAATCCCTCCCGTACGATGGCGTGATCGTCGGCCAGGACGACGGTGGTCTGTGCTGGTTCCGGCATCGCTTCTCCTTGGTCAGGCGGCGTCCCCGGCCGCTGCGTCTTCAAACAAAAAAGGCGTTGAAACCTCCAGCCGGGTGCCGTTCGGGCCGCTTTGTATCTCCATCCGCCCGCCCAGCGCGGCGGCCTGCTCGCGCATGGAACGCAGCCCGATGCCGGACGCCACGGTGGCGGGAGCCCGAAACAGCCCCACGGCATCGAAACCCACGCCATTGTCCTCGACCGTCAAAACCAGACAGTCGCCGCGCGCCGCCAGCGACATCCCGATGCGGGTCGCGCGGGAATGCCGCGTGAGGTTCGCCAGCGCCTCCTGCGCCGCGCGGTACACCAGCACCTTGACTTCGAGGCCGGGTTCGCGGGGCAGCGGTTCGATTCGCAGGCAAGCCTCGAACTTCTGCGGGATGCCGCTGATCTCCCACAGTTGCGTAAGCGCGGCCGCCAGCGTGAGCCGCTGCCATTCCGGCGGGTGCAGCCGCTGGGAAACGGAGCGCACCTGCTCCAGGGCATCGCCCGCCAGCGTAGCAATCCGGGCCAGACTCTGCGCCACGGGAGCCGGGGGATCCGGTAACTGCATGGCGATGACCTCCACTTGCAGCCGGATGGCGGCCAGCATCTGCCCTACCCCGGTGTGCAGTTCCCGGCCCAGCCTCTGACGCTCCCGCTCTATCTGACGAATGGCACTGCGGCCCGTCCCACGCCGCCGTATTTGCACCCGCGAGGAGAGATTCCGTTCCGCGCGTTGCAATTGGAAATAGTGCCGCAGGAGGTTGATCTGCAGCTTCCACAACCCGTAGAACTGTTTCTGGACGGCGGGTTCGTCCGCCTCGCCGGAGAGGGACCGGAGCCGCTCGCCCATCCACAGCGTCTGGCCGCGCCGCGCGCACTCCATAAGAAAGCGATGGGCCACTTCATCCCTGCCCATGTGCCCGGACTCGGAGCCATTCCTCAACCAGGTCTCCTATTTGGAGGGTGTCTCCAAGAAAAAGAATGACAGTTTGAACACCAACCTGCAATGCCGGTACGTACTTAGTACTTTGAGGACTAACCTTTGGTCTTGCACGGACTTGCGCAACGTATTATAAGTGGATCAGAGATGCCCCGAGCTCTCCATTTCGTTCCCCGCGTGGCGATCTTCCTGGCGGGCGTCGCGGCCGGCGCTTTGGCCGGTTCCCGCCGCCTACGAAGCGGAATGGAGCCCGAGGCGGCCCAGGACCTGAGACAAACGCTCGGCGGTCTGGAAGCCCGCCTGGCGGCGCAGGAATCGGCTAACGCCCATCGCTTTCTGCAGATCGAAGCGCGGCTCGAGGAGCACCGGGAGAAACTGGCGGACATGCCGTCTACCACGCAAATTGTGGCAGCCATGGAGCAATTGCTTTCCAAGACCATGGCGTCTCTGGATGACCGCCTCACCACCCAAGCGCACGCCATCGAAGTCCTGAAAACGACGGTCTCGCAGACCGACGGCCTTCTCGAACGGGTGCTCGAATCTCTCGATTCGCTGCAGGCCGGCGCGGAGCCCGAGAGTCTGGCCGAAGATGCGCTGCTCCAGCGGCCCGCGATCTAGTTTCGCAACCAACCCACAGCAAGTAAGCCGTACCGTGGTATGCGGCTCAGGGATCTTCCGGGTGTGCTTTGTTGTTGAAACGTACTATGCTCGGGAGCAACCCATGGATCTCGCGAAAGTCCTGCTCCAACTCCACGAGGAACTCGATAGGCTCGACGCAGCGATCCTGAGCCTGGAGCTCTTGCAGCAGGAAGGCCACCGCCGAGGCCGGCCGCCCAAACTGCTGGTTGACCTCAAAGCCGAACCAAAAAGCGGCGCCACGCCCCGCTCTAAAGCCCGCCGAAAGCCGGAGTAGGCCCGCGGCCCGAAAATCGCGGCGGCCTGACTCGGCCGAAAGAGAAGCTCGGCGCAAACCGCTGGTAGCCGCGTGCGCCTTCCCGCTGGCCGGCCCCCAGCCTCGCGGAAAGCCGGTCAGAAACCAAAGCGTGAATCGATTTCAGGACCATCCTGCCGCTCATGGAAGCACCTGGGGAGGCCGATATGCCTTATGTGGAGCAGCGGCGCGATTCCGGGCAACTGATTTGGTGGCCGTTCCTGCGCCTCCGGCATCAGTTGCATCACCGCGGGACGCGGCGCGTGGTGCTGCTGTGGAGCGCTCTCTGTCTCGTCTCGGCCGGGGCCGCGCTGGTATCCGCGAGTTGGCACTCGATTCCCGTCCACGCGGGACCGGTCCATTTCAACCTCACACTCTATCCGCCGCTGACCATCTGTCTTTTGATCACGCTCTGGCTGGGCCCGGCCTGGGGGATCGTCCCGGCGATCGCCGCCAGCATCGTCGTGACGCGCGCGCACGGGATGCCGCTGGGGCCGTCTCTCCTGTTCGCGGCTGGAACACCCATTACCCTCACCGTGATCTGGATCTCCGCGGCCGCGCAAAACATCTCGCCGGCCCTCGACTCCTGGTCGCACCGGTTGCGGTTCGCGGTGGCGGCGCTGGTCGGCGCCGGTGCGTCCTCGGTGGTCACCTTGATCTGGGACTTTCAGTACCGGCTCCAGCTACCCGAGGCCGAGGCGATGTGGAAAGGCTGGGTGCTGGGCGATTCCCTGCAGGCGGTTTTGGTTGCGGGGACGGTGCTCCGGTTCGGTTACCGGCCGGTCCGGCGCTGGCTCTGCGCACAGGTACCGCAGGCGCCGTCGGACGCCATCGATACCCGGCTCTATATCGCCGTGTTCGGGATGGTGTTTGCCGTTCTCATCACTCCGGGCGCGTTCGCCGCGAAGATGCTGGTGTCGTCTTTCGCCAACCAAACCATCTCCCCCGGCGCCATGCGGAATGCGATCGGCGAGACGGCGTTTTTTCTGGGCGTCTATGCGATCGTGCTGCTGGCCGCGGCCATCTCGTTCGCGTTCACCCTGGGAGGCCGGTTCGCCGCGATGGTCGCCACCCTTCGGGCGCAGGCCCTTGCGGAGGTCGAATTGACCGCCGCCAAGAGCGCGGCCGAAGAGGCGAATCGCGCCAAAAGCGATTTTCTGGCGAACATGAGTCACGAGATCCGCACTCCCATGAACGGCGTGATCGGCATGGCGGGATTGCTCCTGGACACGGAGCTTCCGGCGGAGCAAAAGGAATACGCCGAGGCGATCCACAGCTCAGCCGGACACCTGCTGGCCATCATCAACGAAATTCTGGATTTCTCGAAGATCGAAGCGGGCCGCCTCGAGTTGGAATCGGCGGGGTTCGACCTGCGAAAAATCATGACGGAAGTCTGCGATATTCTGGGCCCCGGCGCGCGGAAGAAGGCGCTCGAACTGCGCATCGACTACCCAGCGGAAATGCCCACGCGCTTCATCGGCGACGCCGGCCGCATCCGCCAGGTGCTGCTCAACCTGGCGGGGAACGCCGTCAAGTTCACGGATCGCGGCCGGGTCGAGATTCGCGCCGGCCGCGACGGGCAACGCGTCGCTCTTTCGGTTTCCGATACCGGTGTGGGCATCGCACCGGACAAGATGCGGGTTCTGTTCACCAAATTCACCCAGTTGGATACTTCCAGCAGCCGCAAGTATGAAGGCACCGGCCTCGGCTTGGCCATCTCGAAAAAACTGGTGGAGCTGATGGGGGGCTCGATCGGCGTCCGCAGCGAATTGGGTAAGGGCTCGACATTCTGGCTGGAGCTGCCTTTGCCGATCGACCAGGCTTCGCCCGCGCCCACCGCCGAGCCTCAAGGCGCCGTACTCCTGCCCCATCTCCGCGTGTTGGTGGCGGAAGATAACGCCGTGAATCAGCGGCTCGCGGTGCGCATGCTGGAAAAAATGCAGATCCGGGCGGATGTGGCGTCGAATGGACGGGAAGCGGTGGAAATGTTCGAGCTGCTGCCCTACGATCTGATCCTGATGGATTGCCAGATGCCCGAGATGAGCGGCTACGAAGCGGCGCGCGCGATTCGCCGCCGGGAACCGCCCGGCTCGCACGTGAGCATCGTCGCGCTCACTGCCGAAGCCCTCTCCGGATCGCGCGAGCGCTGCCTCTCCCACGGTATGGACGACTTCCTCTCCAAGCCCATCCAACTCGCCGCGCTGGCCGCGGCCGTGCAAAAGTGGTCCGCGCCGCCCGCGCAGCCGCACTTGAAGATCGAACGTCTACCCGCATTATGAAATCGATTCTCCGGCCGGATCAACTGGGCAGGAAGATTCCCAATACCATGGCCGACCCGGGAATGGGCTATGGGGCAGCTATTGCAGCTCTGCCGAAGATATGAACAGTACCAGTACATTTCAGGTCTTTTATTATACAATTCCCTTGAGTTGGCCATTGAAACCACGCACAATATACCTGGAGAATTCAAGCCCGAATACAGCATGAAAGACCGGATTGGAGGAAGCGATGCGAATTGCACTTTGCAGCGGCCTTGCCGCAATACTGACTCTCCCGTTGTTGGCTGACCAAATTGCCTTCCCGATGGACTATCAGATCCACTTCGCGGTGGACGCCGTCATCTCGCCGCAAGGGATGCTACCGGAACAGGCCGCTGTTCCCACCGGCAGCTTCACATATGATCCGGGAACCGACCTGTTTTCCGCGTTCACAGTCTCTATCGGCCCCGTAGCGTTCGACCTCACCACCGCCGCGAATAGCTACGGCCCGTTCGCGGTAATCCAGCAGGGCCCGTGTGCGGGTGTCGCCTCGCCAATCTTCGCTCTGCTGTCGCAATCCGCGCCGGCGGGTTGCAGCGCGCCGCAGCCGGGCTTCCCCGCCGGGCAGTACGGCATCGACCTGCCGCCCATCACCCACGACTATTACTGGGAGTTCTTTCAGGACCAAGCCGACATCTTCCGGTTTGTATTGGGACCATGGGAGAACGGGCCGCTCGATTTCACCCTTCATGGGAATGTGATGCTGCAAGAGGGGTTCCTGCCCGGCGGCCCGGGTCGCCCGCCCGGCGAAGTTGGGTATCCTGGCTTCGGCCACGCGCGCGGCAGTTTTTCCATTTCGGAGACTTCCGTACCTGAACCAGGGACAACCACATACCTTCTGCTGCAATTATCTGTGCTGGCGGTTGTATTGTTAATCAAACGTGTCCGGTCCCGGACCGGCTCCGCACCGCTCTCCGTGGACTGGCTTCGGCGGTGAGGGCGGCGAGCTCGCGTGCGAGCCGGGCGGTTCTGTGCGGCGAATTGCGGGCAACTGATTAGTACACCTGAAAGCAGAACCCCTGGTCGGAGTCGGAGGGGCTCAGGGAGTATTCGCCGGGGTCCAGGCTTTCATCCACTTCAACCTTATAAATGTTATCCGCGCTCAGGCGGGTAACCACAATGCGGATGGCCCTGGGCTGCTTCTTGGCCGCGAAAAGAATCTCGCGGCGCCCGTTGCGGCTTTCCAGCTTGAAAAGCTGGAGGTGGTCGGGAATCAGTTTGTCGGCCTTGAGGATGAAGATCGGCGATGCCAGCGGCGTTCGCGCGGGGGAACTGGCGCCGTCAATGACGAAGGTGGTGTCGTCCTTTTTCTTCTCCTGGCGGGCGGTGACGGCCTCGGTCGGAAGCAGGTTGTCGGCGTGCTTCAGGTAGGGCAAATCGGGCTTGGGCGGGACTGGTCCGTCGTACTTCTGCGCGTAGGCGGAGACGGCCAGGGCGGCGGCGAGAAGGAGCGATCGCGAAAGCATAGCGGATCTATCTTAACTCCGCGGCCAGGCTATAATCAGCCCGAGGGAAAGGCGATGCACCAAGATCTCGACCTGCTGCAAGGCACCTGGACCGTCACCGCCCTGGAGGTGGAAGGCCAGAAGATGCCCGCGGCGATGCTGGCCGCCGGCCGCATCGTAATCGCGGGGGACCGCTTCACCAGCACCGGCATGGGCGTCGAATACCAGGGCACACTCACGCTCGACGCTACCGCCAGCCCGCGGAAAATCGATATGAACTTTGACGCCGGTCCGGAGACGGGCAACAGCAATCCCGGCATTTACGAACTGGAAGGCGACACCTTGCGGCTTTGTATCGCCACGCGTGGCGGCAGGCGCCCGTCCGGTTTCGCCTCCACTCCCGGCAGCGGCCTCGCGCTGGAAACGCTGGTTCGCGGCGGCGCGGCCCCGGAGGCAAAGTCCGCGGGCAAGGCGCGGGCATCGCAGAAGGCCGCGGCCGCGCCGGCGGAACCCACGAGCAGTGCGCCGGCGACCGAATTCGAGGGCGAATGGCGCATGGTCTCGGGCGTCATGGATGGCAAGCCGATGGAACAATCGGCCGTGCAGTGGGTGAAGCGCGTGACGCGGGGCAACGAAACCACGGTCCTCGCCGGGCCGCAGGTGATGCTGCAGGTGGAGTTCACCACCGACCCTTCGCAATCGCCCAAGGCGATCGATTACCGCAACCTGGCGGGCGCCAACAAGGGGAAGGTGCAGTTCGGCATCTACGAATACGCAGGCGATGTGCTGCGGTTCAATGTCGCCGCGCCGGGCGCCGCCCGTCCCGCTGATTTTCAGGGGGGCCCGGGCTACACGCTTACCGAGTGGAAGCGAGCGTAGCCCGGCGCGCCGCGCGCTCTCAGAGTTCGCGGAAGGGATTGCGAATGGTGAGACCCTCGATCACGTGGCCGTCCCGCATATCTTCCGAGTAGAGCGTGCGGCAGGAGGCCTCCAGCGCGGCGGCGATCACCAGCGCGTCGTAGATGTGGTATCCATGGCGGCGAACAATGCGGAGCGCCTTGTCGTGCGTCCTTACGGACAGAGGCACAGGCGATGGGCACAGGGCGCGGATCGCACCGAGGGCCTCGAGAATATCCTCCCAAGGCATGGCCAGCTTGCGTACCGCGACGGCCACGAACTCATTCAGCGTCTGCACTCCGACCACGCCGCCCGCGGCAAGAAGTCTCTCCGCGGCCGCCGTGCGCCGGTCGCCCCGCGCAAATGCATAGACGATCACGTTGGTATCGAAGAACGCCCTTGGTTCACCGCTCATTGGCCTCCAGCCGGTCGAACTTGAAGCCGGGGGGCAGAGGACAGCGCAACCGCCGTATCCGTTCTATTGCCTTCGCGGCGCTGCGATCGCGCGCCAGCGAGAATTTACGTTTGCCCGCGACCCGGATTTCGATCTGGTCGCCCTCCTTGAGGTCCAACGCCTTTACCACCGCGGAAGGAAGGCGGACCGCCATGCTGTTTCCCCATTTTGCAACTCGCATATGGATATACATTGATATTGTATATCCAAGCGGGCGCCGCCGGAAGGGGCCAAGGCCGCTACCCTTCGTAAAAGCTGAGCGCGTTGTCGCCCTGCCTGACCAGGCGGCTGCGGTGGAGCGCGCCGTAGCCGTCCGCCAGCGCCAGCCGGACCGAATGCTGCACCACCGTAAGCGGCGGCGGATTCTCGGAAAGCAGGTCCAGCACGGCGGCGAATTCGCGCTCCAGGGCGTATGGTGGATCGAGGAAGACGATCCCGGCGCGGTAATTGGGCAGGGTCAGCAGCACCGCGCCGGGAACGACGGTGGCCCGCGGCTCGAGCGCGAGCGACGCCAGGTTGGCGCGGATCGTTTCCAGCGCCGGGCGATGGCGCTCCAGGAAAAAGGCGTGCGAAGCGCCGCGGCTGAGCGCTTCAATGCCCACCGCGCCGGTGCCGGCGTAGGCATCCAGGAAAACGGAGCCGGCGATGCGCGGCGCCAGGATATCGAACAGCGTTTCGCGCAGGCGGTCGGGCGTGGGACGCGTGGCCGCGCCGGGAATGCTCCGCAATCGCCGCGAACGGAATTCGCCGGCGATGACGCGCATCAGCCCACCGTCACCAGGCCATAACGGCGCTGCCAGTGGTCGCGTATGTACGTCACCGCGCGGCGCAGATCCTCTTCCGAGGGCGGCCGCGCAATGAAACTCACCGCCTCGCGGCGCGCGATCTCCAGGATTTCGCCGTCGCGCAGGATATTGGCCACGCGCAGGGCGGGCAAACCCGATTGTTTGGTCCCGAAGAATTCGCCCGGGCCGCGTAGCTTGAGATCCATCTCCGAGATGTAGAAGCCGTCGGTGGATTCCACCAGCGTGCGTATGCGCTGGCGTGCGGTGTCGTTCATTTTCCCGGTGACCAGGATGCAGTAGCTCTGCGCGGCGCCGCGTCCCACCCGCCCGCGCAACTGGTGCAACTGGGCGAGGCCGAAGCGCTCCGCCTGCTCCACTACCATCACGCTGGCATTGGGCACATCCACGCCCACCTCGATCACCGTGGTCGAAACCAGGATCTTGTTGAGGCCGTCCTTGAAGCGCTGCATCACGGCCTCGCGTTCGTCGGCCCCCAGGCGGCCGTGCATCAGCCCGACCGGGACATCGGGAAAAACCTCCCGCGAAAGATGCTCGTACATCTTCTGCGCCGCCTTCATGGCCTGCGTTTCCGACTCTTCGATCACCGGGTAGACGACGTAGGCCTGGCGGCCCTGGTCGATCTGCTTCTTCAGGAAGCTGTAGACCTGCTCGATGTGATCGTCGGTGGCGTGTTTGGTGATGATGGGCTTGCGGCCGGGCGGCAGCTCATCGATCACCGAGACGTCGAGATCGCCGTAGAGCGTCATGGCGAGTGTGCGGGGGATGGGGGTGGCGGTCATGACCAGCACGTCGGGATGAACGCCCTTCTGCACCAGGCCGAGGCGCTGCAGGACGCCGAAGCGGTGCTGCTCGTCCACGATGGCGAGCCCCAGATTCTTGAATTCGACGTCCTTTTCGAGCAGCGCGTGCGTCCCGATCACGACGTGCGCCAGGCCTTCTGCAACCAGCTTTTTGAGCTGCCCTTTCTCGCGGCTGGAGAACGAGCCGGTCAGCAGCGCCGTCACGTAGCCGAGCCGCGCGAGGATCTGCTTGAAGTAGAGGCCATGCTGCGTGGCCAGAATCTCGGTGGGCGCAAGCACGGCCACCTGGTAGCCGTTCTCGATGGCGATCACCGCCGCTTCGGCGGCCACGATGGTCTTGCCGCTGCCCACGTCGCCTTGCAGCAGGCGGTTCATGGGATGCGGCTCGCGCATGTCGCCGGCGATCTCCGCGATGACGCGCTTCTGCGCCGCGGTGGGCTTGAAGGGCAGCATGGCCTTCACTTTTTCGCGCACGCGGTCGTCGATGTGAAACGCAATCCCCGGCAGCGTGCGCGCCTTGCCGCGCTTCAGCGCCACCCCGCACTCCAGCCAGAAAAACTCTTCGAAGATGAGGCGGAACTGCGCCGGCGAGCGAAACGCGTTGAGCAGGCGCAGGTCGGAATCGGGCGGCGGAAAATGCGTCTGGCGGATGGCGGTGAAGCGGTCCGGCATCTTGAGTTGCCGGCGTATGTGCTCCGGCAGGCGATCTTCCTCCGGAGCCAGCGCTTCGAGCGCGCGGTGCGTGAACGCGCGCAGCACCCTGGTGGTGAGCTTGGAAATGCCCTCATAAATGGGCACGATATGGCCCACGTGCAGGGCGGCTTCGCCATCGTCGTCGTCGCCCGAGAGGAGCTCGAACTCGGGATGCAGCATAGTCAGATCGCCCGCGTAGCTGTCGAATTCCACTTTGCCGAAGAGCGCCACCCGCATGCCTTCGCCGAGCACGTTGGCGAGGTAGCCGCCGTGGAACCATTTGCCCACCAGGATGGCGCGGGACGCGTCCGTGAAGCGCACCTCGAACAGGCCCAGGCTGCGCCGTTTGAAGCCGGAAAGTTTCGCCGCGCGCACCTCGGCGATCACCGTGGCCATCTCGCCCGGGGCGAGTTGCGCGATGGTCTTCATGTTGCTGCGGTCCTCGTAGCGGAACGGGACGTAGCCGAGCAGGTCTTCGACGGTCACCAGGCCCTTGGCTTCGAGCATGGCCGCGCGGGCCGGGCCGATTCCTTTCACGTAAGTGAGCGGGGTCGTGAGGTCCATGCCTGTAGGGGCCAGACGCCGGGAGGCCTGCCCCAATCAGTGTACAATGCCCTACGTGAAAACAACGGTGATTCTGCTGGCCGCCGCGGCCGCGGCCTTCGCAGCGGACTTGCGGCTGGGCATCATCGGGACCGACACCTCCCACGTCCCCGCGTTCACCGCCATGCTGAACGGCGATGCCGCGCCCGGTCACGTGCCCGGCGCGCGCGTGGTGGCGGCATTCAAGGGCGGCAGCCCCGACATTGACGAGAGTATCCGGCGCGTGGACCAGTATGCCGAGGAGGTCCGCGCCAAGTGGGGCGTGGAGATTGTGCCGGACATCGAGACCCTGCTGGCCCAGGTGGATGGCGTGCTGCTGACCAGCGTGGACGGCCGCGTGCACTTGCAGCAGGCGCGGCCGGTGATCGCGGCCCACAAGCCGCTGTTCATCGATAAGCCGCTGGCGGCCACGCTCGAAGACGCGCGCGAGATCGCACGGCTGGCCAAGGATGCCGGAGTGCCCTGGTTCAGCTCGTCGAGCCTGCGCTTCGGCGCCATCGGCGCGGCCATGAAGTTTGCAGATCTCGCCGGCGCCAGCGCCTGGGGGCCCGGCCCGCTCGAACCACATCACTACCTGGACCTGGCTTGGTACGCCATCCATCCGGTCGAGATCCTGTATACCTTGATGGGTCCAGGGTGCGCGAGCGTGACTCGCACTTCGGCGCCCGACGCGGACGTGGTGGTGGGCTTGTGGAAGGACGGGCGGATCGGCACGGTGCGCGCCATCCGCCCGTACAGCGATTACGGAGTGGTGGCATATCGCGCCAAAGAGGTGGTGGATAGCCATCCGAAAGCAGCGGCGGCAGCCGATTATCGCCCGCTGGTGGTGGAGATCGTGAAGTTCTTCGAAACCGGCAAGCCGCCCGTGCCCAATGCAGAGACGCTCGAGATCTTCGCCTTCCTGGACGCGGCGCAACGCAGCAAAGAGCAAGGCGGCAAGCCGGTGCCATTGCGGTAGAGTGAAAGATCCATGCCGAAACTGCTGGAGGGTAAATTCGCCCTCGTTCTGGGTATCGCCAACAAGTGGAGCCTGGCGTACGCCATCGCTGAGGCGTTTTCGCGGGAAGGCGCCACGCTGGCACTGACCTATCTCGGCGAGCGCCAGAAGGAGTCCATCGAGGAGTTGTCCACGGGATTAAACGTGGCCGCCGTTCTGCCCTGCGACGTCACGCGCGACGACGAGTTGGCGGCGCTTACCGAATCGCTGGGCCGCATGAACCAGCCCTTGCACGCCGTGATGCACAGCCTGGCATTCGCCAACCGCGAAGATCTGGCGCGGCCGTTCCTCGAAACCGGACGAGCCGGCTTTCTGCTGGCGCAGGACGTGAGCGCGTATTCGCTGGTGGCGGTGGCGCGCGCCACCGCGCCGCTGATGACCGAGGGCGGCTCGCTGAGCACGCTCACCTACCTGGGTTCCACGCGCGTCGTGCCCAACTACAACGTGATGGGGGTGGCCAAGGCGTCGCTCGAGGCGGCGATGCGCTACCTGGCGAGCGAGATGGGCGAGCGCAAGGTGCGCGTGAACTGTATCTCGGCGGGCCCCGTGAAGACGGCGTCGGCCCGCGCCATCAAGGGCTTCTCCACCATCCTGGACGGCGCGCAGCGCGCCCCCCTGCGCCGCAACACGGACCCCGCCGAGGTGGCCGACGCCGCCGTCTTCCTGGCCAGCGACCTGGGCCGCGGCGTGACGGGAAATATTCTCTTCGTAGACGCGGGCATGCAGATCATGGGGCTGTGAGCCAGTCGCTGTAGCCAGTTGCCGCACCGAACGTCCCAAATTTGATACAGTGATATCGTGCGGCCGGTAGTTTTTCATCCGAAGGCGCGGGATGCGATTCGCCGGTTTCCGAAGGAAGCAAGGTACGGTTGGGCCGGGGCCTTTTCCGGCTGCAACTGGGAGAGAAGATCGCAATGCCGAACTCCCGGCCGATGCCCGCCGTGGCTGCCGGGGTATCGGAACTTCGCGTCAGGGACGAGGATGGCATCTTCCGGGTGTTCTACTACACGGCGGCGCCGCAAGGCGTTCTCGTATTTCACGCTTTCGTCAAGAAGACCCAGCGGACGCCTCCTCTCGAAATTGAATTGGCCAGAAAACGGTTGAAGGAACTACTCGATGCACAGAGTCAAACCAGTCGTTGCCACGACGCCAGAAGAGCTGGCCGGAGTCTTGGGACTCTCCGCGGCCGCGGCCAAGGAGTGGCAGGTTCAGCATGTACTTCTGAAGCGCCTGAAAGAGATCACGTGCCGGCAGAAGATCACGCAC
Source organism: Terriglobia bacterium (assembly GCA_020073615.1). Classification (GTDB taxonomy): domain Bacteria; phylum Acidobacteriota; class Terriglobia; order Bryobacterales; family Bryobacteraceae; genus JADGNR01. Next base: position 16,842 of record JAIQEX010000099.1, read on the forward strand.
GCCGAGCTTGCCAGGCGGGCGGGCACATCGCGGACCAGGGTAACCGCGATCTTGAACGGCGATCTCGAACACGTATCGACGGACCTCCTGATTCGCATCCTCGCGTCGCTTGGCTATCGCGTGCGGGTGTCGGTAGTCCGATCCGACAGCGCGGCATGATTAGCGATCAGAACTCCCGCGCCGGACGTTGTAAGATACTGCAATACCGTCTTTGAGTCCTTTACCCGTCCACGGCCTCCCAACGGCGGGCAAGTTCTCTGAACGCCTGTTCATTGGCTGGCCATTCGTGTGGAGTAGCGGGATCGAAATCCGCTCCGTTAGGCCACACGAGCGTCTCGACCTCAGAATCGACCTTCACTTGGTTGAACAGTTCGAGATTGCGCAGCGGCCCGTACAGTTCGCCCGCGAGAACCGGCCTATAATCGATTGTTTGTTCCGTGCTGTCGTCAAATCGAACCTGGAGCGTGTACGGAGCAACGAGTTCAAAGGACCGGACTCGAAAAATCGGATGACTCATAACCACCTACTTCAGATGACTCATAACCACCTACTTCAATGGATCGATGGGCGCCGGGCGCCGCCCTTCTTGCAGTCGCTCCCAATCGGCTCGCTGGCCGGCCCGCTGGAATTCGGCCCGCGCTCCCACTAGTTTAGACGGTGATTTGCCGGCGCTATGCCCGGCGGCGGCACAGATATGCCTCGAGTCGCGCTTCCTGCCATAATGGTGGTTCCTTATGAAAGTGGAAGTCGTTCTCTCGGAGATGGATATCGCCCAGGAGTTTGCCGAGGCGATCGAGGCGCGCGATCTGCCGGAAAAATTCTTCTTCTGGTTTCCCCGCTCGGCCACGGAGTGGGCCTCTCTCGCCAGCCACACCGAACTCTACGGAGGGCTCTGGGACACCTGGAAGGAGATTGCGGCGCACGCCCCCGCGTTGGCACAGCGCTTCCACGGGCGCGCGCCGGTGATCAGTTTAGGCGCGGGCGAAGGGGCGCGCGACCGCCTGCTGATGGAGGCGCTCAAAAACGCCGGCTGCGAGTGCTTATACTTCCCGGTGGATGCCAGCCAGGCGATGCTCGAAATGGCCTGCGCCGGCGCCGATGACGAAGACATCGAAACCGTCGGCATCAAGGCCGATATCTCCAGTCCGGTTCACCTGGTCTATGCCGCCGACGCCGCCGAGCCGCCGCGGCTGTTCATCATCTCCGGCAACACCATCAGCTCGTTCGACCCGCTGGCCGAGATCCGCTATATCGCGCAGTGTATGAAGCCGGACGACCGCCTGATCGTCGACGGCGAGATTTACGATGAGCACCTGAGCATGGCGCGGCGCGACAATCCGGCGGCGCGCAAATTCGTCTCCGCCCTGCTGGCCAGCGTGGGCATAGGCGCCGACGATGGCGAGATCCGCTTCAACCACAAGCGCGACGAGCGCCGCGAGGGGCTGCACCTGATCACGCGCGGCTTCCGCGCCGCCCGCGACCTTTCGGCGACGGTGGCCGGCCAGGAGATTCCCCTCGAGCGCGGTGAGCGCATCGGCATGAACTTCCAGTACGTCTACACGCCGGAGGCATTCCGCTGGCTGCTAACCGAGCACGGCGGCCTCGAAATCGAGACCGAGTACGGCAGCCCGGACGGCCGCTTTTTGACCGCGATTTGTAAGAAGTAGAAGCGGGCGGGACCGCTGGCGGCGTTGGGCGGGACGTTATAGCCCTCCGCGCGAACGGCGCAGTGCCTCTTCGCATGCAGCACGCGATGGGTAGATCGTCCTCGACAATAGCCCAGAGCCGCTCTCCCCTGATCGCGTGGTATTCATGACGCAAACGGTTCCCGACCGCCCGGATCTCCTGCCACGGTTGACCTGGGACCAACTCCGACGCAAGGTCCCCTAATTTGGCTGCGGCTTCGCTGATCCGCTCCAGGCAGCGCTCAACCGCGTCATAGGTCTTCCGGTCTTGCCGGAACGCATCGAGATCCATGCCTGCGGTGTAACGCGCGATTGCATCCGCGTTCTCGACGATGTCTTCCAGGCGTCTTGTAGGCTTTTCAGAAGGCAAGGACGCGGTCCTTCTCGATCTCTTCCTGTAAGCGTTGCTCGCGCACCGGTTCTTCCACGACGTCCACTCTACGATCGAGAATCTGTGCCAACCGTCCTTGCAGCGCGTCCAGCCGGCCGAAGTAACGGAAACCGCCATTCGAGAATTGGTCGCCGAGGCGAACCGCCACATCGATATCGGAGTCCGCCGCGTATTCGTCTCGCGCCACTGAGCCGAACAGCGACAGGCTGATCACACCAGCCGCGCGAAGCGCACCTTCGTGGGCGCGCAGAACGCCGATGACGCGGTCCCGGCCCATGACAATATTTTACCCTTCAGTATGGCTTGAGCTTGCGACGCCGCCCTACTCCCCGTAGCTGATCTCCGACTGCCGCGCGCAGATGGCCGCGTACACCAGCACGATCGCCGAGACCGCCAGCAGGCCCGGGACGGCGATCCAGGCGGGCGTCGGGTCGGCGTCGATCACCATCACGGAAAACGGCGGCGGCACGGGGACTTCCACCGGACAGAGGTTCTTCAGGTAGAAAATCACGCTGATCTTCTTCAGCAGCGTGGGGAGAAACGGGTTCAGGTTCTCCCAGACGAACACCACCGCCGCCGGGATCATGGGGTTCTTGAACAACAGGCCGCACATCAGGAACACCGCGCCGTAACCGACGCACGCCAGCGCCGCCACCAGCACGTAGGAGCCGAGCTGGCCGAGGCCCGGGCCGTGTACCAGGTAATCCGTCCAGGCCGCGCCGAAGTGGCGGCCGATCATGAGAAACGATGCCGCCGTGCTGCCCACGAACACGACCATCGCCACCGACAGGCCCGACAGATATTTGCCCGCCACCAGCAGTTCCCGGCGCATGGGCGTGAGGTAGTAGTAGTGCAGTGTCTTTTCCAGCATCTCACCGCGAAACAGGTTGGAGAAGATGCCCATGCAGCCGAAGAAAATCGCTCCGCGCAGGTAAAAGAACAGGAAGATGCCGGCGAAGACCACGCTGTCTTCCCCCAGGCTGTGATGGCCGTGCGAGCGGCTCATTTCGAACAGCCAGTGCAGCAGCGTCAGCACCACCGGCATGAGCGCCAGAATGTAGACCCACCACCCGCGCCGGGAGAGGGCCGTTTTTTTCAGCTCCAGCCGCAGCACCGCGCCGATCTGGTGTATCCACACGCGCTTCATACCGTGCCCCCTTCGCTGCCGATCAGGTACTGATACACCGAATTCACATCGTCGTCGGCGGGCGCCACCGATTCCACCTCCAGGCCCGAATCGAGCACCACGCGGTTGAGCAGCAGGTAGAAGCTGTCGGCATCGGCTGTGCGCAGCAGCAGGCCCTTGTGGTCGGTCGAGATCTTGGCTTCGACCACGTGGTCCTGCTGGAAGAGCCGCGCGGCCAGCACATTGGGATGGTCGCAGCGCACCAGGATCTGCATGGGCTGCTCTTTCACCTCGCTGCGGACGCCTTGGATCTGGCCCTCGGCCACCACGTAGCCGTGACTGAGAAGGACCACCTGGTCGGAGATGCGGTCCACTTCGTGCAGAATGTGGCTGGACACCAGGACGTGGCGGCCCTTCGAGCCCCACTCCTGAAACAGCGCGATGGTCTCGGCGCGCGCCATCGGGTCGAGACCGTTCAGCGGCTCGTCCAGCACCAGGACCTGGGGATCGTGGGCGATGGCCTGAGCCAGCTTGATGCGCTGGCGCATGCCCTTGCTGTACGCCGCCACGTGCCGGTTGGCCGCCTCCGTCATGCCGACCTTCTCCAGCGCCGCCTCGGTGCGCTGGTCGCACTCCGCCGGGCTCATGCCGTGGGTGCGCAGGAACCAGTAGATGAACTGGCGCCCGGTGAGCCCTTTCGGAAATGCGTCGAACTGGGTGCAGTATCCGACGTGGCGGCAGAGCCGCTCGGGATGCTCCGGCGCGATGCCCAGCACCCGAATCTCACCCTGCGTCGGGCGGATCAGCCCGGTCATGAGATTCATGAGCGTGGTCTTGCCCGAGCCGTTGGGGCCCACCAGGCTGGTGATGCCGGGCGGAATCGACAAGTTCACCTTGTTGATGCCGAGCACCTCGCCATAGAACTTCGAGACACTGGCGAAGGTGATGAGGGAGTCGCTCATCGCGCTACCTCCGCGCCGCGGATCTTGCGCGCCAGCATGTAGAGGCAGACCAGGCACAGCACCGCCAGCGACGCCCAGCAGCACCACAGCGGCAACTCCTCGCCCCGCGGCACACGGAAGAACAGCGCACCGTTGGTGGTCCCGTCGGTGTCTCCGAAAAGCTGCACCCACACCGAGCCGATCAGGTGGCTGATGTTGAACAGGTGGCCCCACTTGGTGCGTTGCACGCCGTTGATGGTCGCCCCGAATGCGCCCGCCACGAAGAACACGCCGAACATCAGGCCGCCGGCCGCCGGCCGCCACTTCACCCACGCGGAGAGCGCCAGCGCGAGCAGCGCCAGTATCAGGATCCACACCCACGCCCCAAAGAAAAAGCCGGATGCCAGGTTGACGTTATCCTTCATCCAGCTCCAGCCCTCCAGGTAGCTCTGCAGCAGGTAGCACAACAGCCCCGGCACCCAGGTCATCAGCGACATCAGGATCACCAGGATGGACATCTTCCCCAGCACGTACTCGACGCGCGAAAAAGGCCGCGCCAGGTAGAGCGAGAGCGCGTTGTTGGCGAGGTCGGGCGAGACCTGTCGCGGGCCGATGAACGCCGCCAGGAACAGCGCCATCATGCTCTGCCAGCCCAGCAGCGACATGAAGAAAGTGATATTGATGGAGATCAGCCGGTTGGCGCCCTGCACGCCCAGCAGGCTCAGCACGCTGGCATTGTGCTGCACGTAGATGATGAGCGCGCACACCAGCGGGTAGGCGAAGCTGGCAATGAAGAAGGTGGAAAGAAACCGCGAGCGGTGCAGCTCCTCGAAGGCGTAGCGCGGAATCACCAGGAAGCGCGACCAGGAAGGAGTGAGCCCGCCGTCGTACGGCCGGTAGGTTTTCTTATAGACGGCCATCGGCGGCCTCCATGGCTTTCAGGAAGATGTCCTCGAGCGAATCGCGCCGGTGATTGAGACGGCGGATCTGCACGTTTTGTTCGGCCGCGATTTCGTACAGCCGCCGCACCTCGAGCCCGTCGGGCAGCACCAGCTTGACGCGTCCCTGCGCTCCGGGCGCGGTCTCGCAGCCCAGCTTTTCCACGGCCTCGAGGAAACATCCGTTACTCGAGCCGCGCGTCTCGATTTCCAGGAAGCGGCGATTGGAGCGGCGCTCCTCCTCCAGGTTGCAAAACGCGGCGATGTTGCCGTCCTTGAGAATCAGCACCTCGTCGCAGCACTCTTCGACGTCGCGCAGCAAATGCGAGGAGAGCAGCAGATGCAGGTCGCCGCGGTCGCGGATCTCCTGGATGAGCTGGATCATGCGCAGGCGGGCGGGCGGGTCGAGCCCGTTGGTGGGCTCGTCTAGAAACAGCAGCTTGGGCCCGTGGGCGATGGCCTGCGCCAGTTTGGCGGCCTGCTTCATGCCCAGCGAATACGTGCCCAGGGCGCGGTAGCGGACTTCTCCCAGGCCGACGTAAAAGAACGCCTCGTGCGCGCGTTCCAGCGCGTGCTCGCGCGGCAGCCCGGCCAGCTCTGCCATGAGCCGCACAAAATGCACGCCGCTCATGTTGGCGATGAAGGCGTCGTTCTCGGGCATGTACCCGATGAGCGAGCGCACTTCGCGCGCGTGCGTCCGGATATCGCGCCCCAGAATCCGCGCCGTGCCGGCCGACGGTTTGTGAAAGCCCAGCAGCGTGTTGATGAGCGTGGATTTTCCCGCGCCGTTCGGCCCCAGCAGGCCCACCGACCGCCCGGTGAGCCCCGCCTTCAACTTCTTGAGGATGACGCGGTCCCCGAAGCGCACTTCCAAGCCGTCGAGTTCAATCACCGGCCCCATGACTTAACGATACGGCATTCGCGGCGCGTGAGTTCCCTGCATTTGCGCGAACGGCAGGGGAATGCCCGTCATGCCGAGCACGTTCCCGCTCATGATGTTCGACAGGCTCGCGCCCAGCACGTTCCCGTCGGTCGCCACCGTAATCCGGTCCGGCTCGCCGTAGGCCGCGATCAGCGTGGACTTCATGTTGCCCATGGCCGACAGGGGATTCGGCTGGCCCGGACGGCTGGGGACGAACGCGCCCAAAAGGCCCGTCAGCGGCGCCAGCGTGGTGCCCAGGTTCTGGTAAATGACGGCCGAGAAGTTCAAATGATGATCCGGCGGCGTCAGCTCCAGGAACCTTGCGGAATGCTTGATCGAGGTGCCGGCGGTCTTCAGTTGGAGCGCGCGCGACACCAGCGCGCGCGTCGGCCCCTCGATCAGATACCCGTCGGCGAACGTGTAGTGGAACTCCGTCAGCGGGTTCATGTCGCCAGTGGCGACCATGTAGTAGGTGTGGCCGTCCACGCTCTCTTGGGACATGCGCAGCGGCTTGTGTTCGGAGTTGGCCGCGTCGCGGTTGTAGGTCGCCACCAGTTTCTGCACGGTAGCCTGGAAGCGCGCGGGGTCGTACACTTCCACCACCAGTTTCAGGGAGGGCACGGGCATGATGGGGCCGTCGACCGCCAGCGCGAATTCGCCGCCCAGGCTGCCCGCCAGGTCGTCGATCGCCTGCCGCCCTGCGTCGGATGAGCCCTGCTCATTCCCGCGCGAAGCGCTATGGATGAGCGCCGCCGCCTGGTCCACAATGGGGACCGCTGTCTTCACCACAAACGCCGCCGCCACGGTGGCTTCCGGCGAAACGTAATCGAGTGCGCCCATGGGCGAGGGATCGGCCAGCCACGCGGCGATCCCCGTGCGCGCGCCGGCGAAGCTCACCGAAGCGCTGGCCACCATCTGGCTGCCCACTTCCTTCTGCTCGGCGATAAAATAACGGGCGCCCAGAAGCGGCGCTGGAGCCATTCCCATCTGCGAGAGGTCGGCACACAACAGCAAGCCCGCGCCATCGTGGTAGGATTCGGCAATGCGTGCGTAGAACGGCGTGCCCGCAAAGCCCCCCGAGGGCGCCTCGATCACCATCGCCAACGCGTCGCGCTCCGGGCCGAACGCCACCAGGTTGCCGCGCGTCTCCACCGCCAGCGGCGCGCCTTCCTTTTTGAGAAATTCGGGGAAGCCCGCGCGCTTCGTCTCCGCCAGAAAAACCGGGCCACGCGGTCTGCCATCCGCGCCCTTGAAGCCGGCGATGACGATCTCGTCGCCCAGGTATTCGCTGGCCGCGCGCAGCTTTTCGATCACCGGCTGCACGTTGAAGCCGCGGCCTTCCGACCAGGCGCGCAGCTCGGGGCTCTCCATCATCTTCTGGCGGAACACATCCTGCGCTTCCGCCAGGTATTGCGCCAGGTTCGGAATGCTGGCGAAGAACACCGTGGATGCTGGCAGGCGGCCGATGAGCGTGCTCGCATAGCGCCGTCCAGGCAGATGCAACTGCTGGAGCGTGGCGCGTAAATCGTCCAACTGCTTCAGCAGGCGGTCGCGGTTGCGGCTCCACGAAATGTCCTCCCGCACCGATACCGGCTCCAGGCTCGGGTTGGTCACGGCCTGATCGCCCGGGTGGAGAACGGTTTCGCGGTTGTACTGGGAGACGTGCACTTCGCCCTGAATCACGGAGACACGCGAGCCCTTCGCCCCCGCGCTCACGCTGAAAACCGTTCCCGTCACGGCCACACGGCAATCGGCGGTGTCCACGTACAGGTGGCCGGAGCTGCGCTTGGCGGCCTGCACGATCACGCTGCCCCGCGCCAGGTGCACCGTGGTATCGCGGGCGGACTGCGACGTCGAGAAGCCGGAGCGCTCGCGCAACTCCACTTCCGAGCCGTCGCGCAAGGCCAGCGTGGCGCTGGAGTCCTTGGCGGTGCGGATTTCGATGCCGTCGGGCAGGTCCTGACCTGCGGCCAGCGGGCGCAACCCCGCGGCGGAGACCTCCCACAGGCTCCCGTTCACCGTACGGACAATGGCGTGGCCGGTGCCCATGCCGTAACGGTCGACCGCAAACCAGATGGAAAGGCCGGCAGCGGCCACTACCACGGCAGCCACCGCCCAGCGGGCTTCGTACCCGCGGCGCGCCACCCGCGGCGCGGGAAGCGGCACTACCTTGCCTTCGAAAACATGGCGGCAGGCCACGCACTGATGGAGATGGTCCTCGAGCAGCGCGGCGCGCGCCGCCCGGAGGCGGCCGGCGCGAAATTCCGGAATCAGCGCCTGGAAATCGGCACAGCTCCGGATGTGCTCCGCGGGGCGGGCCGCAACGGGCCCGTTGAGCTGTCCCGCCTCCCGGGCCAGCTTCGCCCACACACGGGCGGCAGCGGCTTCAATCGCCGCCGGATCAATGGTTTCCTCGCGAATCTCAGACACGGCTCGCTCCAGGGCAGGATCGATGGGGGTATGTTCGGGGGTCATGCTACTCCTCCCAGGTAAGCTCGAAACTCTTTTTCCAGACGATCGCGCGTCCGCGATATCGTCACCGCTACCGTCCCCGGCGTCGTCTTCAGCAGCCGGGCGATCTCGGGATTGTCCTTTCCGTCGAAGAACCGCAACATGAACATCTCCGCAATCCGCGGATTCAGACGCGCCAGCGCGCCGCGCAGCCACTCCCGGATTTCGCCGGAGCTCTGGGCGCGGTCCGGACCGCGATGCGCCGGCTCGGCCAGCACTGGCTCCAGCTCGTCGAGCGGCACGTGGCGGATGTTCTGGCGCGTGCGCACCAGGTCGAGCGCCGCATTCACCGCGGAACGGTGCAGAAAACTCGCCATGTGGTCCACCGGCTCGGCGGCGGGATCGCGTTTGAGCATCCGCAAAAAGACGGTCTGGAGTACGTCCTCGGCGTCGTTACTATTGCCCGTGACGCGGTACGCCGCGCGGAACACCATGGCGTGGTGCTCACGGAAAATCTGTTCCAACTCCGTTGCGGGCGGCTTCGCCGGTTCCATCTGGGCAGCCATTAGCGCTTTCATCCTATCAGGCTCTTCCAATGGGGAGACGGTTGCCAGTGGTGGGAATTAACACCCTGGCGGCCTACGCGAAAAGCCAGTGGGGAAAAAAAGCTCCACGCCACCAGGACGTGGAGCTTCGGATCCTACTTCAATCTGTCTCGGAGGATGACAGACCGGCGACTATGGTACACCCTTTTTTGCCCGCGAGCAATCGGAATGCACGCCGTGTCGCCGCAAAATGATAATGTCCTATTTGCGCAAAGTAGAAATGTCCTATTGACACCATCCAGGCTGGGGAGGTGCAAGAAGGACAACTACTGATGACACAAGCCGAACGGGACCGCCTGGTGGCCCTGAAGAAGGCGAAGAAGAAGCTGATCACGCAGAAGGAGGCAGCCGAAGAGCTGGGGATCACAGAGAGGCACG
>JAIQEX010000230.1 GCA_020073615.1 Terriglobia bacterium
ACCATGCCCCAACGCTTCGTTTTCGTATTCACACCGACCCACGGCTCGTGGCTGAATCTGATCGAGAATCAATTCAGCAAGATGACGCGTACCATGCTGCGAGGAATCCGCGTGACCAGCAAGCAAGAACTGATCGACCGAATGCATCAATATTTCGAGGAGATCAACGCGGCCCCGGTGGTGTTTCGTTGGAAGTACAAGATGGAGGAGATCGTTATTGTATAGATATTAAGAGAACAGGCGCCCTAGTCTAGAGTCCCGCCCTCTTCCACAATTCGTCGACGCGCCGTTTCACGTCCGCGGACATCTCGATCACGCCCGGCCAGGGGCGCGTGAAGCCCTCGCCCGCCCACTTGCGCGTGGCGTCAATGCCCATTTTCGAGCCGTAATTCGGCAGGCGGCTGGCATGGTCCAGCGAGTCCACCGGGCCCATCACGAACTGGATGTCGCGCTCGGGATCGATGTGGTTGAGCGCCTTCCACGCCACCTCGCGGACGTTCTGCACGTCCACGTCTTCATCCACCACCACGATGCACTTGGAAAACATCGCCTGGCCCGTGCCCCAGATGGAGTGCATCACCTTGCGCGCGTGGCCGGGATAGGACTTGCGGATGGAAACCAGCATCAGGTTATGGAAGATGCCTTCGGCGGGCATGGCGATGTCGCGCACCTCGGGCAATTGCAGGCGCATGAGCGGGAGGAAGATGCGCTCGACGGCCTTGCCCATGTAGTAGTCCTCCATGGGCGGCGGGCCGACGATGGTGGTGGCGTAGATCGGTTCCTCGCGCGCGGTGATGCACACCACGTGAAACACCGGGTACTGGTCGGCCAGGGAATAGAAACCGGTGTGGTCGCCGAAGGGGCCCTCGGTGCGCAGCTCGCCCAGCTCGACGTAGCCTTCGAGCACGATTTCGGCGTTGGCGGGCACTTCCAGGTCGCAGGTCTGGCATTTCACCATCTCCACCGGGCTCTGCCGCAGGAAGCCGGCGATCATCATCTCGTCGAGATCGGGCGGCAGCGGCAGAATGGCGGAGTACATGGTGGCGGGGTCGGCGCCGATGGCCACCGCCACGTCCATGCGCTTGCGGCCGTGGCGCTCCATGCGGCGGTAATGCTCGGCGCCCTGCTTGTGAGTCTGCCAGTGCATGCCGGCGGTGCGCTCGTCGAACACCTGCATGCGATACATGCCGCAATTGCGCTTGCCCGTGTCGGGGTTGCGCGAAAACACCAGCGGGAGGGTGATGTAGCGGCCGCCGTCTTCCGGCCAGCATTGCAGCACGGGGTAGTCGAGCAGGGAGAACCCGTCCGTACGGACTACCTCCTGGCACGGGCCTCGGGCCACTGTGCGCGGGAAGAACGCGCCCACTTCCGCCAGTCTGGGCAGCATTTTGATCTTGCCGATGAGCCCCTCGGGCATGCGCATTTCGAGAAACTCCACGATGCGTCCGGCGATATCTTCCACCGACGCCACTTCGAGGGCGATCTCCATCTTGCGCATGGAGGCGAAGGCATTGATGAGCACCGGTGTGGCGTAGCCTCGGGGCTTCTCGAAGAGCAGCGCGGGCCCGCCCTGTTTCACGGCGCGGTCGGCGAATTCGGCGATCTCCAGAATGGGGTCCACCTCCACGGCGATGCGTCTCAGCTCCTGGTTTTGTTCCAGCGCGCCGATGAAGCCGCGCAGATCTCGGTAAGCCATACGTTATGATTGAGTTTAATCCAGTCCATCCTGAGGAGAAGGAATGTTCAACCGGGTTGCGTTCGTTACCGGCTCGAGCCGCGGAATCGGACGGGCGACGGCGCTGGCTCTTTGCCGGGCGGGCTTCGACATCGTGGTGGCATCGCCCGAAATCGAAAAGAACGAGGAAGTGGCCACCGAGATCCGCGCCTGCAGCGGTGACGCGATGACCTTGAACCTCGACCTGGCCTCTCCCGACTCGGTCAAAGAGGGCTTCGCGCGAACGCTGAAGGACAAGGGCCGCATCGACGTGCTGGTGAACAACGCCGGCGTCACCCGCGACGGCCTGGCGGTGCGCATGAAGCAGGCCGATTGGGACTTCGTGCTCGAAATCAACCTCGACGGCGCCTTCCGGGCCATCCAGCAGGTGCTCCCCGGCATGATGCGCAACCGCTGGGGGCGCATCATCAACATCTCATCGGTGGTGGGACAGGCGGGCAGCGCGGGACAGGCGAACTACGCGGCCTCCAAGGCGGGCCTGATCGGGCTCACCAAGGCTCTGGCGCAGGAACTGGGCAGCCGCGGCATCACCGTGAACGCCGTGGCGCCGGGCTACATCGCCACCGATATGACCAAGGACCTTCCGGAGGAGCTCAAGCAGAAGATGCTGGCCTCGATTCCACTCGCCCGCATGGGAAAGCCGGAAGACATCGCCGCCGCGGTGAAGTTCCTGGCGAGCGAGGATGCCTCCTACATTACCGGGCTCGTGCTGGCGGTAAACGGCGGCATGTACATGTAGGAAAGACCGGGGGCTAGGGGCTGGGGGCTAGGGACTGGGGTTTGGGCCGTGCGGCGCACGCTTGCATCCGGCATTTCGCTGTGTTACCACTCCAATCGGAGGCAATGGATGTTAGTAACTGCGAAGTATGCTGCGGCTCTCCTGGCCCCGATTTCGGCGTTCCTGGTCCTGTCATCCTGTTCTTCGACGCCCGCGGGGCCGCAGATGGGCACTCCCGCGTTTTACTGGCAAGCCGCCAGGAAAACGTTCGCGCAGGGCGATTACATGAAGACCCTGGAGCATCTGGATCGCATCCTGGCGACCGATAACGACTACACGGCGCGCGCCTTGCCGTGGTCGCTGGTGCTCTCTTCCGGAATGGCCGCGGGCTACATGGAAATGGGCGACGATTACGCCATCGGCGCCCGCTTGAACAGAGTCAACCCCTTGGCGTATCGCAAGCTGACCACCAATTCCCGCGGCTTCGCCAACCGTCTGGCGCTCCAGTTCGCGGACGACTTCGGCAAGATCGGCAAGCTCAAGGAAGGCCCCGTCCCACTGGCGTTCGGTTATCCGCGAGGCACTGCCGCCCAGGTGCCGGCGTTGCTCAAAGCGGCCGGGGGCGTCCTGATTTCCCCGGCGGAGATCGAGACCGCGCAGAAGCAGGCGGTGGAGCGGGGCGTTCTGCTGATGGCGTGCCGCGCGGCCGGCGCTCCCGACGACACCGCCAAAGCCCAGGAGGTCCTCAAGGGTCCCGACGGCGCCGTGCCGCGCGCGACCTTCCTCATGGCCATGGCGGATGCGCTCTACAACGAGTCGCAGCTATACACCCGCGACAAGCTGGACGAGCCCCAGAAACTGGAAATCTTCTGCCAGCGGGCCCAGGACGCGCTCAAGAGTGTGCCCGATTCCAAGGAGACCAAGGGGCTGGCCGCGAAGATTCAAAGTGCGCTGAAGAAATCCAGGAAGTCCTGACGTCGTGTCACTGATCGACCAGGGCAACCCACCGCGGAGCGTCCGGCCCCGGAAGACCGGGGTCAATTGAGTTTGGAAACTTAAGCTCGCTTGTGAGAGCATACTCTACGGTCAGGCGGCAAGCTGTAGTCGATTGCGTTTTGGTGCCTGAGTGCCCGTCGCGGAGCATGACTTCGGTTGCGGCGATCAATTGCTTGGTGGCGAAATTGACCTGAAAAAGGCCACGCTCGACCCCGCCAGAGAGTTTGTGCACGAATCGCGCCCGAGCCGAGCCTGGCCCAAACTAAAAGACAAGGATGATTTTGCCATGGCGAAGCGGAAGAAGTCCACTTTTGAGCGGTTACGGAGTGGGGAGACGTTGCGGCGCTGGGAGCGCAAGCAACTGGATCGGCAGTTTCAAGCGGAGGAGCCAGGCTGGGAAGTGGTGCACCGGAATGTGCTGGCATAGATGTGGGCAATGAAAGTCATTCTGTGGCGGTAGATCCCAAGCAAGCCGGGCCGCCGGTGCGCGAATTCGGCTCGTGGACGGCAGGCTTGGTGGAGATGGCGGAGTGGCTGAAGTGGTGTGGGATACGGCGGGTAGTCATGCAGACCACGGGAGTGTACTGGATCGCGGTGCAGGATGTGCTGGAGAAGGCGGGATTCGAGGTGGCGGTGGTGGATGCGCGCGCGACCAAGAACCTGCCGGGGCGAAAGAGCGATGTCCAGGAGTGTCCGTGGATTCGGAAGCTGGATGTGTACGGACTGCTGCGGGAGTCGTTCCAGACGCCGGAATCCATGAGCCGGATTCGGACGATCTGGCGCTTGCGGGAGCGCTGGGTCAAAGAGGCGGGGCGGTCGATTCAACAGATGCAGAAAGCGCTGACGACGATGAATGTGCCGTTGGCCAATACGATCAGCGACATCAGCGGGAAGACGGGGATGGCGATCATCCGCGTGCGTGGGATGTGCAAAGGATTCGCAGGGCGACTGGAACGATGCTCGGTGGAAAGCTTCCCGGCCAAACAGGCGGATCAGGTCCGGAGGCGATTCGAAGCGCAGTGGCTCCGCTGTTGGAGATCATCGACGCTCTGAACGAGCGCATCCGGTATTACGACCAGATGGAAGAACACATTGCCCGCGAGCGGTATCCGAAGTATTGGCTGTTGGACCAGGTCCACGGGGTGGGCGTGCACACGGCGTTGGCGTTCATGCTGACCATTGGCGACCCGGAGCGATTTGCCAAGAGCCGGCTGGTAGGGAGTTTCCTGGGGATGCGGCCGAGACAGCAGAACGGTGGCGGCCTAATGGAAGTAGGGAAATCTCGATCCTGGGAGTAGAGGGCAAACGACGGAATGATCGTGGCGTAGAAGAATGGGGACACTGGCTGGCATGGAAGTAAAGCACAACCGTCGCTATGGGGCAGACTGCGTTCGGCGTCTTGGTCCACCCGAGATCGTCGCTGAGATAGCAGCGCCCCACCAAACGAGGGACCCCATCTGGCAGCGGGCCTGCGGGCCCGAACAAGTGCGGATAGAAGCGGGGCGAGAGGCAAAACGACGTGCCAGGCAGAGAGTGACCGATGGCGAGCGAAGCGACCAACAGGATCCCGAAACGGCTCGGCTACGGCGCCGGTCCGCTCCCATTCCCTCCTCGCGAAAAAACATCATCCTGACAAGAGGGAATGGAACTCTGGACTGGAGAG
>JAIQEX010000231.1 GCA_020073615.1 Terriglobia bacterium
GCACATGGAGACGCCGGTGCTGGCGACCGTCAGGACGGTCCTGCGCCGGTTGCGCCAGCAGTTCTTCAGCATCAAGGGAAGATAGCGGAGCATAGAGTCAATTAACGCATGCCGGGGGGCGGAGTTTCAAACCGCGGTCGGCCAATCGCACCGCCATACCGGCGAGCGACGACGCGAGACCGGTCAAACGGCTTGGTGGGGCAGGCAATTTTGCCTGCCGCCGCCTCTCCGGCGGCGTCTTGGTTGCGGCTATGCCGCTCTGTGGGGCAGGCACCCTTGAAAACCCATTACGCTCGGCCCTGCACAGCGTGAGGTATTAAGGTCGTTACATCGACACCCACGCTTTTGAAATCCTTGATCAGGCGGCGGAGCTTTCGCATCAGGGTCTGTGGATTCTTCGCGGCGGGCCCCTTTTCCTGGTATTCGACTCCTTCGTGCAGCAGCAACCAGATCAATTTGGCGATGCGATGGGCCACCGCCCAGGCGGCCCCTTTGGCTTCTATCCGTGGCTTGAGTCGCGCAAACAGGCTGGCGAAGAACGTCTCTTTGGTGTGAACCGCCGCCCAGGCGATCTGGCACAACAACCGACGGAGATAGCGGTTCCCTTTCGCCGAACGGTTGCTGTAATGGATGCCGGCCGATTCCTGGGTGCCAGGACAGACCCCCGCCCACGAGGCGAATTGCTCCGCGGTAGCAAAGGCCGCCGCCGCTGGCCCAATTTCCGCCAACAGCCCCTGGGCCGCGCCCAGGTCCACTCCAGGGAGTCGACACAAGCGGTGCAGGATCGGGGCGTAGGGCTTCATCGCCACGTCCAATGCCTGATGGATTTCCGAGATCTGTTGCCGCAGCAGCTTGACTTGCTCCAGGTGCTGCTTCAGCAACAGTTGGTACATCGGGTGCAACTGCCCCGCCAAGGCTTCCTCCAAGTCGGCTCGCTTCTTGCGCAGCGCTCCCCGTGCCTCCCCAATCAACGCTGGGAGGTTCGTCTCTCCCCGGGCGATCCGCTCCAGCATGGCCCAGCCGCTCACGCCAAACAGATCGCTGACCACGGCCGCCAACTTGATCCCCCCTTCTTCCAGCAGCCCTTCCACTTGACTCCGCACCACTCCCACCTTGTCCTTCAGGTCGACGCGCGCTCTGGTCAGCCAACGCCAACTCCTCTGCTCGGCTCCCGGAACGAAACTGTCTTCCAAATCTCCACCCCATAACCGATCCACCAGCCGGCGCGCATCCCGGAAGTCGCTCTTCCGCCCCCGCGGCGACCGCGTCGCCAATGGATGGCATAAGTGCAATCGGAAATGCGCTTCCAACCCGTACCATACCGGTCGCCAATACTGCGCCGTAGACTCCATGACCACCTCCGTCACTTTCTCGTGCTGGAGGTGAGCGGCCACATGTTCGATCTCGCGCCGTGTCGTTCCGAAGCGTCTTTCCTGGTAATGGGTCTGCCCGTCCTGCTCTCGACGAATCACTATGGCCAGCAACTTCTTGTGCACATCGATGCTCGCCAAACAACGGTATCCTGTTTCCACGAGGACCTCCTGGTGATCGTGGCGACAGGGGACCGGCCTCGTTCTCAGTCACCCTTACGAGTTCTCCTGCTGGTGCGACCACCAGGACCCTCACTTATCCTTCCGTTGCACACAGTCCCGGGTCAAACAATCTTACGGTTTGGACATCTCCATTGCCTGTCACGACCTCAACCGTCGCACACGATCTACCCACTATTCTTGCCACACCCGTGACGCCGTGGGCGCCCGACCCGAAGGCCGACGACGGCGGCGGACCGCGCAGAACCCGGTTTTCATGGATATCCTTGCGCGGCCTCCACCACCTATTGCCCTTGTCGCTGAGGCGCCGCGCAATCAAAACAATCTTGCCTGCTGCCGCCTTTTCAGGCGGCTCCGCGCGGGCTGAAAGCGACTCGCTCGGAGGGCTGGTGAAGCGCTCGCGGCGGTCCACTTTGTGACAAACTGTGGAACGTATCCGTATGAATCGCCTTGCCTGTGTTTCCCTACTGATTACGGCCGGTCTTCAAGTTACGGCCAGTCTTCAAGCGCAGCAGCCGGCGGACCTGGAATCCAAGCTGTCGACGAAGATTGGAGCCACCTGGAAGAAGAGCGGCGCGCCGAGCGTCTCCGTCGCCGTAGTGAAGGACGGCAAGCTGAATTACGCGCGCGCGTTCGGCGAAGCCGATATGGCCGCGCACCGCCTCGCCGACCCGCAGACACGCTATGCCGTCGGGTCCATCTCCAAGCAGTTCACCGCGGCCGCGATGCTGCTGGCCGAAGAGCAGGGGCGCCTGTCGCTCGACGACAAGGTCGCGAAGTACTTTCCGGACCTGACACGCGCGGGAGAGATCACGATCCGCCAACTGCTTTCTCACACGTCGGGATACGAGGACTACGCGCCGCAGGACTACATCATTCCCGATTGGACCAAGGCGATCGCACCGCAGGCCATCCTCGACCGCTGGGCCCGGAAGCCGCTGAACTTCGACCCCGGCACGAAATGGCAGTACAGCAACACGAATTACGTGCTGGCCGGCGCGGTCTTCGAGAAGGCCACCGGCGCCTCCCTGGTGCGTTTTCTGCGCGAGAAGATCTTCGACCCGCTGGACATGCCGTCGGCGGCCGATTGCCTTCCGATCAAGCCCGGCGATGCCGTGGCCTACACGCGATACGCGCTGGGCCAGCCTCGGCCTGCCGGTCGCGAAGCCGACGGGTGGTATTTCGCGGCGGGCGAGTTGTGCATGACGCCCTCGGACCTGGCTCGCTGGGACATGGCGTTCCTCCAGAAGAAGATTCTTTCCACGCGTTCCTACGAGGAGTTTACGCGGGAGGTAAAGCTGTCGAACGGCAACTCCACGCACTACGCCCTTGGCCTGACCCTCGGAGAGATGAGCAGCGTTCCGTCGCTCCAGCACGGCGGCGAAGTCTCGGGCTTCATCTCGTCGAACAGCATCTACCCGACCCAGGGCGGGGCGGTGGTGGTTCTTTCAAACGAGGATGGCATCAGCCTGGTGGGCCCCCTGGCGCGGGAAATCGCCGCCGCGGCCTTCCTGCCGGATCAGCCGGTGCCTGCCGAGAAAGAGACACGGCGGGTCCGGACGGTGCTGGAGGGCCTGCGCAACGGCCGCATCGACCGGGCGCTCTTCACGGCCAACGCCAATTCCTATTTCAGCGAGACGGCTCTGAGCGATTGCAAGGCCTCCCTGACGCCACTGGGAAAACTGCAAGCGGTGACCGCGGCCGGAGAGAACCTGCGGGGCGGCATGATTCACCGGACGTACCGCGCGCAGTTCGCGAAGAAGGCGGTGATGCTCAATATTTATGTGACCACCGAGGGCAAGTTCGAGCAGTTCATGGTGGAAGAGCAGATGTAGAAACGGACAAGGGCATCCCAAAACCGGACAGGGAATCCGGGCCGTGGCACCGTAAACACGGCGGTTCCCCCGGCACCCCACCTGCTACCATGCCTTGTCGATGGGCTGGAAAACATCGCTCCGCTTCCTGACGCGTCACCGCACGTTGAGCGCGATCGCCATCCTCACCATCGCGCTGGCGGTGGGCGCCAACACCGTCATCTTCGGCGTGGTGCACGCGGTATTTCTTCGGCCGCTCGGCTTCCCCGCCGAGAATCGCCTGGTGGAGATTCGCGAATGCAACGAAACCTGGCACCAGAACAACCTCAAACAGGGTCACAGCCCGGGCGACGCCAGAGGTTGCATCTCCGTTTCCGGCGCCCTGTATCGCGATTTTCAGGCGCAGGCGGCCAGTTATGAAAAAATCGGCGCCGCCGGTTGGAGTACGGCAATGGTGGCGCTGAGCGGATCGACGGAGCCGTTGCTGGTGGCGGGTGCTCGTGTCACGCCGTAGGTGTTTCGCGTTCTGGGAGTGGCTCCGCTTCTCGGCCGATGGCCGGACGCAGACTCTCGAATCGCCTACGGAAATCGCGAAGTAGTGCTGGGCTACGATCTCTGGATGGGCCGATTCGGTGGCAATCCCAATGTTCCCGGCACTGACATCAACCTGGCGGGGAATCCTCACCGCATCGTGGGCGTGATGCCACCTGGTTTCACCTTTCCAGACCGGACCCAGGTCTGGCTGCCCCACCCCTACGGCACTAAAGACTACGGCGTGTCCTACGCCAGCCGCAATCTGAATGTGATCGGCCGGCTGAAGCCGGGCGTCGCGATCGAGGCCGCGCAGGCCGAAGCGGCCGCCATATCGGCGCGGGCGGCGGCGGCCGAGCCGAGGAACCGGGGATGGTCCAGCCAGGTCCACACCGCGATCAACGAGATGACGTTCGCCTATCGGCAGGGATTCGTGATTCTGAGCGTGGCGGTGGTCATCGTGCTGTTGATCGCCTGCGCGAATCTTTCGAATCTCCTTCTGGCGACACTGGAAGGCCGGTCGAGCGAGATGGCTCTGCGGGCGGCGCTCGGCGCGAGCCGGAAGGATCTCTTCGGCCAGGTATTGCGCGAGAGCCTCGCGCTCTCGATCTGCGGCGGAGTGCTGGGGCTGATCTTCGTGATGTGGGGGCTGGATCTGCTGCGGCCCATCATCCCCGCCAATATTCCGCGGGCCGACAGCATCCGCGCCGACCTGCCGGTGGCCCTTTTTTCGCTGGCGGCGTCGATGGTCACCGGGCTGCTGTTCTCGCTGCTTCCCGGCCTGCGCGCGTCCGAAGCCAGGCTGGGCGGTGCACTTCGTTCCGGCACCGGCCGCACTTCCACGGTTGGCGGCGGCTTGCGTGGCGGGCTTGTGGCGGTGCAAGTCGCGCTGGCCATCGTGCTGCTGTCGGGAGCGGGCCTGCTCATGAACACGCTGCGCCGACTGGCCGAGCAGGAACTGGGCTTCCGGCGTGACCACCTGCTGGTGGCGCAAATCCCCCTTTCATCGCGGGCGAGGTACGGGAACGATGCCCAGAAAGCCGCGTTCGCCGAGGACTTTCTGCGGCGCTTGTCCGAGGAACCGGGAGTCCGCACGGCGGGCCCTGGGTATCCGCTGCCCTTCACGGGAGGGCAGGAGGGCCGCCTTGGAATCGAGGTCGATGGACGGCCCGGCCTCGAGCTTGGGATCGTGCAGTATCGAAGCTTCAC
>JAIQEX010000100.1 GCA_020073615.1 Terriglobia bacterium
GTGCGCTCGCCGGCATCGTCGAGCGCGCACAGTTTGCGGACCAGGCGGGCGGGCATGTGCGCATTGTAGTGGCCCCGCGCCTGCTGCGCCCGGCGGGCTTGCTCGACGCGGGCGCGGATCTCGCCGGAGGAAGCGGCCACGGCTTCACCGCGTAACTCCTTAAAGGGAACGGCCGGCACTTCCACATGGATATCGATGCGGTCCAGCAAAGGCCCGCTGATCTTGTTCGTTGTTCAGGTACTGCTGAATTTGTCCGGGCGACTTGGGCCGAAAAAGCACCCAGCGATCCTGGCGCGAGCAACATGGTCAAAACCCAGTGGAGTATCAGCCGTGCGAGGCGCTTCGCCCCAGTGTTCACGTGCAGATTCAGCTCGATTGAGGCCGTAGTCGAGAAGGCGGTCCTCTACAGGCGGGAATTGGGAGCGAAAGTCCCCGGCGCTACTCGAACCCTCCAACCTGAAAATGCTCAAGGAGAAGCTGGAGCGTTATGTCGATGCTGGCGTCAAGGCTGTCGGGGACCGAGGGAGGGTTCGGATGGAGGGCGCGGTCTTATCAGCTCTCTCCCGCGCAGCGGAGCAAAAGGCATCCACGATAAAGGCGCGGCTCAACCAAAAGCTGGCAGCGTTGCCGCTGGAAGCGAGGCTTGGAATGCATCAACCTGGAAATCAGAGCGTGACCACATTCAACGTTTCATTCAGCACCATCGCCAATCTCAATCTTGGCAACGCTGTGGGCGACCTGAACAGTTCAATCCAGCAATTAAACACGGAGGGACGCAAAGAGCTGGGCGAGACGGTTAGCAAGATGACCGAAGCCATCGCCGCTTCTGGCGATGTGGACAATGCGATCCGGAAAGAACTGCTGGGGCATCTTTCTGTGGTGTCAGGAGAAGCCGCGAAGCCAGCAGAGAGCCGAAAAATGGGACCGCTCAAAACCTCGATGGAGGCGATCAAGTCCGGGGTAACTGTAGGAACGCAGCTATTGACCTTGTGGCCGGGAGTCGAACACACGTTAAAGGCCGCCGGGGTTATTCAAGGCTGAGAGCCTGGGGCAAAGCCGATCTCGCTTCCCAAACCAGCCTGGACGGTTGGCACTATCCGCAGTGGAGGGCCGGACGAGAGGACGAGACGCCCCGCCAGACCTTGCCGCACGGCTCGGCTCAGGGGCTTGCACGTTGCGCCCGCACCGCCAGCCTGGACGTGTGGGACCAAGTTCGGTCGTGAGGTCTAGCAGCTGGCGATATTTGCGGACGGGAGCGGTCGAATGGGCGAAGCGGAGCCGGCCGGGCGGTGTCACCACGATTGCCGCGACGGAGCGTCTCGCAACGCACGTTGGTAACATGGTGCGAGCCGATACGCTCGCGCGGATTTCAGGTCCTATTTCGATTTGCTCAGCTTGCGGAAATA
The DNA here is from genome assembly GCA_020073615.1 of Terriglobia bacterium. GTDB lineage: Bacteria > Acidobacteriota > Terriglobia > Bryobacterales > Bryobacteraceae > JADGNR01. Next base: position 1,407 of record JAIQEX010000100.1, read on the forward strand.
CTCGGCCACGGCCTCGGCGTAGCCGGGCGGAACGGTTTCGCTTCCGGGGCTGCGCACGCTGGTGCCGGCGGCCTCGTCCACCTTGCGGCGAAGCTCCATCTCGACCTGCTCGACGCCCGAGAGCATGGCCGCATGAATGCGCTGCGCCAATAACGGATCGTTGCTGTAGGCGAACGGATCGAGCTGCCGCAATTGACCGATGAGCCCCTGGATGTCGCGGGCGGTCGCGGGGTCGTCGCGCAGTTGCTGCTGGAGCTGCATCAGGCTCTGCAGCGTGTCGTGGTATTGGTTCTGAAAATCCTGTGGCCGTACCTGGCCGTTGGGGTTGAGCCGCGGATCGTAGGCACCGCCGTTCCAGGGTCCACCCGCAGTTGGGCCGTTGGCCTGCCACTGGGCGCCACGCGCCCCGCCCGGCGATCCCTGCTGCCCTGGCTGGTTCCCCTGCTGGCCGCCCTGGCCCTGTTGTTGGCCCGGCTGGCTACCCTGCTGCCCAGCTTGCTGGCCCTGCTGCTGACCGCCCGGCCGCCCTTGCTGCCCCATCTGCTCCATCTGGCGGCGCAATCGTTCCACTTGCGTCAGCGCCTGCTGCATCGCCTTATCGTCCTGCGCGGACTTACCGTCTTTGCCCGCTCCCAACGCCTGCTGCACATCATGCAACCGCTGGCTCAGCTCGCCCAAGCCCTGGGTAAACCGGGGTTCGGACATTACCGCGTATTCACCCATGCCGCGGCGGATGAAATCGGCGTTGCGCTGCATGTCGCGCGGCATCTCCTGCTGCTGCATTTCCCCGAGCGCATCACGGAGCTTGGCGGAAGCCTGGCGCTGGGTGGCCATCAGGTCGCGCACGGCATTCTGCATATTCTGTTCGAGCTTCTTGAGGTCGGCGACTTCGCCTTCCTTCTGCGCGGCAAGCTGCTCGGCCTGTTCGCGCGTGAGGCCGGGGGACTGCGGCCCAAAGGCCTTGCGCATCTCGCCTTCAAAGGCTTGCTGGCGCCGCGCCAAATCGTCCGCCTTCCGGGTGATCTCTTCCATCTGCGTCTTGGACTGATTGCCGCGAATACCTGAGAGCATCTGCTGTGCTTCGTTCAGGCGGTCGGCGGCGCGCCGCGCCTGGGCCTCGCCCTGCGGCGTGCCGGCCTGCTGCGAGGACGCCGCCTGGCGCATGTCCTGCAACGCCTGCTGCAAGCGGTTGATGGTGTCCTGAAGCCGCTGCGCATCGGCGCCGCGCAAAGCGCCCATTTGCCCCTGCTGCCCACGCTGCGGCGAGGACTGCCTCCCCTGCTGGGTCCCGCTCTGCTGGCCCTGCTGTCCCGGTTGTCCTTGCTGCCCCTGTTGGCCCTGCTGACCTTGCTGACCCTGCTGGCTCTGCTGGCCGTCGCGGCTCAACTGGCCACTCTGGGCTAACTGCTGCATGCGCTGCTGGAGCTGTTCCGCTTCGCGGCGCAGCATCTCCTGTTGCCAGCGCTGTTGCGAAGTCTGCTGCTGTCCCTTGCGCTGCTGCTCGGCGAGCTCCTGCTGCCGCTTGGCGAGCTCCTGCAGCTTCTGCAGCGTGTCGTCGATCTCCTTCTGCCGCTGATCCGCCGATTGCGACTGCTGCGCGCTCTCGTACTGGTTCTTCTCGGTGTCCAATTCCAGGTCGAAGAGCCCCTGCAAGTCGCGCGTAGCCCCGTTGCCGCCGCCCCCGCCGGCGCCGCCGTGCTGGTTGCCGAAGGCCACCTGGATGTCGCGGAAAGTGGCTTCGGCGCGCAACAGGTATTGCAGCGCCTTCTGCTCCGGCGCCAGCGCATCCTGCCACTTGGCGCCCTTCAGCCGTTCCGCCGCTGGCCCCATGTTGGCCACGGCAAGTTCCATATCGGCGACGAAGCTCTTGAAGGCCTCGCCGGCCTCTTCCAACTGGCGGCTCTTCATGCGCTCCGCCAGCGACTTGGTCTGGTCGCGCAGTTTCGCTTGCACGGAAGCCAGGAAAGCGGCGTTTTCGGCGTCGGTTCCCCTGGCCCCCATGCCCTTGAGCTGGTTCCAGGTGGCGGTGATGATCTCTTTCTGGCGCTGCGAAATCTGGTCCTGCTGCTGGTTCTGATCGTCGCCGCCGGCGCCCCCACCGCTCTGCTGCGATTGCGTATAGTTCCGCTCGAAGGGCTGCGCCTCGATGAAGAAGATGTCCGTGTTGGTGGTGTTGCGCGCGTCCTTGGCGACCGCGTACAGGCTCACCACGTCGCCCGGTTCCACCTTGAAATCTTCGAGCGCTATGGTCGCCGTGCTGGAAGCGTTTCTCGCGTCCCGCGCCTGCAGCATGGCGACTACCTTCTCCGCCCCGCCGTTCACGGAGTAGTGCAGCTCCACGTTCTTCAGAGCGAAATCGTCGCTGGCCTCCACGCCTACGGTCACTTCCTCGATGGGCGATGCCCGGTAATCGCGGCCCGGCCGCGTGATTCTCACCTCGGGCGGATGGTCCTTCTGCGCTTCGATGAAGTAGTCTTCGCTCAAGCGCACGTCTTCGCCGCCTTCGACCGCGGCGATGTGATACAGGCCGTCCTTCTGAATGGGCACGCTGGCCACCAGGGTGCCGTCGCCCGCGCCGCGCAACACCAGCTTCGACCCGTCATCCAGCAGCAGAGCCCCGGTGGAGAGCGGCCGGTCGGTGCGGATGGCCACCTCGGCGGTGGTGCCCTCGACGGCGCGCAGATCGCCCCCAGGGTCTTCCACGGAGTCTTTCATCGCCGCCCATGCCGGGTAATGATAGGTGACGCGGATGTTCTTCACCGACGGCAGGTCCACCACGTTCAGCTTGTACGACGACGAGCGCACACCGCCCGCTTCCACGTAATACTCCAGCGATTCGGGCACGCCGGCAATGAGGAACTGGTACGCGGAGCCGCCGGGCTCGGTCCGCATCTCGGCCTGCTCCCACTGCGAGGAACTGGCGTACTTGGCGAAGAAGCGAACCTTGGGCGCCGCGAAGCCCATCAGGGTGGCGCCGATCAACTGGTCCGACCGCTTGCGCACGGTGCGGTTGCCGGGGTCCACCTGGATGGCGTAGTACGGCTTCAACTCGCCCTTAGGCAAGCCACCCCAAAGCAGCGACGTGCCGTAGCCGAGGAAGCCGGGGCCTGACATACCCAGCCAAAGCAGGACCACCAGCGCCACCACGGCGGCCGAAGAGAAACTGCAGATCCAGGCGGTTTTGGCCACCTGCCGGGGCGCGGCCTGCTGCGCCACCGCCAGGGTATCGTCCGCCAGCAATTCCAAAAACGGATCGCCCGCGTTCTGTTCCACGCGCTCGGTGAAGGTGAGCAGGCGCTCTTCGAACTGCGGATAGCGGCGCTCGGCGGCGCGGGCCGCGCGCCGGCGGTTGAGGCGGATTACCGGTATGATGAGCGCCGCGGCCAGGGCGGCCGCCAGGCCCAGAAACAGGAACACGCGCGCGCCGATCACGCTGGGATTGGAGAACGAAAAGTAGTTGGCTGCGAGTACCGCCACCACCGTGAGGGTGAGCGCCGCCAGCGCGGTCGCCGCCGCGCCGCGCGTCAAGGCCAGCAACCGCAGCCGCCGCTCGACTGCGCCCAGATACTCGGACAAGCGATCCAAAGGTTTCATACCGCCGCCTCTTTGTCCTCAGAAAGATGTCGATTCCCCAGCCACGATTCGGCCACCGCCAGCGCCAGCACCAGTACCATTACGTACCACCACAACGAAAGTGGTTTCTGCTCGCCTGACGCCGCCTCACCGCCGTTCGCGACCCCGCTGGCTGTATTCTGCCACAAAGCGAGCGTCTCCGGCGGAATCGGCGCCAGGTCGGATTCATGCCGGTCGGCATTCACGGCCACCAGTTCGTTGCGCCCGTTGGGCCGGCGCACATCATAAAAACCGGCCATGGTGAACTGGATATTCTGCGCCTTGGTGGCCTCGTCAAGCGAAAGCGCGCGCGCGCCTTTGGGGTCCACCACATCCACCGCCGCCCCCTTTTCGTTGCTGTCGCGCAGTTCCTCGAAGGAACCCACCAGCACGCTCGCCGGGCCGGTATCCTGACGCCCCAGGTAGCGCGCCGTCTGCTGCACGAACGGCACGAACGAGGGATGCAGCGGAAAATCGTTGGCCACGTTGTCGAAGGTGGAAGCGAACACCAGGATGTGCCCTTCGCCCATCTGCTGATCGGTGACGAGCGGCGTCTGGTCGGCCAGCCGGGCCACCACGCGTGCGCTCGCCGGCGCCGTGCGGATGGCCTGGTAGAACTTCACATCGTCCCAGTGGGCGCCTTTCAGGATCGACGGATGCGACGGGTCAAGCCATGCCGCGGTCTGGAACAATTCCCCTTCGCGTCCGGCGTAGCGCGTTCCTTCGATGGGGTCGCCCGAGACCGGCACCTTGGCGCGGCCCACCGACATGTGTCCCAGCGCGACGAGCACCGACCCGCCGCCGCGCACGTAGTCGCGCAACTGGTTTTCAAAAGCGGGCGGCAGCGCGCCGACATCCGACAACACGACGAACGCGTACTTCGCCGGCGATAGGTTGGCGGTCTGCGCCACGGTGGCGGGATCGATCTCGAAGGCGGCCTGGCCGGAGGCCTCGAGCGCCGCCTTGAAGTAGAGCAGATCGCGCGCCGGGCCGGCCTCGTGCACAAACAGCGCGCGGCGGGGGTCGGCGCGCTCCACCGAAAAAAAGAAGCGGTTGTCGGCGTCCAGCGCGTCGGGAGCGTCCAGCCGCACCTCGCCCTTGTTCCGCCCGTAAGGCACTTCGAGCGAGAAAAACTCCACCGTGGCGCGCCCGTTTTCCGGCACTTCGGCGGGCCGGGTCTCGAGCACGCGCCCATTCAGCAGCAGGGAAACGTTGCGCGTGGTCTTCTGGGTGCCGAAGCCCGCCACGGTGGCCAGCACGCGCGTCTTCTTGCCGTCGTAGACGCGCCGCGGCGCGACGACATTCTCCAGGGCGAAATTCCCGGGCGCCTGCGAGGAGGCGTTTCCGCCCACCGGATGCGGCTCCAGCCGCACGGCCGCATTCAGCCGCAGATCGTTGAAGTTCGAGGGCAGGCCCGTCGCCTGCATGTCCGAATAGAGATGCACGCGGAGCGGCAGGTGGATGGATTGCGCGATGGACCGCACCGACCGCGCCAGCTCCGCATAGGAGGTGCGCGCGTCGGAAGGTTCGACAGCGTCGATGGCGGCATTGAGCGGCGCGTGGTCGTCGGTAACCTCGCTCATCGCCTGCACGCGCGAGCCGAAAGCGAGCACCTGGGCGCGCTCGCCCGGATGCAGTCCCGCCACCATCGATTTCGCCGCCTGCTTCGCCTGCTCGAGCCTTTGGCCGGCCCGCATGCTGAGCGAATTGTCGAGGGCCAGCACGGTGATCTCGTTGGAACGCGCCGGCGCCGACGGCTGGCGCCGGATGTAAGGATGGGCGAACGCCAGGACGATCAGCACGATGAGCGCCGTGCGCAGCGCAAACAGCAGCAGGTATCGCAGGCGCCGGTGCTTGATCGAGCTCTGCGTGCGCCGCTCGAAAAACATCAGCGAGCTGAACGGCAGGGGGGTGGTCTTGTGTTTTTTCAGGAGGTGCAGCCAGACGGGCAGCCCCACCGCCAGGGCGCCGGCCAGAAACCAGGGCGTGAGAAAGCCCACCTAGAACCTCCCTTTGCGCACGGCGAGGTATTCGCGCAATCCTTCATCGAGCGGCCGCCCCGTATTCATGAGGAAGTACTCCAGCCCCGCGCCCCGCGCCTGGGAAGAAAGCCCTTCGATGTGCGCATCGATTCTCCGCCGGTACTCGTTGTGCGCGTACTCGGGCGATACCTCGAGCGACTCGCGCGCGTTCTCCATATCCACCAGCAGCACTGGCTCGCGAAACTTCGGCGCGATCTCCTGCGGGTCGAGCACGTGAAACAGAATGACCTCGTTGCCGCGGTAACGGAGCGGCTCGACGACCTTGATGATGGTCTCCGGCTGCTCGTAAAAGTCCGAGAGCACCACCACGATCCCGCGCCGATGGAGAAAATTCTGAAAATGCACGAAGGGTTTGGCGAAATCCGTCCGCGTCCCCGGTTCGGCCTTTTCGATGGCGTGCAGCAGCCGGAAAAGCTGCCCCTGCCTTGTGGAGGGCGCCACATAATTGTTGACGTCTTCATCGAACACGATGAGCCCGGCCGCATCCCGCTGCACGTTGGCCATATAGCACAGCGACGCCGCCACGAAGCGCGCGTAATCCAGCTTGTGGACCGAATGGGACCCATATCCCATGGATGCGGAAGTGTCGAGTAAGATGAGTAACTGGGTATTAGTCTCTCCGCGGTACCGCTTGAGGAAGCACTTATCGGTGCGCGCGAAGACGTTCCAATCGACGTGCCGCAGATCGTCGCCCTGGGAGTAAGCGCGGTACTCGGCGAACTCCTGCGAAAACCCGAAATCGGGCGACCGGTGGAGCCCGGCGACGAAGCCATCGACGACCGTCTTGGCGACCAAATCAAGCCCCGAGATGGAAGCGAGCGTGGCGGGATCGAGGAAGCGCTGGAGCATCAGGGGAGCTCCTTGTCAATGGGGGCTGTTTTCGACGCGGAGACGCGGAGACGCGGAGACGAACGCGGAGAGGAGGAACCAAAGGGAGATTCGATGGAAGAGGCGCGCCCCGCTCCAGGCGGCGATTGGCGCGCGGAGGAAGCGGAGGGGCGGAGTGGTATCGCCGGGCCCAGGTAACGGTTTGCGATTCGCTTGAGGCCGTTCTCCAGAACGGGGACATTGAAATTGATGAGGAGGCCAACCCGTTTGTTCGAAGACTTGAGATAAGTCAGGAGTTGGGCCGAGTGAATTGGCGCAAGCGCCTCAGTTGCCTTGATTTCCACTACAACTGCATCTTCCACCAATAAGTCCATGGTGTAAGCGCATTCCAGGTTGATCCCTTTGTAGTGGATCGGCAAATGTACCTGCCGCTGAAAGCGAAGCCCCGACTGGCTCAACTCGTAGCAAAGACACGCCTCGTAAGCGGACTCCAGAATACCGGGCCCCAGGTGACGATGAACCTCAATCGCCGCGCCAATTATCCTCTCGGTAATCTCATTCTCAGCCAACAGAGATCCAGCCGAAGCCTGTTTCTCCGCTCCCTCCCTCATCTCAGATGTTGCCTTTGAACTGGGCCTCATGCATTCCTTCTCAAAACTCCTCTCCGCGGTTATCTCCGCGTCTTCGCGCCTCCGCGTCGAAACCCCGCCTCCCCCTCCCCTACTCCCTCGGCGCCGCTTTCCACTCCAGCACGCGCTTCAGGATGTCGTCCTGCTTCAGACGGTCGCTTTCGGCGTGGAAGTTCAGCAGAATGCGATGGCGCAGGATCGGGATGTATAGCGAGCGGATGTCTTCGTACGTCACATGGTAGCGGCCCCTCATCAGGGCCTTCGCCTTGGCCGCCAGCACCAGAAACTGGGCGGCGCGGACGCTGGCCCCGTAATTGACATACTTTTGGACGAAGTCGGGCGAGGTTTCGTCACTGCTGCGGCTGACGCGCACCAGGTCCACGGCGTGGCGCGCCACGCTCTCGCCGATGGGCACCATGCGCACCAACTGCTGGAAGTCCAGGATCTCTTCGGCGCTGGTCACCGGGTCGGCATGCGGAATGGTGGTCACCGTGGTCAGGTCCACCACCTGCATTTCTTCGTCGGCCGTGAGGTAGTCCAGCACCGTGTTGAACAGGAACCGGTCGAGCTGCGCTTCCGGCAGAGGGTAGGTTCCTTCCAGCTCGATGGGGTTCTGCGTGGCCAGCACAAAGAACGGGTTGGGCAGGGCGTAGTTGTTGCCGCGCACCGTGCAGGCGCGCTCCTGCATGGCTTCTAGCAGCGCGCTCTGGGTCTTCGGCGGCGTGCGGTTGATTTCGTCGGCCAGCAGGATGTTGCCGAAGATGGGCCCCTGCACGAAGGTCCAGGTGCGGCGGCCGTTGGCGGGATCTTCCTCGATAATGTCGGTGCCAGTGATGTCGCTAGGCATCAGGTCCGGGGTGAACTGGATGCGCTTGAACACCAGGCCGAGGGTCTGCGCCAGGGTCCGCACCAGCAGCGTTTTGGCGGTGCCCGGCAGACCGGTGATCAGGCAGTGGCCGCCCACGAACAGGCCGATCATCACCTGTTCCAGCACCTCCTCCTGGCCCACGATCACGCGGCGCACCTGCGTCACGATATCGGCATGCACCTGGCGGAAGCGCGCGATGCGCGATTTCAAAACTTCGGGCTCCATCTGTGGCGTCACGGTTGTTGACATGTCCCTTCCATTCTCATTTCGCTGAGGTGGTGCTCAATTCTAACAGAAGCTTCTGCGCCGGCCGGAAGCCGGGAGCCGTCTCCAGGGCGGCCAGCAATTCGTCCTTCGCCAGCTCCGTCTGGTGGTTCAGGTGGTAGGCGCGCGCCAGGTCGTAATGGGCCTGGGCGGGATCGACGGGTTTGCTCGCTACCACCGCCTTGAACTCGCGCACCGCGCCTGAGGCATTGTTCTGGTCGAACCACAGATTGCCCAGCCGGCGGTGCAACTCTTCGTCCTCGGGATAGATGTAGTTCAGGCGGTCCAGCACGGCGGCAGCTTCTTTGGTGCGGCCGGCATCGGCAAGCTGCTTCCCCAGGAGCTTGATGGAATCCGGATTGCGGCCTCCCTGCCTGACGTAGCGGTCGAGCTCGGCGATGGCCGCGGACTTGTTGTCCCTGGCGAGGTAAGCGGTGGCCAGCAATTCGTACGCGCTGTGCTCTTCCACGTAATCCCGATAAATGTCGCGAATGGCTGGGCCGGCTTTGATAATGGTGTCGTAGTCCTTGGCCCGCGCGGCCTCGATCAACTGCTTCATCCCTGCTTTCCATTCGTCGAAGTGCTCCACGGACTGCTTCGTGGCGGCCTCCACGAAGGCGATGAAGCGCTTGTCGAACTCCGCGGGCTCGATCTTGAGCTCCTTGCGAATGACGGTGGGCGTGTCGTCGTCGGCCGCGAAATCGTGGAGCATGGCGAGCAGCGTATCCCAGCCCCAGTGCCCTTTGATGTAATCGCAGATCTGGCCGGCCTGGAAGTAGCTCACCACCACCTGCGGCGGACTCACGGGATGCACGAAGCCGCGGTCGAGCTCGGAGATGGGCAGCAGTTGCTTGTTCTTGATGGCGCTCAGTACGTCGGGACTGAGCCGGTCTCCCCACTCGGGCGAAGCGGCGGTTTCCTCGTGCACCGCCAGGCCTTCGGTGAACCAGCGCGGCACGCGATGATTGGTCATGGTGAGCGTGAAGACGTGGCTCATCTCGTGCCACAGCGTGGAAGCCCAGTGGAAGCTGCCGGGCTTGCGCGCCGTCGGGCTGTCCATGGCGATGGAGTAGCCGAAGGTCACCCCCAGCGCGCCGAGCCCCGGCATGCCGAGCGTGCGCACCGCGAAATCCTCGTGGTCGGGGTACACCTCCACCTGCACCGGATGCTCCAGCTTCATGCGGTATTTCTTCTCGTAGACCGCAATGACGCGTGCCATCTCGGCTTCGAAGTACGGGCCCAGCAGATCCGCTTCTTTCTTGTGAACCTTCAGGATGGCGCGATCGGTGCGGAGGGTCACGAAGTTCTTGTAGCTGTCCATCAAGGTCAGCGTGTTCTTGGTGGCCTTGTCGCGAAAGCCGTTGTTGAAGCACTCTTCGAGCAGCTTGTAAGCCTCGTCGTTCTGGCCTAGGCGCATGAGGTTGATGCCCAGTTGCGAGCGCGCGCTGTCCAACTGCGGGTCCAGCTCGATGGCCTTGCGGTAATACTGGATGGACTCCTCGTAGCGCCGGTTCAGCATGAAGAAGTGGCCGGCCAGCTCATAGCCGCGGGCGGCGTGCGGGTCCCAGGACGTCTCCTTCTTGTCCGCCAGCCAGTCCATGATGGCGAGGATGGCCTTGCCGCCGACCGAATTCCTGTCGAGCTCCAGGGCCTTGTGCGCTTCCGCGCCAGCCTTGGTATTGTCGCTGTCTTCGAGCGCCAGCCGCGCCAGCAGTTCCTGGGCTTCGACCAGTTTGGGATCGTACTCGAGCGCCAGCCGGGCCCTCTTCGCGGCGCCGCCTTCGTACAGGTCCGCCGCTATCAGCGCCAGCCCGACCAGCGCGCCCGCGTGGTCCTTCTTGATGGCCAACGCCTCGTTGAACAGCTTCTGGGCCTCGTCGGACTGGCCGCGGTCGAGGAACAGGCGCCCCCAGCGCACCTTGTAATCGGGGTTGTCGGGGTGTTTCGCCAACAGCGCGCGAAACATGTCGTTGGCGTCGAGGTAGCGGTACTGGCGCCAGAGGCCCTCGGCCTGTTCCAGGGTTTGCGCGGGAAGCGCCAGAACGGCCAACAGCACCACTGCGGCAAGCCGCGGGACGTTTCTCACTTGTCGAGCGCCTCCTGGGTCCTGGCGAGTTCCAGCAGGAGCGCCGTCAGTTGTTTCTTGTACTCGTCGGTGGGCATGGCCGCCTTTTCGTATTTCAGTTTATCGATGGCCTGCTCGAGCTCCTCTTTCTTATCGAGCAGCGCGCGCTTGGCGGGGTCGCGCGCGGCGGCCGCGTTCGCTCCCAGGCGCACCAGCGGAAACGCGCCGGCCAGCTTGCCTTCGCCGTTTTCCGCCGAGGGCGCGCGTTCGCCTTCGCCCTTGCCGGTGTCTTCCAGCACGCAGTGTTCGGTGGCCAGGCGCTTCTGCGAATCGTAGAATTCGTTCAGCTTGTGCTGCGCGAAACGAAACGCCTCCAGCGCCGATACGGCTTCGTTCTTATCGGCGTCGGCCGCCGGGTCGCGTAGCGCTTCGGCCCAGTAGCGGGCGAACGAAGTGGCGTTCTTCTCGCTTCCGTTCTTGGTGGCGGCGATCACGATGCGGTTGGCGCGGCGCAGCCATTCGATCGATCCGCCGCTCGCGCTGGTGGCATTCACCACCAACTGGCGCGTGGCCGGAACGCGGTCGAGCATCGCGGCCAGCTCCGCCGCGGTGACGTCCGGACCCGGCAGGTTGAACTTGTAGTCCACGCCATCGAAGCTCCCGTGCCCGATCAGCGTCACCACCAGCGCGTCGGCCGGTTTCGCCTGTTTGGCGATGTCCACAAAGCGCGCGCGGATCTGTTCGCGCGTCGCAGACTTGAGCGTGATTACGGTTGAGTCGCCGCCGGCCTTTTTCAGGCTGGCGTCAATGTCGTCGGCCCACATCTTGAAGCGCTGCTCGTAATCGGGCTCGCCCCCCAGGCCGGAGATAGTTACATAGAAGGTCGCGGCGGGCAGACCGAGCGCCGCCAGCAACAGCAGGGCGAACGGTCTCATACCACGCCCCAGCGGCGGCGCAATACCCACTCGCTGCCGCGGATGCCCAACGCCAGCAGGAAGATCACCGGCATATCCCACAGGTCCCTGGTCTCGCGGGTGGTGATGCCCGCTTCCGAGTAGGAGATTTCATTCGCCAGCTTGGACGCTTCAGACGGCCGGTAGTACCGCCCGCCGGTCTGCTCGGAGAGCTTCTCCAGCAGCTCGCGGTTCTGCGAGGTGTGAAAATTCTCCGCTACGCCGTCCTCGCGGCGGAACGAGAGCATGTCGCGTCCGATCTCTTCCTGCTCGCGGCCGGCGATGATCTCCGCCACGTAGGAGCCCGGTTTCTCGGCCGTCCATTCGCCCGCGTAAATCCCCTCTTCGAGCGGTTGCGGCGCCAGCTCCACGGTGGCGGACGAGCCGTCGGGCGCCAGGAAGCGCGCCTGCACCTTGGCGTTCGTCACCGGCTTGTACTGCTTGTCGCGCACCTCCACGCGCACCGGCACGCGCGTCTCATCGGAGAGCACCTGCCGCGGCGTGGCCGATGTCACCTGCCCCGGCGTATCGGTCACCAGGTAGCGGAACATCTGCTGCCAGAAGGTGGGGTGGGTTTTGTCGTTGTGGTCAGTCCACATTTTCCAGCGCCAGGTTCCCGCGGTGGCCAGCACCGCGGTGCGCCCGCGGCCGTAGTTCTCGGTGACCAGCAGGTTCTCTTTGCGCTTTCCCGCGGGCGTGGACTTCAGCAGCACCGTGGCGCCCGGCTTCTCGTCCCCCACGTCCTGATAGTTAGCCATTAGCGGCATCTTCTTCCACCGCTCCAGGCTGCGGGCGGCGTCTTCGTCCAGGCGGCAGATGGTGCTCTGCGCGCCCTGCGGCGTCAACTCCTGGCCGGTGAAGTCGCGGTGGAAGGTGCCCTTCGTTTCGGGCAGCTTGGTGGGCACCAGGTCGGCCAGCGGAGAGTTCGGATAGCCGCCGTCGGAGAGCGTGGCGCGGCCGCCCAGGAACAGCAGTCCGCCGCCGCGCCGGTCCACAAAATCGCGGATGAGCTGCTGCTGCGTGGGCGTGAAATAATTGGCCTCCACGCTGCCGACGATCAGCCCTTGAAACGCGAACAGCTCTTCGGCCTTGGCCGGGAAGCCCTCCTCCAGTTCCTTCTCGCCCATGCTCGGCGGAAACTGCCGGTAGAGCTTGTTCTGCGTGGTGCGCAACATGCTGCCGAGCTCGATCTCGGGGTAATCGTCCAGCGCGCGGCGGATGAACTTATATTCCCAGCGCGGCTCGCCCTCCAGGTAAAGAATGCGCGGCTTGCGCGCCTCCACGTTGACCAGACGGGTCACCCGGTTGTTCCCGATGTTCTCCTCGCCCGCCACGGGCTCCACGCCGATGTCCAGCGTCTTCGGCCCCGCGTCGCCGCAATTGAAGACCAGCGATTCGGTCTGGAGCCGGCCATCGGCTTGCAGGGTCACGTCCCGCGATGCCAGCACCTTGCCGTTGTCGCGCGCCGTCAGCTTGGCCTTGCCGCCGGAAAATCCGTGGCTCTCGATGGCCACCAGTGCGGTGAGCTTGGAGTGCGGCAGCGCGCGTGCCGGCACCGTGGCATCGTTGATTTCAATGTCGCGGTCGGGATGTTCCTTGCCGAAGCCCATGGTGTGGATGGGAATGCGCTGGCGGCGGATGGCTTCAATGGTGGCCAGATCGATGCCGCCGGCGTTGTCCGCGCCGTCGCTCAGCAGCACCATGGCGCCCAGCGGCAGGGAAGACGATTCCGCCAGCACCCGCTCGAGACTGTCGCCGATGCGCGACGCCGGAGCGGTGGCCGTGAGCTGCTCCGGCTTCTGAATGCGCTCCGGCTCCCTGCCGAAGCGGTACAGGCGCACCTGGAAACGGTCGCCCAGGGCCTTCAAAAGGCCATCCGCCAGCACGGCCCGCGCCGCCGCCTCGCGTGTGCCCGAGGCGTCCGCCACGGCCATGCTGCGCGAATCGTCCACCAGCACCGCCACCACGTTCTGCTGCGGCCGCAGCGTGGCGATGCTCAACGCGGGGTGCCACAGCAGAAACAGAATGAGCGCGATGAGCCCGGTTTCGAGCAGCCAGATGGCCACGGGACGCAGGCCGCTGAGCATGCCGTGGTTGCGCCGCACGTGCCAGAAGAGCAGCCCCGCGGCGGCGAGAATGGCGATGGCCAGCAGCCATAGCGGCCACGGCGTCAGGAAAACGAAATGGCCCTTGTGAAACAGGCTGGCCGGGTATTTGAACAGGATTTCGAACATGAAGTCCACGTCACGGGAGCATGGCGATGAGGTTATAGACGTGCTTGCCGCAATTCAGCGTTACTGGCCATTTCAGACTGGCGGGAAGTGGCACCTGCGGGCGCATCCGCGTAAGCCCTCGTAATTCTCTACAGGATATCATGGCCGGTCACTTTTCCGGCCGGCGCCGGGGGCGCTTCTTCGCCGCCCGAGGCGCAGCAGAATCGGCCCGGGCCTGCGGTTTAAGCAAGGCTACCGGGACTCTCCGGAACTGCGCGGCATGAATGAAATACGATAACGCCGTTTTCTGGAGCTATGATGAATGCGGTGGTACGGCACCGTGAGCGACGAGGGTGGCAGGGTCCGATTGCGGCAGTGGTCGTCGTACTGGCACTTCCCCTTGCGTTAATAGCTCTACTGTCTTGGGCGCTTTTGTGGCTCTGCCTCCACCTTGTGATATGGCTTTGGTGGAACACGAGAGGCCGCGACGTGCTGCTCGTCTATTCGGATAGTCCTGTGTGGCACGCATACATCGAGCAACAGTTTCTGCCGTACCTTGGTCGACGGGCGGTGGTGCTGAACTGGTCGGAGAGAAATCGATGGGGTATTTCACTGGGGCGGGTAGCCTTTCGTTTCTTTGGCGGCCGTCGAGAATTCAACCCGTTGGCTGTGGTGTTCCGGCCGTTTCGGCGAACACAGACCTTCCGATTCTGGGCCGCCTTTCGAGACATGAAGCACGGACGGCCCGAACTCCTGCAAACCGTTGAACACAGGTTTTTCGACCGCATCGGCGTATCACGCATCAATCCGCTGGATTGCGAGTAGGGTTGCCGAGTCCGCGGCGTCTCATGACACGCCACGCGTCGCGGGCGATATGTGGGGTTATCGGAAAACTTGCCCTCGCGCGCCAATCCAGCTTCAGCCTGAAGCCGTTGCTGGCGACCTCTCGAACCGTCACCATCCGAGAGACAGCGCAGTTTTCCCGGAAATGCTTGCCGTGATGCCCAGTTGCCCCTGAGAAAGCCACCTACCGGATTCGTAAGCAGGCGCAGGAAGCCGAGCATGGTGAACCGGCAGAATAGAAGCGCCAGGGGACATGTTGCGGATGGCGATCCCAGCTCAGCGCCAACAGACTTTGACGTCAATCAAATACGAGGTCGTAGGGCGTCTTCGTGTTGGGGCATAACGGTCCGGGCCGGCCCCTTCCTCTGAGCAGTGGCAGCGTAATGCCCTTGCCCTTGCGAACCGCGTGCACCGGGGCCACACGGGCCACCGGCCGGCCGCGCCTGGTGATGACGATCCCTTCCTCGGGAAGATCCTCCAGCAGTGAGAGACACAGGCGGCGGAACTCGCTGATGCTCAGGTCTCTCATGACTCAGGTATCATAGCAGCCATGAGTGGCCCGCTGACCGCCTGGGGACCGGCCTTGCTGATCTGCCTCACGGTCCTCCTCGGCATTCTCTACAGCAATTCCCGCCTTAGCGATCTGCGCAGTTACGTGGACGCGCGCTTCAATGCCGTCGACCGGCGCTTCGACGATATGAAGGACTTCATCAAGAGCGAAGTGCGCCGCCTGGAAGACCGGCAGAGTCCCATCCATCGCGCGTAGCCGCCGCCCACGCTATACTGGAATTTACCAGAACAATCTCGTGCAAGACTTCATCCGGATTCGCGGCGCGCGGGTCCACAATCTCAAGAACATTTCGCTTTCTATTCCCCATAACCGGATGACCATCGTCACCGGCGTCTCCGGCTCCGGCAAGTCGTCGCTGGCCTTCGACACCATCTACGCGGAGGGGCAGCGGCGCTATGTCGAATCGCTCTCCGCTTACGCCCGCCAGTTCCTGGAGCGCATGGAGAAGCCCGAAGTCGACGAGATCGACGGCATCGCGCCCGGCGTGGCCATCCGCCAGAAGAACACCAGCCGGAATCCGCGCTCCACCGTTGCCACCACCACGGAATGTTACGACTTTCTGCGCCTGCTCTACGCCCGCGTGGGCCAGACCTTTTGCCCGAAGTGCGGTACGCGCGTGCGCCAGGATACGGTCGATGAGATCGCCGCGCGTTTGCTGGCGCTCCCCGCCGGCTCGCGGTGGTACGCGCTGTTCCCCTGCGGCGAGCATGCCGGCGCCCAGGCGTTGCGCGACCACCTGTTCGAATTGCGCAAGAAGGGCTTCAACCGCCTGTTTCAGGCCGGCCGCCTGTTCGAGTTCTCCACCCCGGAATCGCTGCTCGATATCGATTTTTCGAAGCCCGTGTTCGTGCTGGTGGATCGCCTGGCCATTGGTCCGGACTTGCACCAGCGCCTGGTCGACACCATCGAAATCTGCTACCGCGAAACCGGCGAAGTGCTTTTCCAGAGCGCCGCGGGCGGCGAAACGTTGCGCTTCAACGAAAAGTTCCAGTGCAAAACCTGCGGCACGGACTTCGCTCAGCCCGAGCCGATCCTGTTCAGCTTCAACTCGCCCGTGGGCGCCTGCCCCCGCTGCCAGGGCTTCGGCAATACCATCGATTTCGACATGGACCGCGCGATTCCCGACAAGACCCTCACGCTCGACCAGGGCGCAGTGGAACCGTGGACCAAGCCGCAGCATCGCTCGTGGCTGGGCAATTTCCGCAAATCGGCGCGCCTGCGCGTGCGTTTCCGCGTGCCTTTCTGCGACCTCTCCGAAGAGGAGCGCGAAGCGGTCTACGATTTCATCCGCCGCTTCTTCGACCACCTGGAAACCAAGAAGTACAAGCTGCACGTGCGCGTCTTCCTGAGCCGCTACCGCGGCTACGCCCTGTGTCCCGAATGCAAGGGCGCGCGGCTGCGTAAGGAATCGCTGTACGTGCGCGTCGGCGGGAAGAATATGGCGGAGGTGGTGCGCATGAACATCGCCGAGGCCCAGCAGTTCTTCGACGGGCTCGCGCTCAGCGCCGAAGAGAACGCCATCGCCGAGAAGATCCTGGTGGAAATCCGCCAGCGCCTGAAATTCCTCAACGATGTGGGCCTGGACTATCTCACGCTCGACCGCCTCTCGGCGACGCTCTCGGGCGGCGAGGCGCAGCGCATTCAACTGGCCACCTGCCTGGGCTCGCGCCTGGTGGGCGCCTGCTACGTCCTGGACGAGCCCTCCATCGGATTGCATAGCCGCGACACCGGCCGGCTGATCCGCATTCTCGAAGAGTTGCGCGAACTGGGCAACACCATCGTGGTGGTGGAGCACGACCCGGAGGTGATGCGCGCCGCCGACCACATCGTCGATCTCGGGCCGGGCGCGGGCGAGCACGGCGGCAGCATCGTTTTCGAAGGACCGCTCGACCGCCTCCTGTCCGCGCCCGCCAACGGTTCGCTCACCGCCCGCTATCTGCGCGGCGAACTGTCCGTCTCGGTCAAGCGCGCGCACCGCCCGATCGACCCCCGGCGCGTGCTGCGCTTTTTCGGCGCGCGCGTCCACAACCTGAAAAACCTGGACGTCGAAATTCCGCTGGGCCTGCTCATGGCGGTCACCGGCGTCTCCGGATCGGGCAAGTCCACGCTGGTTCACGACGTGATTTTCCGGTCGCTCGAAGCGCTGCAGAAAGGCCGCGAGCCGAGCCACGAAGCGGAGCCCGGCGAGGCCGCCGCCGAATCGTTCGACGCCGGCCCCCGGCTTTCCTGCCGCAAGGTGGAAGGCGCCGAGCGCGTATACGGCACCGTGATGATCGATCAATCGCCCATCGGGCGCACCCCGCGCTCCAACCCCGTCACCTACATCAAGGCGTTCGACGGCATCCGCGCCCTGTTCGCCTCCACGCGCGAGGCGGTGAAGCGCGGGTACACCGCCGGACACTTCTCGTTCAACATCCCCGGCGGCCGCTGCGAGGTCTGCCAGGGCGATGGCACCGTCACCGTCGAGATGCAGTTCCTCGCCGACGTGGAGCTGATCTGCGAGGAATGCAAAGGCACGCGCTACAAAAGCGGCATCCTCGAAATCCGCTACAACGGGCGCAATATTCACGAGGCCCTTCAGCTCACCGTGCACGAAGGCATGGAGTTTTTCCAGGCCGCTCCCAAGGTGGTGCAAAAGCTGAAAGTGCTGGACGATGTGGGTCTGGGCTATCTGCGCCTGGGACAATCCGCCACTACGCTTTCCGGCGGCGAGGCGCAGCGCGTCAAGCTGGCCTCCCACCTGGCCGTGGCAAGCTGCCAGGGCACGCTGTTCATCTTCGACGAACCTACTACCGGCCTCCACTTCGACGACATCGCAAAGCTGCTCGCCGCCTTCCAGCGGCTCATCGCCAGCGGCGGCAGCCTGATCGTCATCGAACACAACCTGGACGTGATCAAGGCCGCCGACTGGGTGCTCGATCTGGGCCCCGAAGGCGGCGCTCGCGGTGGATATATCGTCGCCGCCGGCACCCCCGAGACGGTGTCCCAAGTAGAGGCTTCCTACACCGGGCGCTACCTGCGCGCGGTGCTGTGAAATTGCGCGAACCCGAGCCGCCCGGCCGGCGTATCAATCCATAAGGAGACTTATGCTGCAGGACCTGCGCTTCGGGCTGAAACTGTTCTGGAAGGACCGCGCCTTTACCGTCACCGCGCTAGCCACGCTGGCGCTGTGCATCGGCGCCAACACCGCCATCTTTACCGTGCTCCATACCGTCATTCTCAATCCGCTGCCGTTCGCCGAGCCCGATCGCCTGTTGACGCTCTACAACATCTATCCCGGTGTGGGCTTCACCGACCGCGGCTCCAACGGAGTCCCCGACTACCTCGACCGCCGGCAGATGAGCGGCGTGTTCGACTCCGTTGCGCTCATCGGCGAGAACGGATACGACACCGGCGCGGCGGGCTCGCCGGTGCGCATCGCGGGCCAGTACGTCACCCCGTCGTTCTTCCGCGTGCTGCGCGTCTCGCCCGCGCTGGGCCGGCCGTTTACCGAGGACGACGCCGTTTACCAGAAGGACAAATTCGCCATCATCAGCGACGGCCTGTGGAAGGATATGTTCGGGCGCGATCGCAACATCGTGGGCAAGGACCTAAGGCTCAGTGGCTTTCCCTATCGCATCGTGGGAGTCATGCCGCCCGGCTTTGAGTCGCCCGGCTCCGAAGCCCGGCTGTGGGTTCCCTTCGCCTTTGCGCCGGAGCAAACCACCGACGACGCGCGCCACAGCAACAGTTGGGGCATGATTGCGCGTCTCCAGCCCGGCGTCACCCTGGCGGCGGCGCAGGGACGCATCGACGATCTCAACCGGCGCCAGGTGGAGCGCTCCGGCAAGTACCGCAAGCTGCTCGAGGACGCGCGCTTCGGCACCGTGGTGCGCGGCCTCAAGGACGAGATGGTGCGCGATGTGCGGCCCACCCTGTACCTGCTCCAGGCCGCGGTGGCGTTCGTCCTGCTCATCGGCTGCGTCAACGTGGCCAACCTGATGCTGGTGCGCTCCAATATCCGCATGCGCGAACTGGCCATCCGCTTCAGCCTGGGCGCGGGCCGCCTGCGCCTGGGGCGCCAACTCCTCACCGAAAGCGTGGCCCTGGCCGCGCTCGGCGGCCTGGTCGGGGTCGTCACCGCATTCGCCGGCGTGCGTCTGCTGGCCTACCTGGGGACCAACGATCTGCCGCGCGGCGCCGGCATCGCGATCGATGGCGGCGCGCTGGCCTTCAGCGCCGCCATCGCCCTCTGTACCGGGCTGGTCTTCGGCAGCGTGCCGGTGTACCACCTGTTTCGCCGCGACCTCCACGCCATCTTCCGCCAGACCGAGCGTGCCGGCACTTCCGAACGCCGGGCCGTGTGGACGCGCTCCGCCCTGGTGGTGTGTCAGGTCTCGCTGGCCTTCGTGCTGCTCATCGGGGCCGGCCTGCTGACCTTGAGTTTCGCGCGGCTGCTTTCGGTGAGCCCCGGCTTCCAGCCGCAGAACGTGCAGACGGCGCAGTTTTCGCTGCCCCGCGCGCGCTATGGCGAGGACGCGCGCACCAGCAATTTCGTCGCCGGCCTGATGGCGTCGGTGCGCGCCGTTCCGGGCGTGACGCACGCAGGCGTGACCAGCTACCTGCCCTTCAGCGATTCCCAGAACGCCAGCGTGATCCTGATCGAGGGCTACCACCCCGCGCCCAGCGAGAATCCGCCCGTGCCCGGTTGGAACACCGTCGATTCCGGCTACCTGCCGGCCCTGGGCATCCCCCTGCTCCAGGGTCGCAACTTCACCGAGGGCGACAGCGCCGACACGCAGAAAGTGGCCATCGTCGACCAGTTCCTGGCGCACAAGTACTGGCCCCACGGCGGCGCCATCGGCGCCCGCATCCGCCGCGGCATCGAGGATAAGGACCCGCTGTGCACCATCGTCGGCATCGCCGGCAGCGTGAAGACCGGCGATCTGGCTGAGAAGAACCCGGTGGGGCAGGTCTATTTCCACTACCGGCAGTACCCCGCGCGCACCATGCACATAGTCGTCAAGAGCGCGGGCGAGAATCCGCAATTGACCGCGGAGGTGCGCCGCCAGCTCTTGCGGGCCGATGCGGAAATGCCCCTGTTCGACGTAAAGACCATGCCCCAGCGCCTCTCCACCTCGATGCGCAGCCGCCGCGCGGCCATGGTGATCTGCCTGGTGTTCGCCGGCCTGGCCCTGGCGCTGGCCGCCATCGGCATCTACGGCGTGCTGGCCTACACGGTGACGCAGCGGACGCGCGAGTTCGGCATTCGCATGGCTCTCGGCGCGGGCGCGGGCAGCGTGCTGCGCACCGTCCTGGTGCACGGCCTGCGGCTGTCCGCCATCGGCCTGGCCATCGGTGTCGCCGCCGCGCTCGCCCTCACCCGCCTGATGGCCACGCTGCTCTACGGCGTCCAGCCCACCGACCCGGCGGTATTCGTGCTGGTGGCCGCCGCCCTGCTGGCCGTGGCCCTGGTGGCCTCGCTGGTTCCGTCGCTGCGCGCCATCCGCATCCGCCCCGCCGCGGCCCTGCGTTACGAGTGATCCGTCACCCCCGCCGGCGTTGCGCATCGGCTTGCAGGCGGAGCGCGTGATACGCTGGTTGTGCCACCAGGAGGAGTTCCATGGCCGACCCGTACGTGTACGTGCGCGACCTGGCCGAGCAGGCGCGCGTGCCGGAAAACGGCATCCTCAGCCAGACCCTGTACAACGACGAAAAAACCAAGATCATCCTGTTCGGCTTTGCGCCCGGTCAGGAGCTTTCCGCCCATACCGCGCCATACCCCGCGATCCTCACGTTTCTGAAGGGAGAGGCTTCGCTGAAACTCGGCGACGCGGCGCAGGAAGCCGTGGCCGGCACGTTTGTCTACATGACTCCGAACCTGGAACACGGAGTCAAGGCCAAGAGCGACGTCGTGATGCTCCTGACCATGATCAAACCAGGCGCCCCGCCCGGCTGACCCGCCTCCACCAGTGTGTGCGCAAGCATCTCCCATCGGTGATAATAGGCAAAACGCACCGAAGGGAGAACGCTCCGCCTGTGGCTACACGCGCCGACCATAGCGGCTGGTTGATCGAGCGCCCTGGGCTGCCGCACGGGAACTGGGATATGATCGCGGCGAACGCCGCTCGCGATCTCATTCATCTGCAGCGCCCCGCAGCCTTGTGGTTCGCTTCACCCGAGATCTGGATCTATCAGGGCCGCGTCCGTGCCTCGGCTTTTCGAGGGCCCCATCGCGGCGCCTCGTTGATACTCACCGATCCCGGGACACTGCAACTGGTGGCGGCGAACGGCCAGGGCTCGCTGGCGCATTTCAGTTTCTCCGATGCCACCGGGTGGCAAGGTCCGGTTCTGTTGCCCGGCAAAGCCGGCGGCCCGCCCGCGTTGATCCGCAGCCGCTTTGGAAATCCAGGCAACCTCGAAGTGATAGTTCCGAAACCTGACGTTGGCCTGGCTCATTATTGGCGGGACGGCGACGCCTCGCAACCTTGGCACGAAGCTACGCCACCGTCCGCCGACGGCCATTGGTCCGGCGTGGCCGTGATCCACAGCAGTTATGGCAATCTGGAGTTGGTCGGCGTGCGCGATGGCGAGCTCCGTCATCACTGGCAGGCGGGGGCCGGCGGCAACTGGTCGAATGCCGTTCGCGTTACCAATGAACTGTACTACGGGCGTCCGGCGCTCATTCAGAGCTCCTTCGGTCAAGTGGGAAACTTCGAGGTAGCCGCGTCGCGGTACAACGGCGGCCTGGCGCATTCCTGGCGCAACAACGATGCCCCGAATATGCCCTGGTCCGATCCCACCGTCTTCGGACGGGATGTCGATGGCCGGCAGCAGCTTTTCGAGGACGTCAGCTTGTTACAGAGTAGCTTCGGGCGCCTGGAGGCCGTAGCCAGGATGTTGGACGGCGGTCTGCGGCACTTCCGCGACGGCGGGGGCGCACCGTGGGAGGGTCCCATCGACTTGCTGGTCCCCAGGGGGAAACACGATGAGTGACTTCTTCGCCAAAATCTCCGGCCAGTTCACCGGCCCGCTGCTCATGTCCGCGTTCTTCCCGGTCCTGCTGTTTTTGACCGCCTTCACTCTGGTTGTGCTTCCCATCACCCCTTATGGGCATGAGTTCACGGCCGCCGTTCAGGACCCGAAGAACTGGCAGAACTATCCCTTCGTGGCGCTCATGCTCACCATCATCGTGCTGGTGCTCTCGGTGGTCTTGTACAACATGAATGTCCCGATCGTACGGCTTTACGAAGGCTATCCCTGGGAGCACGCCTGGATTGCCCAGCTGTTCGTGCGCTACCGGAAGCGCCAGTTCGAGCAAGCCGGCCTACTGCGGCAACGGATCAAAACGCTTCGCCGGCAGGCGAGGCTGACGGGCGTAAGTGCCTCGCTCGGCGGCGCCGCTGGCTCGCAGGCAGCGTTGGCGCGCCTGATGAATGGCTTCTACCCCGACCGCACCGATCTGGTGCTTCCCACGCGGCTCGGGAATGTGATCCGCGGCTTCGAAACCTATACCACGCGCCAGTACGGGATGCCGGCCATCGCTTTGTGGCCGCGGCTGCAGGCGGTCGTCGATGGAACCCTCGCCCAGTCACTCGACAGCGTCAAGACGTCATTCGATTTCATGCTCCACTCCGCCTTCCTCAGCGCCATCCTGGCGCTCCTCACCCTTGCGTCCGGCTTGTATTGGAAAGCTCGCACCCCGCCAACCCTCTGGCAGCCGTGGCTCGCCTGGAGCATCGCGTTCGCCATAATCTCCTACCTTTTCTATCTGGCTTCGATTCCCCGCGCGGTCGAGTGGGGAACGCAGGTCAAAGCCGCCTTCGACCTCTATCGGTTTACCCTCCTTGCGAAACTGGGATATGACCTAAAGCCGGCCGACCTGGCCGACGAGCGGCGTATCTGGGAGATTCTGAATTACAAGTTCGCGTTTCCCGATGAGCGCACTTACCCCGACTTACCTTACCGGATGCCGCCCAGTTACCTCATTGCGGACCCGCCATCCACTGTGGTCAAGTCGACGCGCAGCGTCGTCCCCCTCGAGGACGGAAGTCTCCAGATCGCCCTGGTGGTGTCGAATCTCGATCCGGCGGTGTGGGATGCCGACCGCGTCATCGTCCGCGAGGAAATCCCATCCGGCAAGATCTACGTCCGCGATAGCGCCACCATGAACGGCGCACCGGCGAGGTTGTTGTCCACCGACCCGCTGCAGATCGATCTCGGCCCGTTGCCCTACTGCGATTCGCGAACCGTCTTGTACCGCATCGGCAAGGCTTCTGCATGATCAAAAAGGTCTGGAACTTCCTCGTCGCAACACCGTGGAGAAAATTCCGAGCCTGGCGGGACCGGCTGGACCGCGTACCCGGCGAGTGGGAAGCGGAAATTGCCGCCTTGAAACCTACCTATCCTGGGCGGAACTCCCTGCAATCGATTCTGGACAGCGGTTCGGGAACGCCCAGCGTACCAAGCATTGCGGAGAACGCGAACCTGGATGCCCAACGGGTCTTCGAGTTCCTGGGAGCCTCGCTGCAAGACTCCGCCGAACCGTTGACCCTCGGTTGGCTGTCCCGGCACTGGGCTGATCTTTTCTTACTCGCGGGCGTCGCCCTCTTGGCCATGCTTCCGTACCTCGGCGCAAAGTCGGATGCCCGGCAAAAGGCAGCCGGGGCTGCTCGTGCGGCCCGCACGGCCAGGGAGCCTCATGCCGTCGCCAGTCGCGATCTGCTCCCCTACGCTCCACTCAGGCCGGGCGACCTGGAGGCCAAAGCCGCAAAATCGGCCGTAGAAGCGCAGAAACTTGTGGCTGGTCTTGTCGGGCGCTATCCCCTGAAGCAGATCCCGGCGGGCCAGACCATCGGGCCGGACCTTCTGAGCAAGCAAACGATGGTACTGAGCGATTATTCGGTTGTCCGCGTAACCCTGAAGCTGAAGCCAGCTCTGGAAGCACGTATGCTGCCGCGTTCCGCCGATCTGCTGTTGTCCAATCGCGGTACTCCGCCGGGCGGCGAAGTATTCTCCATCGTCCTGCTCGACCTCGAAGCCGATGGGCTCACCGCAACCGTCGCCGTTCCCAACGCGCGAATCGCCGACGCTGCCAGGTGGATCGGCAACTCGGATGCCTTTCTGTCTGTTCCCGTTCGCTAACCTTTTATTTCCGTGGGGTCGTTGCCCGCCAGCGCACATCTGACCGAGCCGGTGGCGTTGATTACATCGGCGGCCGCCGCGATCAGGCGGTATGCCAGAGCATCGCGCACCATCCGCAAATCGAACTTGCGCGCGGCGTCATCGAGCAAGCGGCCGGCGGCATCGTCCAGCGGCTCGACTTCGCCGGCTGCCTGCAAATTCGCCCGGATCAGGAGCAGGACGTTCTGCTGTTCCTGGGCGTCTTCTTCGACGGCCCTGATGGTGTCCGGGGCGGCCATGCCCATAGGCTCTCCGAGCCGTTCCTGGCACGCGTCGATGACCGCATCCAGGGCCGCGATGGCGGCATCGACTTTGACGATACGCTCCGTGATCGAAAGATCGGCCATGGGTCTTTCCCGCTCGTTAGATTCTTAAATCGGAGATCGTAAACAAGAATACTTCAACATTTTTGGTGTAACATCACGCTGCAGCAAGCAGGTCAACGATTTGCTGGATGGCCTTGTCGGCCTTGTGATAGGCAGCTTCGAGTTTGCTCTCGGGCCGGTGAGCG
>JAIQEX010000232.1 GCA_020073615.1 Terriglobia bacterium
CACCGCAAACTCAAGGCCGCTCTGGCCAGGTTGGAGCGCCTGTCCCGAACCGCGTTAACCCGGCTGGCCAAGCAAGCTACCAATACCGACTGAACTGCTCATCCACAATTGCTACCACAGACTGTCGATCGGCCTCCAGCGCCATCCGGACGCCTATCACGCCTTTATTCTGTTACTTGCCCTCAATGCGTAGCTCGGTTCGCGGTTTTGGATGAGAAATCCGGGCTAAGGCCAGAGGACGCGCCAGGCATGGACTATCGGCCTACATAGCGGCGAGATGGGGGAACGGCTTCCCAAGGCTTCCCATACAAGCGGCGGGAATCACCCGGGTAGCTCCCGGCTCTTCCCTTACTGCGCGCCCGCCCCCAACGCGCGCGTGCTCGCCTTGTCGGCGCCGGGAAAATCCACGGGCAGCTTCTGCGTCACCTTGCCGGTGGCGGCCCATTCGGCGCCGCGGGCGAAGGTCGTCATGAAGCCCACGCACTCCATGGCCGGCACATCGTGCCCCAGCGTGGTGTGGAACACCCGGCCCTTGCCGTAGCGGATGACCATCAGCATAGGCTCGTCGCGGCCGGTGCCGGCGTTGGCCGGGTCGGAGTAAGCGGTCGCGAGCACGGTCATCTGCTGCCCCGGTCCGCGCAGCTTCGAGTAGAGCTCATCGGCGGCGTGCATCCAGACCTTGGGGAGTCCGCGCGTGATGGGGTGCGTGCCGTCGCGGATCGCCACCGGGAAGGGCTTGCGCTCGCCGTGCGCGCCGGCCGCCCCCGGCGACGGGTCGGACACCAGTTTGCCGTCGCGGAAATACCAGAACGGGCCGGCTTTTTCGTCGCGCCCCATCCAGCCGCCGATGCCGATCATCAGATTGTACGCGGGCCATTCCGGGAAGGCATTGTCCGCCGCGTGATAGGAGACGAAGCCGCCGCCCTGGCGCACGTATTGTTCGAACGCCGCCTGCACCGCGGCCGGCCATTTGCTGCCATCGGGGTAGTCGTTGTAATTGGAAATCACCACCTGGTAACGCGCGAATTCCGGCTGGAAGCGGCTGAAGTCGCCGCCTTTGGCGGGCGTGGTCACGACGTCCACCTGAAACAGGCCGGTGTCTTCGAGGATCTTCTTCAGCGTCGGGGTGGTGCGCCGCCAGTCGTGGTTATTCTGCCCGTCGATAATCAGCGCGCGCAGGGGCGGTGCGGCGGAAACCGGCAGCACAGCCAGCAAGAAAACATAGAGCGCAGTTTTCATGGCCTCTTCCCGGATTGTACCGCAAGCCGCAACCCCTTCATTCAACGCTACTTGTATGGGCAGGAACTTTTCCCCTCCAAGGAGTGTCTATACCTTTGCAAGGCCGGAGTTTTCCTGTTAGTTTGAAGTCAGGCGGAATGTGAGGCTCCCGGTGGCCACTTCGATCTTGGACTTAGGCTCGGAACGGGCGGCGGAGTCCGCCGAGGTCGATGACCTCGGGCTGGTGGAAGCGTTGCGCGAGGGTTCCGAGCGCGCTTACGAAGAGTTGCTGGACCGGTTCCAGCAGCCTGCCTATGCGCTTGCCATGCGGCTGCTGAACGACCAGTCGGAAGCTTCCGACGTGGTCCAGGAAGTCTTCCTGAAAGTGTTCCGCAACATTGGGCATTTCCGCGGACAGAGCAGCCTGAAGACGTGGATCTACCGGATCACGGTCAACGAAGCGCATAATGCGCGGCGCTGGTTTTTCCGCCACCGCCGCAACGAAGTGGATCTGGACACCGATCCCGAAGATACGCGCGATTGGAAGGAGAATATAGCCGATGGCGGGCGCTCCCCGTTTGACGTGGCGTTCAATGGTGAACAGCATGTCATGATCGAACGGGCGCTCGAGAGAATCAACCCCATATTCCGCGAGGCCGTGGTGCTAAGGGACATCACGGATTCCAGCTACGAAGAGATTGCGGAAATCCTCGGTGTCTCCCTGGGGACTGTCAAGTCCCGAATCCTGCGGGGGCGCGATGCGCTGCGGGAAGAACTGCAAGGAAGCCTGCATGCCAGGCCGGCCTTGCGATTGGTGCCGAAGACGGCAGAGTGACGTTATGAGCTGTGATCACGTGCAACAACAGATTTCTTCTCTGATCGACCGCCGAATCGCGGACGCGGAGGAGGAGAATGTTCGGGCGCATATCGAATCCTGCAATGCATGCCAGGAGCGGTGGGAATCGGCGCTGAGCCTGCGCTCGGCGCTGCGCGGCATGGCTCAGCCGGAAGTGCCCGCTCCGCTGGCGGCGAAACTGCGCGTACTCGCCTCTCACGAGCGCGAGCGGCAGCTTTCGCGCGTGAGCCTCTCGGCCCGGTTGCGGCACCTCACGGCGCGCGCCGGCCTGTACTTCGACAATCTCATGCGCCCGGTCGCCCTGCCCTTTGCGGGCGGCGTGCTTTCCGCCCTGCTGTCGTTCGGTCTTCTGGTGCCGACCTTGAGTTTCCCGCACAACTTTGTCGGCGGGCCGACGTTCTTCGTCGAGCCGGCCGGTTCCACCGTCGATCTCAGCGGCCAGACTTCGGACAGCATCAACATCCTGGCGCCGCGGATTCAACCCGTGGACTCGCCCTATACGGGCTATACCAACGTGGTCGATCTGACTATCGACGAGAACGGCAAGGTGGTCGATTGGACCGTGGTCAGCGGCCGGCTGACCGAGGAGCTGAATAACCTCATCATCCTTTCGCGGTTCATACCAGCCACCACTTTCGGTCTGCCCACTTCGGGAAAAATAAGGGCCGTGCAAGGCCCCATCATCGTCGGCCCCTCCTACTCCTTTACCGTGCGCAGCTAGCGCCCGACCGGTGCCGCGCCAAAAACTGGGACAGCATTTTCTGATCAAGGGCTCCGTCCTGGAGCGCATCGCGGCGGCGGCCTGCCCTGCGCGTGCGGACCTGGTGGTGGAGATCGGTCCCGGCCGCGGCGCCCTCACGGAAAAGCTGCTGAAGCGCGCGGCGCGGGTGATCGCCATCGAACTGGACCCCCATCTGGCGGAACATCTCCGCCGCCGGTTCGCCGCCGAGCCGCGCCTGGAAGTGGTGCAGGCGGACGTACTGGCGACGGACCTGGCGCAGTGGGGGCGCGCCGCAATTGCCGGCAACCTGCCCTACTACATTACTTCGCCGATCCTCGAAAGAACGCTGCGGCTGGATATTCCGCGGGCCGTATTCCTGATGCAGAAGGAAGTGGCCGAGCGGGTCGTGGCGGGGCCGGGCACGAGCGCTTACGGCTTCCTCAGCGCGCACACCGCTCTGTTTGCGGACGCGCGGCTGCTGTTTGCGGTGCGGCCCGCGGCGTTCTATCCGCCGCCCAAAGTCGAATCCGCCGTGGTGCTGCTGGAGCCGCGCCGCCACCAGCTCGAGATCGGCGACCGGCAAGCCTTCCTGCGCTTTATCGGCCAGTGTTTCAGCCACAAGCGGAAGACGATTCGCAACAACCTCGCCGCCCTTTACGGGAAGGAGACGATCGACGCCTGGCCCGAGGCGGGACTGCGCGCCGAGCAGATTTCGCTCGACCAGTTCGCCGAGATGTACCGGCGGCTGGAGCCGGCGACTCACCGCGGAGACGCAGAGGACGCGGAGACTACGCGGAGAAGACCATGAAAAGCCAGTCTCTTCCGGGAACTTCGTCGGCTGCGCGTGCGCATCTGAGGCGGGTCCATACAGTTGGAACCTCAAGGTTTTTGCGCAGAGGCACCGGAGGCCGCCGCGCCGAATTCTGTCTGCTGCTCCGCGAGATCTCCGCGTTCCCCGCGCCTCCGCGGTGAGATTGAAATCCGGCTATCGCACCAGCGCCTGCGCGGCCAGCACCATGGCCAGCCCCGCAACCGACGCCAGAACCTTCATCGCGGTCCAGGACTTCAATCCCTGGGGGACGGTCAGGCCGAAGCACTGGGTCACCAGCCAGAAGCCGGAATCGGTGACGTGCGAAAAGGAAGAGCCGCCGCAGCACAGCGCCAGCACGATCATATCGGGGCTGTAGCCGGGGATGCCGTGCACCATGGGCGCGACGATGCCCGCGGCGGTGATGATGGCCACCGTGGCCGAGCCCTGCGCCACGCGCAGCAAGGCGGCGACCACCCAGACCACCACCAGCGGCGATATGGCGGAGGCGATCAGCAGCTTGGCGGCGTACTGCCCCACGCCCGAATCCACGATGATCTGTTTGAACGCGCCGCCCCCGCCCATGATGCACAGCAGTGCGCCCATGGGGGCCAGCGATTCCGCCGCCATTTGAGCCGCCTGGGCGCGCGTCAGCCCGCGGCGGAGACCGAAGCAGTAAATGGCCGCGAGCGCCGTCACCGCCAGCGCGGCGAACGGGTGTCCGAGGAACACAGCCGCGCCGCGGAAAGGGAAATTCCATCGGCCGGCGATGGTAGCGCCGAAGATCAGCAATACCGGCAAGAGCAACAGCAGGATCACCATGGGTACCGGCGGCGGCGTCAGGACGCTTTTCTCCTGGCGCGCCGCCAAAGCGATTTCCGGCACGGGAACGTACATGCGCTTCGCCAGCCACGTGCCGTACAGCATGCCGCCCACCAGCACCATCGGGACGGAAAGCGCGATGCCATAGAGAATGGCGCGCCCCAGGTCGCCGCCCAGCAGTTGCGAGGCCGCGGCCGGCGCCGGATGCGGCGGTACCAGGGAGTGGGTCATGGTGAGGGCCGCCGCCATGGGGAGCCCGTAGAACAGCAGCGAGCGCCTGGTTTCGCGCGCCAGGTTCCACACCAGCGGCACCAGAATGATGAATCCCACTTCGAAGAATATGGGCAGCCCCACCAGAAACGCGGCCGTCAACATGGCCCAGGCGGCGTAGTCCTTGCCGAATCTCGCGAGCAGCCAGTCCGCCAGCGCGCGGGCGCCGCCCGAGTGTTCCAGAAAACGGCCGATCATGGCGCCCATGCCGACCACCACGGCGATGAACCCCAGGGCATCGCCGAACCCGGTCTGGATGGATTTCAGCACCTTCTCCGGGGGCATCCCCGCGGCCAGCCCCAGCGCCATGCTGGCGATCACGAGCGCCAGGAAGGCGTGCAACTTCACCACCAGGATCAGCGTCAGAAGGAGGACGAGCGCCGCCAC
>JAIQEX010000101.1 GCA_020073615.1 Terriglobia bacterium
AACGTCACGTGCTCATGGAGAACTTCGGCGACTGATCGTGATACGCTCATTTTGGCTCCGGCACGACTCCGATCGCTCGGGATCGACTGCCGCTTCGGCGGCCTAAATCATTGGCGAGAACTGCTTGCAGTTCTCCACTGTCGACCGGAGCCATCTACCGGATTATGCCCGATCTTCAGACCCGGTGGAAATATACCTCGTCGGTCTGAGGCGGAGCCTCGTTAGATCTTCCGTAACGGCCTCGGCGCTTTCGACGCCTGGCGGGTGCGAGCCCAATGCGCGACCACAAGAGCGGCGGAAATGCTGTCGTTTTACACCGGCGTCAACAGTCGCTGCCGCCGCGCTTGGGGACCCGTCCTATTCCCGGTCCCGAACTAGATCCTGCCAGTGGGAAGACGTCTCTTGGAGGGTCTGAGAATTGATCCACGCCGAACTCTCAGGCTTTACGACGACCAGATCATCGCATGCGAAGACGGGAGCGGCCTGCGCGTGTTTCGTGCGGAGCACACAACCGAACCTTGAGGTTTCCCAGTGAACGTTACCTCATAGCGGTTGTCGGGCCATCACACTTGGCACCGGTCTTCGCAGCCTTCTTCTCCGTTGCTTGTTCAATGGCAATAGGGGAAGCGTTGGGAAGCGTCAACGGCAACTACATCGAATCCCTGTTGCGCCAGCCTAATTGCGTTGTCGCCCGTGCCGCAACCCATTTCGATTGTTTTGCAGGGCTGGATGGGCTTCGTGGTTACCGTGTGGATCAAGTTCACATCGGGTTTCCCAAGGTCCCAAGGCACGTCACCCGCCCGATACATCTCTTGGAAGTGCTCTGCGTCTCGCATGAAGTTCTCCAGTGGCACCTAAACCGTCACGAAATCTGCAACACCTCGCAGCGGAGAGGCGTATTCCATTCTAAGATCGACAGCATGATCTGGGAAAAGGACGGCAGTTCATTCGAGATCCGCACGCAAGGCGAGTTGCCAGATGGAAGACCGGCGCTCGATGAAATCGTCGCCAAGGGTGCGTTCGTCCACCTGGAGCAAATGGCTCACGATCACTGGTGGATGGGAATGGAGTCAGCGGGAAAGCACTTTCATCTGAATTTCGGCGTGAAGGACGGACGCCTCTGGGTCCACCTCTCCGACCAGGGCGAAGACGGTGCAGAATGGGAAGGCGACAACCGGGAGAAGCCCTTGCCTGGAGACTCACAACTGGCCTGAGATGGCGACAGGACCCGCCCCTGAATCGTGAGCGTTCTTGAGAGTGCGACAATGTTGGACCTGATGCGATGTCGGATCGTCGGACGCCGGTTTCTGATCGGCGCACCCCATTGGAACTGGATCTGGACGACTTGGCTGAGGCGATCCGGTCCCTGCTGAACCCTACCAGCCAGCCACCGATTGGCCCGTCCCCTCACGCCCATCCCGACTTGCTTGCCATTGGTCGCATGAGAGATACTTTCAGACCTTGGGCGCGCTAACTCCGAACTCAATTAACGCAAGGCAATTGACACTGGGTTGGCAATACGCCCGTCAACCGTCAGCCGAATCTCCGCTTCTCCCATTCCGGCCAGCGATGGCGGAAGAGTAATGTTGACTTGGTCGACGCCTGCGTATTGGCTTTGGGCGCCAGCGAATAGCACCTCTACGGGAATACCACCAACTGTGGCGGTCACGCCGCTGAGCGAGGATCGTCGGCGAATTCCCGTGCCATACAGGCTCAGGTAAACCTGTCCGGCCGACGGCGTCACATCGATGGGCGTGGCAAGCCATCGCCCCGACGAACTGTCCCAACCAGCCGCTAGTGCAGTGGTGATCTCGCCCTCGGGGCGGACCCACATCACGACCGCTGCCGCCACACCCTTCCCGGTCTGACCCGCCGAGAACAGACCTGGCCAGACAGCGGCAACTTGCAATCCGGTCGATCCGCTTCCGCCCGCTCCGTTCTCTACAGTCAGAGTTCCAGCCCCGGGCGCCAAACCCGCTGGCGCCAGCAGGTTGACCTGGGTCGGCGAGACATACAGAAGCGTTGCTTGGCGTGCCACACCAGCCGAATCCGTGATCGTCACCGTCGTGCCGCCCAGACTCCCCGGCGCCAGGGTATCGGCCGAGCGAGCCTGGACCGCCAGATTGGCCCCGAATATGGTGAACAAGCCTTCCGACACGAACCCGCCTGATTGGTACCCGGCCGCATCCAGAATCCCGTCAATCGTCGCGGTGTTCACTGCTAAGGTTACCGTAATCACCCGTTGCCCCGGAGGCGCTCCTAGAACTACATAGGATACGTAAGTCCCAGTTGAGAGCCCGGCGACACCGGCGGCGTTCAACGACAATCGGAGACCCGTCGGATTAGCCGGCGGATCCAATGCCGCCGAAAGCCATGCGCCACCGGATGCCGGAAGCGACATTACAGGAGTGATATTGTCGGAACCAGCAAGGGAGATCGTCTGACTGTCGGGGAGAGGAGCGCCGGACAGGACGCCGAACGTGACGTGTTCAGTCGAGAGCGGCGCGAAGTTCGCCGTGACGGCGGCGGCTTGCGTCATCACCAGCGATCGCGGATTCGTCATGCCCGAGAGAGCGCCGCTGAACCCTGTAAAGATGAAACCTGGGTTCGCCTGCGCTTGCACCTGAACCGTGGTTCCCGGGCTGTACAGGTTTCCAGCATTTGCCGGGTTGGCGCTAACCGAGCCGCCTGCAAACGGACTGGCAGTGAGGCTCAGTACAACCGACGCCGGGAGCACACGAAAACTCCGGGTGATAGCGGGGGCTGCTGCGTACCACTGGTCTCCTGGCTGGGTGGCTTGCACGGAAACCGTGCCCAGTCCTGTCAACGTAATAGTGCTCCCTGATAGCGTCGCCGGCCCGCTAACGATACCGAAGTGCACGGGGAGCCCTGAACTGGGGGTAGCGGCGAGCGAAAAGGGAGGGTCGCCAAGAGTCTTGTCCGGGATTGCGGAAAAGTTAATGGTTTGCTGAAGAAATTGTTCGTCGAAAAAGGCAGTAAAGGTCGCAGGGGCCGACGGCGCGATTACCGAATGGGTCATCGCACCGCCGTCTGACCAGTGGTTGAACAGGAACTGCACGCTCGGACCCGCGGTCTGAGGCGACGTCGTCGCAATGCTATGCGAGCTTCCGGCCGCCCATTTCAGAGTGCTCGGCGCAGCGTAAGCGACCCCGTCGACGATCACGCTGAAAGGCAGCGGCGAGGACTTGAAGGTCACATTGACAAGCGGAATCACGGCGGTGAAGTCCGAGAAGTAATTATTCCCCGTCCGAATCTCACCTCCGCCCGAAACCGAGGCGATGTTGGTGAGCCGCGCCGCGGCGTTAGAAGCCACGTTCACTGTCAGCGTGATGCCAGGATAGGTGTTCCCGGCAGCCAAAGAGTCGGCGCGTGTGCAGGTGCGCGAAGCCAGGATGCAACTCCAACCCGCGCCGGTGAGCGCCGTGGCGATGAGGCCGTCGGGCAGCGTGTCGGTGACCGTTACCGTCCCGGCCGTTGGACCGTATCCAGAGTTTCGCACAGTGATCGAGTATTGCCTGCCGGTATCGCCCTGGACGAAGTCCCCGGCGTGCGTTTTGGATGTCGTCAGATCCGGCATCTGAACGATGTTCGTCGGATCGTTCGCGTAATTGTTGGCGGGGTTGCCGTCAAACGGTGTGGAGACGGTCGCGGAGGCATTCACTGACTGCGGCGCGTCCGGGGCCACATCCACCGTCACCGTGAGGGGCGGATAGCTGGAACCGGCGGGTAGCGCGTCGACCCGGGTGCAAGTATGAAGCGGACTGCAGTTCCATCCCACCCCGCTTATCGCCGTTGGAGTCAAGGCGGCCGGCAGCACAATTGTCACGTCGGCCACGAGTTCGGGCGCATTGCCGATATTGTTGATTGAAATCAAATAGGCCCCGCTGTCGCCCTGCCGGAAGCTTCCGGCGTGCGTCATGGAAACAGCCAGATCCGGAATCCCTAGGATGAATGCGGATCCGATGTTTACGCCCGTGGCCTGGCCGTCCGCGGGCGCTCCTAAAATCGCGGTCCGGCCGTCCGCCGAGAGAGCCGCTGAGGCGCCAAATCCGGTGGGGTAAGTTTCGCTGTGACTCGCGGCGCTGTTCTGAGTCCAGGTATTTCCGGAGCGCGACCAGCTCACTGCAGCATCGTCGGCGGCAGCACCAACCAGGATGGTGTTGCCGTCGGACGAAAGGGCAATGGAGTCGCCCTGCCCGCGGATGCCTGAAGCCGTGAGTCGGCCGCCCTGCTGCGTCCACACGCCGCCGGAACGGACATAGACCCAGGCACCTCCCAGGCCCGACAGGGAATGCGAGCTCTCCCCCTTCGAACCGAGGACGGCGGTGTTGCCATCGGCGGAAAGCGCAACAGAGTAGCCCTGCAATCCGTCGGCGATAACGCGCTCGACCAACTTGCTCCCCTGCTGCGTCCACGCGCTGCCGGAACGGACAAACACCCAAGCGGCTCCGGCATTACCGTTGTCATAGGGGCCGCCAACCAAGGCCGTGTTTCCATCAGCGGATAGCGCCAAGGCGCCGCCTTGAAATGCTTGCTGCCCTTCTATGCCGGAGCCAACCAATCTTGCCTGCTGAGTCCAGACGCCGCCGGAGCGCACGAATACGTATGCCGCTCCGATGAATTCGTTCTGCAAGGGAGCCCCGACCAGCACCGTGTTCCCATCTGCGGACAAAGCGACCGAATAGCCCTGGTACCCGCCCGGTCCGCCGGCTGTTCCGACCAACTTACTACCCTGCTGCAACCACACGCCGCCCGAGCGGACGTAGATCCACGCCGCGCCCCTCGATCCGTTATCGTAGGGTCCGCCAATGATCGCCGTGTTGCCATCGGTGGACAATGCAACTGAGTTCCCTTGGCCCATCTGTCCACTGCCGCCGGTTCCCACCAATTTGCCGCCCTGCTGAGTCCAACTGCCGCCAGCCTGCGTGAAAACCCATGCGGCGCCGCTGTAGTTGCCGTCGACTGGGCCGCCTACAATGACCGTTCTGCCGTCTCCCGATATCGCCACGGATTGACCCTGTGCGGCGCCGCCCATCGCCCCGGAGCCGACAAGTTTCGGGGCCGATTGGACGAATTGTGCGAAGGCGGCCTCCGCTGTCAACACCACGATCGCCAGCAGGCGAACGCGGTTCCGCCGGTTCATGTTCAGCATTGTCAGATGAGTAGTCATGGGGTCGGTTGTAAAAGAGCTGGTTATCTGAAATCCGTTCACCAACACTTGAGCACATTGCATGCAACGGATCAAGGGGCTGCCATCCTGGAGCAGCAGTGTCTGTGCGGCGGAACCGGTCGCTGCCGACCGTGTGCCCGGCCTTTTCCGCGGCGCCAACGCACCTCAACCCGCAGGCCGCCTTCCGGACCGGACAATTACGCGACGTGGAGTCTGGCCGCTGATCTCAAGTGACTGGCAGTTAAGTCGTTGTATTTGGGGCCCATTGTGGGTTGTCTGGTGTCTCTTAGTCAAGGATCTCTGTCCTGTTCCCAAGCTGTATCTATCATAGATTGGCGTCGTTGATCCGCCGCTCCCACCGGTCAGGAGCAGCGAGTTTCCCAGCCACGACCCGGGACACGGCCAGCGGGACCTTGTAGCCTCGCGCCCCCTAATCGCGCAGCTCGTACTCCAGGCGCTTGAGCCGGGTGAGCGTTCCCCGCAACACGGACGCCACCAGCAGACCTTCCTCGCCGGGCAGCTCCGCGCGGGACATCTCCGCGAGATCGGCGGTGGCCTGATCCAGGCGGCGCTCGAGGGTGGCCAGACGCTCGCGCGCGGAAGGCTCGGCGGCCGGTGGCGCGGTCTCCCGTCGCAGAGCCGCCACGGCCGCGGCCACCCGCTCGGCATTCTCCGGAATCAGCGCGATGGCCGCACCGTTCACGTGGATCGCTCCCTGTTTCACTTGGGGCGCGATGGCGCGGAACTGCTCGGGAGAGATGCGCGCCAACTGGGCCAGCTCGAAGTAGTCCGGACCGAACTCCTCCAGCATGCGGATGACGCGGTTGGCCTGCGTTTTGCTCATGCCCAGATGTCTGGGGCAGAACTCCTCCCAGGTGGCGGCGCGGTGCAGATAGAGTTTTTCTTCGCGCATGCGGCGCACGCACGCGGCATCGGCCGCCGAACAGCGGCCGGCCACCACCCCGAAAGCGCGGCGCTGGCCGAGCATCTGTCCGAGCTCGAATGCCCCCGCGTCACCGGCGGGCGGCTTAGAAATCGCTTCGTCCATATGGGTCTCCTGTGCGCTCCGGACCAGGTTGGTCCGGAGCGGCAATTCGGCTATTGAAAATAAATGGTTTACGAGGCGGCCGGACCAGGTTGGTCCGGCGCCCCCAATCCCAGCATGGCATGCCGGTCCGCGCCGGTCGCTTTTCGAGGGGCCTTGCGGTCCAGTTAAATTCGAGCGATCAGAGGAGTTGGCGATATTCTTCAGTCTTGTGACCGGCTTCGCCCGCTGGGCACTTTGCCGTGGGCCCGGCGGCCGCGGCCGCCGTTCAGTACTGCAGCTTGATGGCCGCCAGTTTCACGACGGCCGCGATGTCCTGGGCCCCGGCCACTTCCAGGCGAACCGCGGTTCCCTCCGCATACCGCTTGCCTTCCTCGACGATCTTGATCACTTTCCGGGGAAGCGTGCTCTTCCGCGCCGCTTCTACCGCCCGGTCGCCCAGCGCGAATGCCGCCCGGAAGCCGCCGTGGCACGGAGAGAGATACACGATGTTGCGCTTCTTCACCTTCAAACGCAGCGCCCATCCGGTCTTGGGGGAAGAGGAGTTCCACTCCCGCTCGACCAGGTTGCATTCCGACGCCAGCCGGGCGATCAACTGGTCCCAGAGCGCCCTGGCAGGACCCAGCGCGGCGGTGAGGTCGGCATCCGCCGGTTCTTCGAGCCTGCCGATGAAAGCGTTGGCCAACATGGTTCGTTTCCCCTCGAAAGAGCTTTGCCAGGGCCGCTAGGGGAACAGCAGGCGCGCCGCGTTTCCGCCCAGTATCGCCGCCCGGTCCGGTTCGGAAACGTCCAGCCCGCGAATGCTCTGCAACATGCCGGGGATGCTGCCGATCTGGTGCGGATAGTCGCTGCCCGCCAGGATATGGTCCGCGCCCGCGAAGGCGATGGCCAGCTCCAGCGCGCGCGCGTCGAAATTCACGGTGTCGTAGTAAAACTGTTTGAGGTAATCGCTGGGCGGCCGCGGGATGAACTCGCGGCACTCGCGGAAGGCGTGGAAGCCGCGGTCCAGCCGTTCGGCCAGATAGGGGATGGCGCCGCCCAGGTGGCACAGCGCCCAGCGGATGCGCGGGAAGCGCTCGGGGATTCCGTGGAACACGATCTTGGCCGCCGCCAGCGTGGTGTCCATCAGGAAGCCCACTAGCGGCATGAGCCAGAAATCGGTCATCGCTTCCACGCCCAGCGGATGGGTGGGGTGAATGTACAGCACCGCGTCCAGTTCGTTGGCCGCCTCGTAGAGCGGCCAGTAGCGGGCGTTGTCGAGCCCCGTTCCGTTCACGTTGCTGAACAGCATGGCCCCGCGCAGCCCCAGGCCGCGGCACGCCCTTTCGAGCTCCTTCACCGACGCCGCCGGATCGTTCAGCGGCAGCGTGGCCAGCGCCGTGAACCGGCCGCGCTTGGCTTCCACCACGGCGGCGAAGGCGTCGTTCACCAGCGCGGCGAAGCGCGCCGCCACGGCCGGCGTTTCCACGTGGGTGCCCGGCGTGGTCAGAGTCAGCACCTGGGTATCGACGCCGTGCTCGATCAGCACCTGCTCGCGATAATCGATGTCGCGGTGCCCCGGCACGGCGATGTTGTAATCGCCGGGATAGTGAATGCGCGGGTTGCCGTCCTGGTCGATGGTAACTTCCACCGCGCTCGCGCCGGAGCGCAGCGCATCCAGGTAAGCGGGCGGATAGTAGTGATTGTGAAAGTCAATGATGCGCATGATTCCTGCGAACCCAGAGATAGTAGACAGGCAATCCTAACACGACCAGCAGCAGCCCGGTGATGGCCGGCCCGGGATCGGCGGCGACCTGTATGGCGGCCACGACCACCGCCGCCGCGGCAAACGAGAGCGGCACTACGGGATAGCCCCACATCCGGAATACCGGCTTATATCCCGGGCGGCGGCGCAGGTGAAACAGGCCCGCTGTCATGAGCGCGAAGAACAGCCATTCGGTATACACGACCCGCGTGAACAGCGCGCGGTACGTCCCGGTAGCCACCAGAACGCTCGACCATAGCGCTTGCAGCAGAATGGCCCAATGGGGCGTGTGAAAGCGGGGATGAATGCGGCCCAGCCAGCGAAACGCCAGGCCTTCTTCGGCCATGGCGAAGTACGTGCGCGGGCCGGCCAGGATGACGCCGTTGAGCACGCCCGTCGCGGAAAGAATCACCAGCGCCGAAATGGCGGATGCGCCGCGCGCCCCGGCTATGGCGTAGGCGGCATCGGCGGCCACGCGCGTGGAGGTGGTCACGCGGTCCAGCGGCAGCAGGTACAGGTAAGCGGCGTTCAGGGCGAGATAACACGCCGTGACCACCAGCGATCCGATCAACAGGGCCCGCGGGATGGTCTTTTCGGGATGGCGCGTCTCGCCCGCCGTGTAGGTCACCATGTGCCAGCCGCCGAAGGCGAACAGGGCGGCGCTGACCCCCAGCACGAACTCGCGGAACGAGACGTGGGGCGCGGCGATGCCCCGCTCCGGCCGCGCCGCCGCCGGGCCGAAGGCCAGCACCAGCGCCAGCAGAAGCACGATGGCGGCCACCTTGGCCACCGTCACCATGGTCTGGAGCATGCTTCCCCGCCGCACGCCCAGGTAGTTGACGAAGGAGAGCGCCAGGATGCCGGCGATGGCCACCGCGCGGATGCCGCCGTCGTCCAGCGGCACGAACCACGCGATGTAGCGCGCGAAAATCACCGACGAGGCCGCAATGATGCCGGAATGCGCGCTCCAGAACATGGCCCAGCCCCACAGAAATCCGCAGGCCGGGGAAAGCGTCTCCTTCAGAAACACGTACACTCCGCCGGTCCGCGGGAAGGCCGAGGAGAGCTCCGCGCACACCAGCGCGCCGCACAGGGTCAGGACTCCGGCCGCCGCCCACACCGAAAGCACACCCGGAATGCTGGGCACGTGGCGGTTGATCTCCGACGGCTGCACGAAGATCGACGCGCCGATGATGATGCCCACCACCATGGCCGTCGCATGGAGCAGCCCGATGGGCCGTTCGAGGGCCGGACGCGGCGCGGGGTTCGGCAAGATGCGCCAGTGTACCATGGGGGCCGGCACGCCTGGCCTCTTGCGGCCAGGGCCGCGGTTATGGCGCGATCAGGCCCGCCCGGATGGCGTAGCGCACCATGCTCGCGGTCTCGTGCACGCCCAGTTTTTCGAGGATGCGGCTGCGATGCGAATCGGCGGTCTTGTATTTGATGCCCAGCCGCAGGGCGGCTTCCTTGGTGGAGCTTCCTTCGGCGATCAGCACCAGCACCTGGCGCTCGCGTTCGGTCAACGACAACACCATGCGCACCGCGGCATCGTCGGGCCGGAACATGGAGTACTGGCGGTCGGCGATGTCCATGATGGCGCCGATGAAGCCGGCGAACTCGCCCTGGGCGTTGAAGCTCGGCTTGGCGGCATCGTCCATCCAGCAGTATTCCCCGTCGGCGCGCCGCATGCGGAATTGCAGCCGGAAGGGCCGCCGGGCGCCGAACGCCCGGACATAGCTTTCCAGACACAGATCGCGGTCGTCGGGGTGCAGTCCCTCGGTCCAGCCGTTCCCGATCTCCTGTTCGAAAGCCCGCCCGCGGAACTCCAGCCAGGTCCGGCTGACGTAGATGTACCGCATATCCGTGCCGGCGATCCAGATCATCACCGGCATTTCATCGGCTGCGACCAGCACCGGCTCGGCGGCGCCCTGGCGCTCCGGCCCCATCAGTTCGGCTTCGAGTTCGGCCAGGTTCTTTCGCCGCAACGCGGCTTCGTCGCTTTGGTCGCCTGGAGCCATGTCGCTCTTAACCGCCCCAATCATAGGCTAGGCACCGGCAGCGGTAAAGTACCAAAATAGACAAGGTAGGGCTTGACAAATTGGCTTCAGAAGAGACTCGACAGTTGTAAGCGCCACTTTGTGGAACTTTTCCACTAGCGGCGGGGAATCATGACTGAGAACCTGATGGCGCAGCATGCGGCGGAGACCGACGATGAGTTATTGGTACGCCTGCGCAGCGGCGACGAGGAGGCATTCGTGGCGCTGTACCGGCGCCGCCAGGGCGCCATTTACCGTTTCGCCATGCATATGAGCGGTTCGGCGGCGGTGGCGGAGGATGTGACCCAGGACGTGTTTCTGGTGCTGATGCGCGGGGAATGCGGCTACGATCCCGAGCGCGGCACGCTTTCCGGCTACTTGTTCGGCATCGCCCGCAAGCTGGTGCTGCGCGGCCTGGAGCGCGGCCGCTCCGCGGTCGCCCTGGAGCCGGAAGGCGACGAGTCCTCGCCGCCGGAGCTGGCGGTGCTCGACGATCCGCTCGCGGACCTGACGCGCCGCGAAAGCATCGCAGCATTGCGCCGCGCGGTGCAGGCTTTGCCGCGCCGCTACCGGGAGGTGGTGGTGCTGTGCGATCTCGAGGAGCTGGATTACGCCGATGCCGCGTTGGCGCTCGGCTGCCCCATCGGCACGGTGCGCTCGCGGCTGCATCGCGCGCGCGCGCTGCTGCTCGAGAAGTTGAACCAGGAACGGCGTCCGCGGCCGGGGGTAGGGGCGTTGAACCCGTTGAGGTGTGTGATATGACTTGCCAGGAACTGTGGATTGCCATGCCCGAGTTGGCCCATCCCGATGCGGAATGCGCCCGGCATCTGGAAGAGTGTCCCGCGTGCGCGGCCCGCATGGAGCGCGAGCGTTCCCTCGCGGCGGGCCTGCGAACCTTCGCCGTGGAATGGCGCCGCACGGAAGCTCCCGCGCGTGTGGAGGCCCGGCTGATCGCCGCGTACCGGCAGCATGGCGGGGTGCGGACTCCCGCGCCGCGACAGCAGTGGTGGGTGCCGGTGTTCGCCTGGGCGGCCGCCGCCGCGGCCATGTTCGCGCTGGGGATCTTTTTGGTGCGCGACCGCCAGCCGCGCGCGGAGAGCGCTCCGGCGCACCGCTCCGCCCCCGCGGGCCTCGAATGGGCGTCCTTCGATTGGCCGGCCAATGCCGATGCCGGCGGGGACCCGGCCGGTTACGCCAACGATTTCATCCCGCTGCCCAACGCGCAGCGGGTCGGCCCCGATGAGGAAGTCAACCTGGTGCGCGTCGAAGTGCCGCCCGCGGCCCTTCTGGCGCTGGGATTTGTGGTGCGCGCGGACCGTGCCGAGCCCGTGGCAGCGGACGTGATGCTGGGGGCCGACGGCCTGGCCCGCGCGGTGCGATTTGTCGTCGACGAATGAAACGACTGGAGAACAGGAGCAGGTACATGCTGACGAAAACGGTAATCACAGGTCTTCTCGCTCTGGCCGCGGTGGCCTGGGCGCAGCCTCCCGCCGGCGGGCGGGGATGGATGGGACGTCCTCCGGGCCCCGGCGGCGGATTCCTCGGCGCTGAACCAGGCCGGCCCGGACGCGTGGTGACCAACGCGCCCTACACCGCCGATATGGTGACCGAAACCACGCGGGCCCTGCCCGACGGCAACCGCATTCACCAGACCGTCACCTCGCGGTTCTATCGCGACAGCGAGGGACGCACGCGGCGCGAGCAGTCGTTGAAGGGGCTGAGAGGGATCTCGAGCGATGCCAGCCAGCGGCAACTGGTGGTCATCAACGATCCCGTGGCGGGCGTGAACTACTCGCTCGATCCGGCCAGCCGAACCGGAACCAGGTTTACGATCGTGGAGGCGGCGGGACAGGCACATATGAGGCCGCAGCAGCCCGGACAAAGGCGCGCGGCGGATCAG
The DNA here is from genome assembly GCA_020073615.1 of Terriglobia bacterium. Taxonomy (GTDB): domain Bacteria; phylum Acidobacteriota; class Terriglobia; order Bryobacterales; family Bryobacteraceae; genus JADGNR01. Next base: position 11,917 of record JAIQEX010000101.1, read on the forward strand.
GCCACTGCCGCTCCGCGGATGCGCCCCGCGCGCAACCCCGAGAACATCAAGACCGAAGCGCTGGGCCGTCAGACCATCGAGGGCGTGGCGGCCGATGGCACGCGCACGACCGTCACCATCCCCGCCGACCAGATGGGCAACGAGCAGCCCATGCAGATCGTGAACGAAACCTGGTATTCGCCGGATTTGCAAACCATGGTGCTCTCCAAACGGACGGACCCGTTCTCCGGCGACACCGTGACGCGGTTGACCAATATCAGCCGCAGCGAGCCGCCGCGTTCGCTGTTTGAAGCTCCGGCGGATTTCAAAATCACCGAGCGCGCCGGCCGCGGCCGGGGCCCGGTGCAGTAAGGCCTGGGTAGGGCAGGCGGCGCCGTCGCCTGCCCTACCTGCTCGAATCCCTGCCGCTGTCTCCGCAATTCCCTCCTCTCGCGGCCCGGCCGCAATCCGCGCCCGGCGCCATTCCGGACAAGGCCATGTGATATGCTCTAACACCTAAGCCTATGCCACGAAAAACCATCATCATTGCTTTGCTTCTCCTGCTGGTTCCCGCGTTCGCCGGAGCGCAGGAGCGAGTGGATTTGAATGTGATTCACAAGATCAAGGTCGCCGAATTCGGTGGCGGCGGAGGGTTCGGCGGCGGCGGGGGCGGCGGACGAGGCGGCTCCCGGGTTATGGAAATCATGTACAGCCTGACCGACCGTTACGGTCCGCGCCTGACCAATTCCCCGCAGTACCGCGCTGCCGGCGATTGGGCGGTGGGCCAACTCAAGGAGTGGGGCTTAGCCAACGTCCACCAGGAAAAATGGACTTCCAATATTCCCGGCTGGCAATACACCCATTTTTCGGGCAACATGGTGGAGCCCACGTACCAGGCGCTGATCGGCGTGCCGGTGGCGTGGACTGGCGGAACCAACGGTGCGGTGACCGGCGAAGCCATCCTTGCCCCCATCCAGGCCCCGGCCGACCTGGACAAATTCCATGGCAAGCTGAAGGGCAAAGTGGTCCTGACGGTGGCGGCGCCGCTGGAGCTTCCGTTCCCCACCACGCCGCTCGCCCGGCGCTACACGGATGCGGAACTGGCGGAGCTGGTTCCCGATCTCATCCCCACCGGCCGCGGAGGGCGCGGCGGCGGACGCGGCGGCGCGCCCGGCCAGCCGCCGATGACCCCGGAAGAGCAGCGGGCGTTTCAGCAGCGGCGCGCGACCTATTTCAAAGACGAAGGAGTGCTGCTGACCATATCGGCTTCGGCCAGAGGGGAAAGCGGCACGCTGTTCGGCGGCGGCGCGCAGACCTCCACGCGAAATCCCGATGGCACCAGCACGCCGGTTCCCTTCGACACCCTGAAAGCCAATCCGCCGCAAGTGTCCATCACCGCGGAACACTACAACCGCATCGCGCGCCTGCTGGAACATAACGTTCCGGTGAAGCTCGAATTCGACATCCGGACCGAGTTCCAGCCCAACACCGATTCCTTCAACGTGATCGGCGAGATTCCGGGCAGCACCAAGCCGGACGAGCTGGTGATGGTGGGCGGGCACTTCGATTCCTGGCACTACGGCACGGGCGCCACCGATAACGGGGTGGGCAGCGCGGTGGCCATGGAGGTGATGCGCATTCTGAAGACGCTCAATCTCAAGATGGACCGCACGGTGCGCATGGGCCTGTGGGGCGGAGAAGAACAGGGACTGCTGGGGTCGGCCGCTTACGTGAAGGAGCACTTCGCCGACCGCGCGGTCATGAAGCCGACCGCCGAGCACGACAAGTTCTCGGGCTACTTCAATATCGACAACGGCACGGGAAGAATCCGCGGCGTCTATCTGCAAGGCAACGAGATGATGCGGCCGGTGTTCGAAGCGTGGTTCGCCGCGCTCAAGGACGTGACTCCCGGGGTGATCACGGTTCGCAATACGGGCGGCACGGACCATCAGTCGTTCGATGGCGTCGGGCTGCCCGGCTTCCAGTTCATCCAGGACCCCATGGACTACGACACGCGCACGCACCACTCCAATATGGATGTGTACGACCGCATCCAGCAGGCCGACCTGGAGCAGATGGCGGTGATCGAAGCGGTGTTCGTGTACAACGCGGCGACGCGGCCGGACAAGCTGCCGCGCAAGGATCTGCCGCCGCCCACGCCCCCAGGGGGCCGCGGCGGCCGCGGCGGGAATTAGAGGCCTACTCCACCGTGGCGCCGGCTTTTTGGAGCGCGGCTTCGAGCGCCTCTTTGCCGAGGCCGGTGCTGATAAAGAGCTCCTGGCGGGCGCCGGCGCTGAGGGCCAGGGCCTTCCAGCCGTTGTGGGTGGGCACGGTCACGCGGACTCGCACTTTGCCGCGGGCATCGCGCACCGGGCGGATCACCCCGGGGATCACCGAGCGGATCGCGGGAGTGGAGGCCAGCAGCTCCTCCAGGATGCGGCGCACGCCATCGATGATGCTGTGCTCGATTTTGAGGCGGTCCCGCGCGGTGCGGAGGCGCATCAGCGCCAGCCTTCGCCGCCGCGCAGGGGGACGAAGCGGCACAACGTGGAGGCGCGCGAGTCGATGCGGCCGCGATGTTTCGTCACCAGGCGCAGCTCCTGGTCGTCGCGCTCGCCCACGGGGATGACCAGGCGTCCCGGGTCGTGCAACTGTGCCAGGAGGGCGGCGGGCACATCGGGGGCGCCCGCGGCCACCGAGATGGCGTCGTAGGGGGCGCGCGGCAGATAGCCGAGCGAGCCATCGGCGACGACGATTTCGACGTTGCCATCGCGGCCCGTGCGGCGCAGGTTTTCGCGCGCCCGCTCGGCCAGGCGGGGGACGATCTCGACGGCAACCACGCGCGCGGCGAGCATGCCCAGCACGGCGGCGGCATATCCGCAGCCGGCGCCCACTTCCAGCACCGACTCGCTGCCCTGCAACTCGAGCAGCTCGGCCATCAGCGCGGTCATGTAGGGCTGGGAGATGGTCTGGCCGCAACCGATGGCGATGGGATCGTCGCGATAGGATTCCACGCGCGATTCCACGGGGACGAACTCCTCGCGCGGGATTTCGCGCATGGCGCCGAGCACGCGCTCGCTCGAAATGCCGCGGCGGCGCAACTGCCGCTCGACCATCGCCCGCCGCTCTCCGGCCCAATCGGGAATCACTCGGCCCTCAACCCTATAATAGCTGTCATGGCCCACCAGGTCACGCTCTTCGGCTGGCCGCACGCCGCCCCTCGCGGGATAATGGAGGCAATGCGGCTGCTATCCATCCTGTGCCTGCTTCCCGGACTTCTGGCGGCGGACGGCCATTGGGTCAAGTTCACGTCGGGGCCCTACGAGGTGCTCACCGACGCGGGCGCCCGCACGGGGCGCGAGACCATGGTCCGCTTCGAAGAGTTCCGCCATGCGCTGGGGCAAATCGTCGGCGAGCAGGACCTGCAATCGCCCTCGCCGGTGCGCATCCTGGTGTTCAAGAACGCCCGGGGATGGACTTCGCCCGCGCCGCTGGCGGAAGGCCGCGACCGCTATGCCATCGTGCTCGGGGAAAAGAGCGAGGTGTCGCCGGCGGTCTACATGGAGCTGACGCGGCTGTTCCTCAAATCGAACACCGCGCGGATGCCCGCCGCCTTCGAGCACGGGCTGGTGGAGTTTTTTTCCACATTCGAGGTGAGCGGCATTCACATCACCGTGGGCGCGCCGCCCGGCCCCCAGGGCACGCCGCCCGATCTGGATTGGGCGCGCATCCATTTGCTGGTCGCCGACCCGGAATACTTCGGCAAGCTGCGGGTGCTGCTCTACAATTTGCGCAAGGGCGTGGACGACGATCCGGCGTATCGCAATGCCTTCGGCAAAGGCGCCGCCGAGGTGGAGGCGCAGGTGCGGCGGCATCTCTCCGCGGGCAACTTCCAGACCACCTCGCTTTCCAGCCGGGCGCTGTCGGCGGGAGATTTTCCCGAGAAGCCGATATCGGACGCCGATGTGCGCCTGGCGCGCGCGGACCTTCTGGCGGGCAGCCAGTCGGCCGCGGAATATGAAGGGCTGATTCGCGAGCACCTCAAGCCGGCGGAGGCCGAGGAAGGGCTCGGGCTGCTGGCGTTGCGCGACGGGCGTAGCGACGAGGCGCGCCGCCATTTCGCGGCGTCCATGGCCGCGGAGAGCAAGAGCGCGCGCTGCTACATCGAGTACGCCAAGCTGGAGCCGGACAACGAAAAGGCCACGCAAGCCCTGCTGCGCGCGGCGGGAATCAATCCCAAGCTGGATGAGCCGTTCGCCCTCATGGCGCGGCGCGACACCGACCCCCGGAAGCGCCTGGCGCACTGGAAAGCGGCGGCGGAGCGCGATCCGCGCAACGCATCCTATTGGCAGGCGCTGGCGGAGGGGTATCTGGCTGAGCACAATTTCGTGGAGGCAGCCAAGGCGTGGAAGGCGGGAGAGCAGGCGGCAGCCGATCCGGCCGGGCGCGAGCGCATGCGCCAGGCGCGGATGGCCATCGAGGAGCAGCGGCTGGATTACGAAAGCGCCGAAAAGAAGCGCGCGGCCGAAGAGGAGGCGCGCGACCTCGAGAAACTGAAGGACCAGGCGCGCGCGGAAGTGCATGCGCTGGAAGCGAAGTACAATGACGGCGCGGCCAAACCCGATGCCAAAGTGGTGCCGTGGTGGGAGGGACCGCGCCCCTCGGGCAAGCTGCGCGGCACCCTCACGCAGGTGGATTGCCTGGGCAAGCAGGCGCGCCTGGTGGTGGAGGGCGAGGACCACAAAGTGGTCAAGCTGCTGGTGACCGACCCCGGAAAAATCGCCATCACCGGCAGCGGCGAGCTGGCGCTGGGCTGCGGAGCGCAGAAGCCGCGGCGCCTGGTGGTCGAATATTTCCCCAAACCCAATGCCCGCCTGGCCACCGCGGGCGAAGTGGCCACCATCGAATTCCAGTGAGCCGCGCTCCCGACGCCGCGCGCTACCGCTGGCTGGTGCTGGCGGTATTCGTGCTCTCCTCGGCCATCAACTATCTGGACCGCCAGGCGCTGGCCACCCTGGCGCCGCTGGTGCGCACGGAGTTCCAGCTTTCGAATGCGCAGATCGGCCTGATTATCGCGGCGTTCTCCATTACGTATGCGGCCAGCGCCCCCGGCGCCGGTATGTTGATCGACGCCATCGGGCTGAATCGCGCCATCAGCGTGGCGGTGGGCCTGTGGTCCTCGGCGGGCATTGTCACGGGCTTCACGCGCGGCCTGGGCGGGCTGGTGGGCTGCCGGGCGGTGCTGGGGGTGGCGGAATCGGCCGGCATTCCTTCTGCGGGCAAGGCGATCCACCAATACCTGCGGCCCGCGGAGCGCGCCCTGGGAAACGCCATGAACCAGGGTGGAGTCAGCCTCGGGATGATGCTGGCGCCGCCCGTGGCCACCTGGCTCGCGCTCCGCAGCGGGTGGCGCGCGGCGTTCGTGGTAACCGGGGTGCTCGGCCTGGCGTGGATTCCACTGTGGAACCGCGCGGCCCGCTGGGGCGGGACTCCCGGCAGGTCCGGCCCCACCGCTTCCGGGGACGCACCCGTATCACCTACCAACGCGGAAATATTGCGCGACCGGCGCTTGTGGGCCTTCGTGGCCGCGAATGCCGTGAGCATGATCGGCTACTCGCTGTGGACCAACTGGACCACCCTCTACCTGGTCGATGTGCACCATCTCACCTTGCAGCAGGCCGCGTGGTACGCCTGGATTCCGCCGCTGTTCTTCACCGTGGGCGGCGTGGCGGGCGGGTGGCTGTCGCTGCGCTTGATGGGGCGCGGCGTCACCGCCATCGCCGCGCGGTTTCGCGTTTGCCTGGCGGCTTCGATAGTGGCGTTGGCCACCGCCGCCATTCCCGCGGCGCCCTCGGCGGCGTGGGCTTCGGCGGGAATCTCGCTGAGCGTGCTCGCGGTGGCGGCATTCAGCGTCAACATGTACAGCCTGCCGCTCGATGCCTTCGGAGGGCGCGCGGCCTTCGCGGTATCGCTGCTGGTGGCGGGCTACGGCGCTGCCCAGGCAGCGGTCTCCCCGGCCATCGGCAAGGTGATCGACCTGCACGGCTACGCGCCCGTGACCACGGTAACGGCGCTCACCCCTCTGGCCGCCTGCGCGCTGCTGTGGACCACGAGGGCGGTGCGGTGAAGCGGCGCCTGAAGGAGTGGCTCTTCCGGCTGCTGGGCAAAGACCCCGAGGCGGTGGTGGTGACGTTTCTGACGGGCGATGCGGAGCTGTGCCGCCGCATGGCCGAAGAGGTGCGAACCCTGGTGCCCGGCCACCGCCATTTCGTGGTGTCGGAGGAGAATTGGCCGGCCATGCGCCGCGAGCTGAAGGGCTACCGCATCGGCCTGGCGCCGGTGATGCTGTCCCGCCGGCCCAGCGCCCTACGCCGCGCCGCGTGGCACCTGGCGCCGCGCAAGATTCTGGCCTACAACTCGCGGCTCGAGCGCCACCATTTGCGGCTGGACCTGCCCTCGTTCCTGTTCTGGCGCGGGGTGCCGCTCGACCGCATCTACCTGCGGCCGTGGTGGTGGCCCTGGTTCCAGCGCGAGCGGACGTCGGCGCCGCGCGAGGTCCGCCGCGTGGAGGGCCGCGCCTGTTCGCCCGAACGGCGGCGCGTGGCGGTTCTTTCGCCCTACTTTCCGTTTCCGCTCGCGCACGGCGGCGCGGTGCGAATTTACCACCTGCTGCGCGAGATGGCCGCGGAGTTCGACGTCGAGCTCTTCGCCTTCACCGACGGCGCCGAGGAACCCGATACCGCGCCCCTCGCGGCCCTGTGCGCGCGCATCGTGCTGGTGAAGAAGCCGCGCTATCGCGAGCCGCGCTGGTCCACCCTGCTCCCGCCCGAAGTTCACGAGTTCCGCTCGCCGGCCATGCGCCAGGCGATCGAGGAGGAGCGCCGCGCGTTCGGCTACGAGCTGCTGCAGGTGGAATACACGCAACTGGCCGAATACGCGGGCGACGTGCTGGTGGAGCACGATGTAACCTTCGACCTGTTCGCGCAGATCGCGCGCCGCGAGCGCACCCTCGCGGCCTGGTGGGACTGGTTCCGCTGGCGGCGCTTCGAAGCGCGCCGGATCCGGCGCTACCGACGCGTGGTGGCGATGTCGAAGAAGGATGCGGAACTGCTCGGGGCGGCCGTGGACGCAGCCGTCATCGAAAACGGCGTGGACCTGGTCCGTTTTCGCGCGGAACCGGAAGCGCCCGGCGAGCGGCTGCTGTTCATCGGATCGTTCCGCCACTTTCCGAACATTGCGGCCTACCGGTTCTTCGCCGGGCAGGTCTGGCCTCTGCTGCGCGAGAAGTTCCCGCGCATGACCCTGACGGTGGTGTGCGGCGCCGATGCGCTCGCGTACTGGCGCGCGTTCACCGATTCGCCCGAGCCCCGCACCGACGAGCGCATCCGCATGCTCGGATTCATCGAAGACGTGCGGCCGCTTTACGTGGAGGCCAACCTGGCGATCGTCCCCACCACGGTTTCCGCGGGAACAAACGTGAAAGTCCTGGAGGCCATGGCCATGCAGCGCGCGGTGGTCTCGACCACGTCGGGCTGCGCGGGGCTAGGCTTGTTGCACGGGCACAGCGTGTGGGTGGCCGATACGCCGGAGGCCTTCGCCGCCGGTGTGGCCACGTTGATTGCCGATCCCGAGCGGCGGGCTGCCCTGGCGGAGGCGGCGTACGGCCACGCGCGGCGCCACTTCGACTGGCGGGCGATCGGCGAAAAGCAGCGGCAGTTGCTGCGCGAGCTGATTGCGGAACGCTAAAACAGCAAAGCGGCAAAGGCCGAAAGGTTGCGTCGCCAGACCATCCAGGTGTGCATCCCCGGCGTCTCGATATCGGTGTGCTCCACTCCCTGCGACTTCAGCCACGCGCGAAACTGGCGGTTGAAATCGATGAGCCGGTCTTCAGTTCCACAAGCGATCCACAGCAGGCGGATCTGGCGGTTGGCTTTCGCATCCAGCCGCGGGTAGGTGGCGGCGAAGTCGTCGGGGGCGCCACCAGTGCTGAAGGCGCCAATCCAAGCGAAGCGGTCGAGCGCGTTCAAGCCGGTATACAGGGACTCGGCCCCACCCATGGAGAGTCCGGCGATGGCGCGGGAGCCGCGGTCCCTGGAGACGCGGTATTCCCTCTCCACCTGGGGCATGACCTCGGTGAAAAGCGCATCGCGAAACCGGTTGTAGTTCTTCTGCCGCAACGCGTCATCGCTAAACCCGGCCACTCCGGCGGTCAGGATCTCGGGCGCCCCGTAACCCAGCGGCATCACGATCAGCATCGGCTTGGCCTTGCCCTGCGCGATCAGGTTATCGAGGATCACGTTGGCGCGGCCTACCGCGGTCCAGGCGCTGGCGTCGTCGCTGAACCCGTGCAGCAGGTACAGCACGGGGTAGAGCCGCTTCGCCGCCGGATCGTAACCGGGCGGCGTATACACGTAGAAATCGCGGTCGTCGCCGATAATGGCGGATCGGTAGAAGTGGTGCCGGATGGCGCCGCGCGGCGTGCCTGCGATTTCCCAAGGCAGAGAAGCCGGTCCGGGCACGTGAACCTCGCTCTGGGCGAACAGCAGGTTGGGCTTCATGAGGGCATTGGACGGGTCAATCAGCGCGACGCCGTCCGCCACGAAAGAGTACCCGTAGAGATCCGGCTCCAGGGGGCCGGTGGTGACGCTCCAGATTCCGTGCTCGTCCTTCTGCATAGGGACGGGCGGCGCGCCTTCGCGGGCGACAACCACTTCTCGGGCGTTCGGCGCGCGGAAGCGGAAGGTCACGCTCTTATCGGGGTGAACTTCCGGCGACTGGATTCGCGGCGGCGACGTCTGTGCCCAAAGCGGCATGACGGCGCCAAGAAAGAACGGCCACAACGAACGGTTCACGGAGATGCGCATCGCGTATAACCCCTACTTCGCGCTCAGCAGGTTCGCGAACAGGCGGAACGCGCCGGGCACGCCCGCGGGCAACTGGCGGAACCAGGCATACGCGGTGAAAATGTAGACGCCCTTGCCGTAGCGGGTCCACAACTCGCCGCCGTCCATGGTCGGATTGCCGGGGTCGTGGGAGGAGAGGACCGTCTCGTAATGCTTGTCCCACTCCGCGGCGAAGTACAGCCCGCGCTCCTGCACCCAGCCTTCGAAATCCTTGGGCGCGATGTGGTTGGGCATCTGCAGCAGCGGACTGTCGGCGTGCGGGAACACGACCGGGGCCTCCTCTACGGTCACGCGATAGCGCGAGCCTCCCGGCACCGAGAACGGATACGGCCCCAGGGTCTGTGTGATGGCATTGCCGGCGGGCGCGTTGGGCGGCTGCGCTGCCTGGTTCCGGGTGTTGGGATCGGGGCTGTCGCCGGTCTGATACTGCACCACGTAGGTGCCGCCGTTGCGCACGTAATCGAGCAGCCGCGCCTGGTTGGCACGCAGGTCGGCGCGCACAATGTAGGCCCGGACGCCGGCCACGATGGCGTCGAACCGCGCCAGATCGCCCTGCTCCAGGTCCGACTGGCCGAGCAGCGTGACATCCAGTCCAAGCTGACGCAGCGCGCCGGGCATTTCGTCGCCGGCGCCAACGATATAACCGATCTTGTGAGCGGTCACCTTGACGTTGGCGCGCACCAGCTTGACGTCCGAAGGCGGGAAAATCGTCTGCGCCGGAAAATGCGGATACGAAATCACCTGCACCCCGGAACGGATTTCGCGCCCGCCCACGACAGCTACGGCGTGCAGGCTGGCCGTGGTCTCGCCCGGTGGCGGGGTCACTTCGAAGGTCAGGGCCTGTTGCTCGCCGGCCCGGGAAATGTGGAATTCGTGCGATCGCGGCTCGGCCTTCCAACCGGGCGGCAGGTCGAGCCGCAACTCGCCCGCGGCATTGGCCACGTTGGCCCGCACCGGCACCTGCACGTTGCGCGGGGCCGGCTCAGGGAACAACGCGACGGCATCGGGCAGGTTTACCGCCACCGCCGGCACCACCACCAGCGGGCGTACCCGTTCGCCTTCGGCGCGGTCGGCATAGCGGTAGTGCACCGCACGCACCAGCTCCACGGGCGCGCCGTCGATGGTCAGCCGCACGCGCACGCGCGCCACCGGCGGCGTATCGGCCAGACCCACCATGGTCTGGTCCTCCACGGTATAAACGTCCCCCGCGGGCGGCTTCACCAGCCAGTAGGGCTGGGAATACGGCTGCCACGTGGGGACCTCGCGGCTGCATTCCACCGTCGCGCTCTGGTTGTAGCCGAGCTTCGCGGTCTTAGCGGGCAGCGGTTCGTTCCACATGCCTTCGAGGGCGGCGCCCTCCAGCGTCACCTGCGATGTCGAGCGGTTCAGCACCGTGGCCGTCACGCCGAGCTGCGCCCCGGGAGTCGCTTCGGCCTGCCTGGCCTGTGCCTCCACCCAAAGGCCGGCGCACTGGGCGAGGGTCTCATCCAGTTGCGCCAGCTTGATCTTCGCCAGCGGGTCCGCAATAGCGGCGATCAGGGGCCGCGCCTTGGCCAGCGGCGCGATGGATTTCTCCGGGTGCGCCGGCGCGAAATCGCGGATCGCCTCGTCCAGGATCGGCGCCACCGCGGCGCCGCCCGGCAAGCGGTTCCAGGTGGTGTCGATGCCATCGAACAGATCTTTCGACGCCGGCTCGCCCGCCACCAGCACGAATTCGGTCCGCGAGGCGCCGGGCCGGCGCATGGCTCCGGTGGCCTGGCTGTGGTGCATGCTGCGGCTCAGCACGGCCAGCTCCTCGTACGAGTAACCGAGGATGGGATTGAACGCGCCGGTCTCCGCCTCTCCGGCGCCCGGCTGCGCGGGAGGCTGCCCGTCCCCGGGCGGGGGCTGCTGCTGCGGACCGCGCCCGCCCCGCCCGCCGCCGAAGAACAGCGCGCGCACCAGCCGCAGGGCGCGCCAGGGCTGGACGTATTTCAGTTGTTCGGGGAAGCGGTGCGCATCGGCGGCGGCCTCGAAAGCCTCCTTGCTGAGAATCGCCGACACCTGGTGCTGGCCGTGGCCATCGCTCGGCGTGCCGCTGAACACCAGCATGACGACATCCGGGCGGTAGCTGCGAATCACCCAGACGATGTCCGACAGGATGCGGTCGTGGCCCCACTTCTCCAGCGTTTCGGCCGCGGTCCTGCTGTAGCCGAAATCGATGGCGCGCGTGAAGAACTGCTCGGCGCCGTCGATTTTCCGCGCCGCCAGCAGCTCCTGCGTGCGAATGATGCCGAGTTGCGCGCCCTGCTCGGAGCCGATCAGGTTCTGCCCGCCCTCCCCGCGCGTCACCGAAAGGTAGGCCGTGCGCATGTGGCGGCCGCGCGCGAAATAGGCCAGCACGCCGGTGCGTTCGTCGTCCGGGTGCGCGGCGATCATGAGGAAAGTGCCCAGCTCATTGAGCTGGCGCAGCGACTGTTCGATGGCAATCGTGCCCGGGAAGCTTTGTTCGGCGGGTAAAAATACAATCGCGGCCAGGAGAACGGGAAGAGGAAGGAACTTGGCGATCAACCTGCTCGTCGGAGACATTAGTAGTCCATTCTACGACGGGATGCCGCTCGAGGACGGAAGCGCCGTCGGGGAATGGCCGAGGAGGGGTCGTGAAAGCTGCAAAGTGGATGGGCAGCATGGTCTCCGCGCTGCGCCGCTTTTCGCGCGCGCCGGCCGGGCCCACCGTTGCGTCGGAGCCGCCCGCGCCGCCGAAGATCGGGCTGGCGCTGGGGGGCGGCTTCGCTCGCGGCATCGCGCACGCGGGTGTGCTGGAAGTTTTCGCGCGGCGCCGGATTCCCATTCACTGCGTCACCGGGGTGAGCGCCGGCTCGATTGTAGCCGCGGCCTATGCCAGCGGCGCATCGCCCGCCGAAATCGCGCGCGCCGGCTGCGCCATGCGCTTTGGCGACATCGCCCGCTGGAGCCTCGGGCGCATGGGCTTCGCGGTCAGCGAGCGCATGAAGCGCTTCCTGGAGCGCCTGCTCAAGAGCTACCGCTTCGAGGAAATGCGCATTCCCCTGGGCGTGATCGCCACCGATCTCTGCACGGGCGAAGAAGTCCGTTTCCGCGATGCGGGCGACGTATTCCTGCCCATCCGCGCGAGCTGCGCTTATCCGGGCCTGTTTCGCCCGGTGCGCCATGAGGAACGCCTGCTGGTGGATGGCGCCATGAGCATGGAGATTCCGGCCCTGCTGGCGCGCGAGCTGGGCGCCACGCACGTGATTGCCGTGCACCTGCCGGTTCTCGGGCCGGTCCCCTCGCCGAGCAATGTGTTCCAGGTGGTGAACCGCTGCTTTCAGATCATCGAAAGCCGCGCGGAAGACTCCTGGCGCAGCCACAGCGACCTGGTCATGGAGCCGGATGTGCGCGGCATCGGCTGGGACGGCTTCACGTGCGGCCCGGAGTTGTTGAAAGCGGGAGAGGCGGCGGCCCTGGCGGCGCTGCCCACAATCGAAGCCTGGCTCGCGCGGCCACGGCCGCCGGCGCTGCCCGCCGCGGTGCTGCCGGAGACCATACCGGCAGGACGACCGCCGGTGGCCGCGCAATCACCGGCGACCGCGTAGTTGAAGTGCTACAGTTTTCGCAGGCCACTTTATGCCAGTTCTGGCATACAATAGAGGCTGTGCCCGGCGACCCCGCAACGGGAATTGGATCTGATCCGTCAACGGCTTCAACTTGCGCGCAAACTGGCGGGGAAATGAGGAGAGGGAAGATGCCGAATCGAGAATTTACGCCCAGTTCCGGAAACGTCTTTGCGGACTTAAACCTTCCGGAGGCCGACGATCTGCTGGCGAAAGCCGAGTTGGCCGCGAAGATCATCGCGGAGATCCAGCGTCGGCGGCTCACGCAGAGCCAGGCGGCCGCGGTTCTGGGAATCGATCAGCCGAAGGTGTCAGCACTCAACCAGGGGAAGTTGACCGGCTTTTCCATCGAGCGTCTGATGCGGCTTCTGCTGGCGCTCGGACGCGATATCGAGATCACAGTTAAACGAAGATCCGGGTCGGGAACAGTAGCCAGATTACGCGTGGCGTGACTGCCTTGCGCTCCGCGGACCACTCGCCGTAGAAGGCCATCCGCGTTTTGCGTTATTGGAAAGGCATCCCCAGCAGTTTCCAATGCTGCACACGCGAATCCATCGCGGTAACGTGGAGCCTGATGGACGCCGATGACCATTTCGACTCTGAGCGGGACTTGCTAGGCACCCCAAGCGTCGAATCGCTCGCGAATTCGCATCCGCGGTTGGCCAAGGAGTTTCGGAACTTCGAACCCGTCTGGACAGCTGCTTCGTTCGCAGCCCTTCTCACAGCACCAGAGCTGCAGGCCAACTGTTATCGCCTTGAATACCTTATCCACCTAGCGGTGGCCTACTGCGAGGGCAAAGCGCAACCGACCCAGGACTTCGTCCAGCGGAGTTTCAAAATCCTTGGCGACGGCATATGCGGAATGGCAGAAGATCCGGCCGAGGATGTCTTTGTGTCTTTGGTGAGCAGTTCTCGAGGCAATTTCAGGGTTTTCGAGGGTATCCACGAGGGTAACGGCTTCTACTTACAGCGCATCCTCAATGTCGTCGAGACTATGCCGCCGGAACAGCCGTTCCAAGGGATTCGCGACGCGGTCGAGGCTCTGCTTAAGCTCTCGGAGGCGGTAGCGGAACGTGCAGGACTTGCGGCAGGCGATTTAGGCCAGGAACTGCCGCTTAAAGCCGTGCTTCTTGCCATCGAGAGCCCGCCGATATTGTCGGCGCCCGTACGCGTAGGCGCCCGCATATCGCGGATTGTTCAGCATGCGCAACGCCGCCCAGGTGGTCAGCGGCCGGAAAACGATCGTGTCACCGACGCGGAGCCGAGACGGACAGAGAAGCCCTTCTTTCCGAAACACTTTCACCATCTGGCATGCCGAGCCGACGCGCGAGAACGTTTCGAAGAAGTAGGCAATCGTTTCCCGGATCTGTGCG
>JAIQEX010000102.1 GCA_020073615.1 Terriglobia bacterium
CCGAGATACACGCAACACTGGTGCGCACGACGACACGCGGGCCAGGGCGCCGCGCGACGGTGATGATTGCGCCGGAGTTGACCACCTCACAGCGCCGAGCTGTTACAGCATTCGAATTAAACCGCTGGATGCCAACACTTCTTTCATGTATGATAACCCGTCCCGTTCATACATGATTGAGGCCCTTAGACCGGGATTCACCTGCCTTCGCTGCGAAGGTAGGGCTAGGTCCACAAGCGGCATGTTCCCATTCCGTCGCGGTCGGAAGCCTTGCGCCCGCCCACGCGCAGTACGCCGAGGCCTCGTACCAATTCACGCCGACCACGGGTCGATTGGGATGCAATGCCTGCTCTTCCCAATGCCCCGGCTGTGTGGTCCTTCCGGGGTCGCCGACCGTCCACCAGCACGGCTCGCGGTAACCGTCAGCGTCAATGAACCTGCGGTACTCCTGCACGGTCACCGGATACCGCCCAATCTGAAAGGCGTCCCCGATCGTCACCCAATTGTCTCTGCTCAACCGCGGGTCTCCGGCCTGGCCCAGAGCTTCGGCCGCGTCCAGGCGCTCCGAGAACCAGATCGTCTCCGCCTTCTTCGCATCGAAGATTTGCAGTACCGCTTCGAGCACATCGCCGTAGCGCGGATCGGCGGGCCGATAGTCCATCGGCTGCAAGTCGCGCACGATGGCGCCCAGGAGTCCCGCGCAGCGCGCCTGCGCTTCCAACCTGGGCCGTTTGGCCAGACGATCGAGCACCGCGGCAAAGAGCCCGTCCACCTTCGCCCGGCCTTGCCGGATCAGCACGCCGGCCAGGAGCAGCACGACCTCGCGCCACTCCGGGCGGTAGATGCGGTCTTCGTCCAGCAGCAGGCTGTGCTGCGCCGCATCGGCCAGCCCGGCGATGGCGCGTGCGGCCAGGTACTCCTGGAAGGTCAGGTGCCAGAAGCGCACATCGCTGCCGCGGCTGGCGATGATGCCACTGTCCACTTCCTCCTGCTCCACGAAGGCCAGGGCCTCCGCCGCCGTCGCGAACTGCGGCGCCAGCACGTCCGCCGTCCAGCCCTTTTCCACCTCCACCCGACGCCCCTCGGGGTGGCTCTGCATGGCCAGTGCGAGGTGTTGCAGCAGCGTCAGGCAGCGTTCGGCCGATTCCCTGCCCGGCCGTTTTTCGCGCGCGCGCGCCAGCCAGGTCAGGATGGATTCATAAAGATCCGCGCGCTGCTCGGGCAGACGCCGCTCGTTCCAATGGACTACGGCGAGCGCGGTCAGCATCACCGGGTTGCGCGCCATGCGGCGAATCTCCACCCGCGCGCGCAGCGCTTCGCTCAATTCCCCCAGGTGCTCGCGGGCGGATGCCGCATCCTCCGGGAACAAACCGCGGCACCAGTGTTCCAGGAACTTCTCGATGGCCGGCATTTCGAGCGGCTCGATCTGCACGGTGTGGAACCCGGCCAGCACGCTCTGCCCTTGGTACGCCAGCGGCCGCGTGGTCACCACGAAGCGGCATTCGCGGTAGGCCTGGGTGGCATTTTCGAACAGGCGGGCAATGGACTCCCGGTCGAGCTTGCCCGGAGCCTCGTCGAGTCCGTCGAACAACACGATGGCGGAGCCGCCCGCTAGTTTTTCGCGGAAAAAATCCGCGGGCAGGCCCCAGTTCAGCTCCTGGTTGCGGGTGTGCAGGAAATCGAACAGCCAGTCGGGAGACTCCTGCGCGGCCGGGCGGTCCGCCTGCCGGCGGCAGTGGCGGATGTGCTCCACCAGCTCCGCGACGCGGATGAAGATGGGAAAAAGCAACTGCGGGCCGGTGCCCGCATCCAGCAGCCCGCGGCACCACAGGAACGCCACGTGGCGGAGGAAGGTGGTCTTGCCCGAGCCAGCGTCGCCCACGATCACGAGGCGATGGTGCGTTAGCGCCTCTTCCAGATCCACCAGCTCGGGCGGCGCCATTTTATCCGGTTTGCGAGCTTCGCCCGGAGTGGTGAGCGGGATGTACAGATCCTCGATGGGGAAGCGGTACGCCTTGCCCGCGCCCACTTGCAGCCCGCGGATGTCGATCCACGCGGTCTGCTCGCGCAGGTAGTGCAGGTAAGCGGACGGATCGCCCACCGGCACCGGAGCGCTGCCGGCCCCGTGCCGCCGCGCCAGCCACTCGCGCAGCGCCGACCCCACCTCGGCGCGCAGGCCCTCGGGACTGGCGAACGCGGCGCGAGTCCCCAAGCCTTCCAGCCAGTGCTTGAACTCCGCCAGTTTGCCGATATTGCGCCGCACCTCGGCCGACAGCTCCGCGGGCACCTCGCCCTTCTCGATGGCTTCCGAAAGGCGGTACGATTCCTTGAGCTCGGCGGGCCAGCGGCAATCCTTGTCCGCCAGGAAGGCCAGCACCTCGCGCCCCTGCCGCGTGGCCTCTTCGCACTCCAGCCAGGTGATGCTCTTGTAATCGCTGCCCGGCTGGTCGGGCGGAACCCAGCCGTAACGGTGCGCCACGATCGCCACCAGCACATCGGCGCCCGCCACCTTCTCCATGCAGGCACGGTAGGGCGGGTGCTCGCCGCTGGCCGCGAAATACTCCATCATCGCCGGGAGGAAACCGGCCGAGATCGCGGCATCGCGCGCGGTCCGCCGGTATTCCTTCAAATCTTCGGAAGTTGACGAGATGAACGCTGTCGGCACGGCGTTTACTCCGGGAAGATGGTGCGCGTGAGGTCTTCCTGCTTCTTCTCGCGCGCCGCCGCCCACATGCCGCCCGCGAAGGCCGCGGCCGCCAGTAGCCAGATGATGATGTCGGCGGCATCGACAGCATGCCGGTAGCCCACCGCGGCCACGCACAGCACGGTGCGGACGATCCACCCGTAAAGCCGCCCCGGCTTATGCCAGCCCTTGCGCACGCCCACGGCGGCGCGCCCGGTCATATGCGCGCAGCCGGCGCCAATGATCCCCAGCAGGCCGCGCAGAAACTCGATGGGTACGGGCATCCCTATCAAACATGCCCCAGGCGCCGGTGATATTGCAAGTGCCGGCTTGCCGCCCAGCAGACCTTTCTCAATCTCGATTTTGAAACGGCCACGCGCGGCGAAATCGCGTGCTGGTCGTCCAATGGAACTGCCGGATACGAGTTTGCCAAGGACAACGCGGTCTTCTTCTCCGGCGCGCCGAGCCTGCGTATCCGCAATACGGGTGCGTCCGCGCCGGCCTTCGCCGCCACCGGCCAGTCCTTTCCTTTGGAGGCGATTCGCGGCAGGCACCTTCACTTCGCCGGCTATATCAAGACGTCGGGAATGACGCGAGGATGGGCCGGATACTGGCTTCGTGTGGACGGAGCTTTGCGGGGAACGCTGGGCTTCAACAACATGTTCGGCATCGGTCCCAGCGGCACTACCGATTGGCGGCAGTACTCGTTCGATCTCGATGTCGCACCCGAAGCCGCCGGCGTCGTCTTCGGCACCCTGCAGACCGGGGATGGCGCCGCGTGGTTTGACCAGGTCACCATCACCCTGGACGGTGTGCCGTATGCCGACGCACCTGCCCCCTACACCGGCGAACCTACCGCAACGCAATTGAACTGGCTGGCGCAAACCGCCCACCCGTTCTCTTCTCCGAATCCCGCCGGCGGCCTCGGCGATCTTGGGACCCGTTTCCGGCATGGTCGGCGACGCCCATATCGTGGGTCTCGGTGAAGGAACGCATGGCACCGCCCAGTTCTTTCTGATGAAGCATCGTCTGCTGGAATACCTGGCGCAGAACAAGGGATTCACCAACGCCGCGGGCAACGGTCCGATTCTCTTCACGGGCTTCGACATGCAGTTCACCCAGGGGGCCATCCCCAATGTGGAAGACTTTGTGGCGCGGGCGGAGCCGGCCTATCTGGCAACGGTCCGGAACGCTTATTCGCTGGCCCAGCAGGTCGTCCACAACAGTCAGACGGGCACTGCGCAAACGGCGGACAACGTACAGCCGGTGGTCGATGCGCTGCACGCCATCGGGCAGCATCTCGCGCAGAACCGTTCGCTATACCTGGGCCTGCAGCGCGGCCTCCGGCTTCACCCAACGCACTCCCCAGCCCGCTTCTCCGCTCGCGAAGTGGATTGGGCCATCCAGAACGCAGTCATCGTGGAGCAGGCCACTTACCAGACGATCGCGCCGGCAACTTACCGCGATCAGGCCATGGCATCCAACATGGAGTGGATTCTCCCACAGGATCCCGGTGCGCGCGCCGTGGTGTGGGCGCACGATAGACACGTCTGGAAGGAGCCGCAGGCCATGGGCTCCTTTCGGTGGTGAGCATGGCTCGCTTCCCTTTATGGGGCAGAAGACGCCCCTTTGACCAGAGGGCTGTTGTTGGCAAGATTCGGAGCTGAGTTGTTGTTGGCAAGACGCCGTTGCCGCCGTTGCCGATCCCGTCGCCGCTGGCACTGCGGGTTTCGCTCCGCCCGTGACGGCTTCTCTTTGCGCAATTGCATCCAGTAGCCCGGAAGCTCCGCGCGCCATTGTTGCGCGCTGTCCCGGCACACCTGCCGATACACCGGATCGGTCGCGATCTTCCGCCGATGGTAATCGTTACGGCGCTGCCGCTGGCAGGCCGGATCACCGCAAGCAGTCTGAGCAGGCTGAAACTTGGATGGCCGAAACGAACACTGGCAATAGCGGCAGACCCGTTCTCCCATGAGCCCGTTCTCGCATGCCGCAGCGCTCCCGTGCAGACGGCCCACCCGCGTTCAGGCAAGCAATTTAGTCCCACACCTTGTCGAGCGCCGGCCGCCATGCCGTTCCCACGCCGCCGATCGCGACCTGACGGCGGACGGCGGTAAGCTTCATTGCGGCGACAGTGCGAGTGGAAACGGTGAGACTCATGTACCACCTCTAGCAGGATCGGGCCGCCAGCGTCTATAGTGTGACATTGCGGAGCGTGGCGGCTCACAATACTGTACCGCGACTGCCAGGTGCTCAGAGCGCTATTTCCGGGGCTTGGCCAAGCGTTGCGTCCAGGGTACTCACTGGTCACTCCGGCGAGCGGGCGGCCATCACGCTTTCGATGGCGGCATACAGTTCGCCGACACTGACGGGCTTCGAAACGTAGGCGTCCATGCCGGCCGCCAGGCACTGTTCCTTGTCGCCCTGCATGGCTCCGGCGGTCATGGCGACGATGGGAATATGGGCGCCGGTGTCACGCTCCCGCTGGCGGATGGCGGCGGTGGCCGCAAGGCCATCCATGTCCGGCATCTGCACGTCCATCAACACCAGGTCGAAGGGTCCCGCCGCGAGAGCCTCCAGTGCTTGCCGGCCGCTCGCTACCAGCACGGCCGAATGGCCCTGTTTTTCGACCATGCGTTTCGCCACCATCTGGTTTACAGGGTTGTCCTCGGCCAGCAGCACGCGCAGCCGCTTCCGGCCTTCGCGCAGCGAGTGGCGAGTGACCAACTGCGGTTGCCCCAGGGCGGGAGCGCCTTTTCCCAGGACCTGCAAGGTGGCCCGGAGGAGATCCGGCTCACTGATCGGCTTGGTCAGGTAGGCCGACGCGCCCAACTCCCGGCAGCGCGCGGCATCGCCTCGTTGGCCGCAGGAGGTCAGCATCATTGCGGTGGTTCCCGCCAGGTGCGGGTCCAGCTTGATGCGCTCGAGGAGGGTGAAGCCGTCCATGCCGGGCATCTGGGCGTCCACGATGACGAGCGGGAACGGCCTGCCTGCCGCCTGCGCGTCCCGCAGGGAATCCAGCGCCTGGCCGGCGGTGGACGTCAAAGTGGGCACCATTCCCCAGCGGCCCAGGATCTCCGACAGGAGGCGCCGGTTGATGGCGTTGTCGTCCACCGCCAGCACGGGCATGTTGCGCAGGCACGCGGTGTCGCTCGGCGCGGAACGTTCCACCGGCTGGGCCGCCCCCAGACGAACCTCGAAGTGGAACGTGCTGCCCTCACCGGTTTCACTTTCCACCCAAATACGCCCTCCCATCATCGCCACCAACTGAGAGGAAATCGTCAGGCCCAGACCGGTGCCCCCGAAGCGCCGGGTCGAGGACGTATCGGCCTGGGAGAAGGCCTCGAAGATGGCCGTCTGCTTCTCGGGCGGAATGCCGATGCCCGTGTCCCTGACGCTGAAGTGCAATTGGACGTCGGTTGCGGTTTGCGACAGCTTCGCCACGTGCACGACGATCTCGCCGCGCTGGGTGAATTTGATCGCGTTGCCGACCAGGTTCACGACTACCTGGCGCAATCGTCCCGGATCTCCCCGCACTGCCGCGGGCACGTCGGGCTCGTAATAGCAGGCCAACTCCAGGTTTTTCTCGGCGGCGCGGATGCCCAAAGTCTTAATCGCCGCATCCAGGCTGTCTTTCAGAACAAACTCGATGAACTCCAGGTCGAGTTTCCGCGCCTCGATCTTGGAGAAATCCAGAATGTCGTTGATGATGTTCAGAAGAGAGTCCGCCGAGGTCTTGACGGTGTTCAGGTCGTCCCGCTGCTGAGAGCTGAGTTCGGTGTCGAGCACCAGATCCGTAATGCCCATGATGGCGTTCATGGGCGTGCGGATTTCATGGCTCATGTTGGCCAGAAAGTCGCTCTTGGCCCGGCTGGCGGATTCGGCGGCATCTTTGGCCGCCAGGATCTCCGCTTCGGCCTGCTTGGCGCCGGTGACGTCTTCGGCGAATCCCACCAGGCGGCGGAACCGGCCCTCGGTGCCGGGCACGGGGAAGGCGCGTCCCCGGATGAAACGGACTTCCCCGTCGGGCCGCACGACCCGGAAGTCGGCTTGGGCCTGCTCGCCGCGGAAGGCGCGCGCGAACTGCTTCACGGTCGTGCCGCGGTCGTCGGGATGGATGCTTTCCAGCCAGGCGTCTGCGCGCTCGTAGACCGCGCGGCGGGGCCGGCCCCAGATTTCTTCGTAAGCCGGGCTGAGGTAGGTCGGTCCCGGCCGCCCTGGCTCGGCGACGAAAAAAACCTCGCGGATGTTTTCCGCCAACTGCCGGAACTGCTCTTCACTGGCGCGCAGTGCTTCGTCGGACCGCTTGCGTTTGACGAACTGGGCGATGCGGCCCGCCACCGAGGCCAAGTCCTGGATGACAGCTGTGGAAAACGGCCGGCGCGCAAAGGCGGCGATCACCCCCAAGACCCGGCCTTCCAGCACCATCGGGTAGCCCGCAAAGGCCACCATGCCCTGCCGCCTGGCCCACTCCGGGTCGGACACCCAATCGTCGGTGAGAACGCTATTGGTGTAGTGGGGCTGGCGCTGCTGGGCGATCCTGCCGATTTTGAACTTTCCTACCGGCACGCGGGCGTGCCCACCGTCGATATGGGTGTAGATTCCGGCGCTGGCCTCCAGCTCCAGCACCTGGGTTGTTTCGTTGAGCGTCCAGATGCGGGCGAATGCCGCATCGAGGTGACGCACCAGTCCTTCGGCGCAGCGCTGCAGTCCCTCGCGAATCGTGCCCGCCCCGGTCAGGGCGGCACTGATATCAGCACCCAGGTCTGCCAGCCGTAGCTGTTCGGTCAGCGCTCCCTCGGCCTGCTTCTCCACGGTGATGTCATGGGCATTCGCGACCGTGCCGGTCACCTCGCCGGCCGGATTCTTGACGGGAGATATGGTGAGGGAGACGCGAATGGGACTTCCATCCATTCTTACTAAGACGATATCGGAACTGAGGACACTCTCTCCGCGCTTGACCTTCTCCAGGATCGCCCCCAGTTCGCGGGCCCCATCGGCCGGGGCGAGCATAGCGAGAGGCTTCCCGATGGCATCGCCGGCCCGGTAACCGTAGAGCACCTCCGCGGCGCGGTTCCAACTGAGAATGCCGCCTTCCGGAGTACAGCCGACGATGGCATCGGCGGAGGATTCCACCAGGGACGACAGGAACGCGCGCAGCTCCTCCATCGTCCTGCGGTCGGTCACGTCCTGTTTGATGGCTATGAAATTGACGACCTCGCCACGCGGGTTCCGGACCGGAGTAACGGTCAGCTCCTCGGTGTAGATCGTGGCGTCCTTACGAGATTTCAGAAGCTGGCCGTGCCAGACTTGGCCGGCCAGAATGGCCTTCCACAACTGCTCGTAGTAGCCCGGATCCTGCTGTTCCGATTTGAGGAACCTGGGGTTCTTGCCGATCGCTTCGGCGGCGCTATAGCCTGTCAGACGGGTGAAGGCGGGGTTGACATACTGGATGTTGCCGCGGGCATCGGTGATCACAATGCTCTCCGCGGTCTGCTCGACGGCTTGGGTTAAGCGAGCGCTTTTCTCCGCGGCAAGCTTAAGCTTCGAGCTCATCCAGGCGGTCGCCAGGGCGCTGAGCAGGAACGGAACGAAATAGGGCCACGCCTCCCGGCCGATGCCCAGGGTATGGAGCGGAGGGAGGAAGAAGTAAGCCAGGGTCAGCGATGCGAGAACCACCGCGAACAGGCCCGGGCCCCCGCGGCCAACCCAGGCACTGGCCGCCACGGCGGCCAGGAACAGATAGACAAAGGCATTGGGAAGGACCGGGCGAGCCACCAGGGAAAGGAGAAGCGCGCTTGCTACCAGAACTACGGCGAGCCCGTAGAGCGAGACGGCGCGCGACGCTGAAGAAGGGCCTCTCAAACCGGTCTGAGATCCTTTCCTGCCGCCCGGCGAAGCAGAACCGATCAGACTTCCATCTTATCAGTCCAAGCCAGAAAACACGGCCCGGCGGGACGGGCGCAGCCACGGCGTCCCGCATCCTCAAATTGCCGGCTCGGGTGCCGGGCGCGACCCCGGGACCCTTACGGCGGGGGACGCCGGACGGGCGCGCGGGCGTTGCGCCGCAGATACTCGCGCCACCAGCTTTCCTGGCCGGGGGCGTCGAAGAGCGAAGTCCAATCCTTGCGAAACTCGTGCGCCTTCGCCGCGGTACGCTGCTGGAGGAAGCGCAGCACGCGGGCGCGCTGCGGCGAAGGGTCCATGGAGCGCACCAGCATCCGTTCCGCGACGGCGCTATCGTTCAGCTCGCCAAGTGAATTCTGGAGGCGGCGCAGAGCCGCCAGGCGCGTTTCCAGGCCAGGCCCATAACACGGGCGGAACAGCTCCAGGGTGTAGCGCAGGCGCTTGGTTTCCAGGCGCAGGCAGTGCATCTTTTCGGGCGACGGATCCTGGGCCAGCAGCTTGCGGACGAGCGCGAAGAAGGCGGCCGCCAGCGCGGGCAGCCGGCGCCGCGCATTGGCGGCGGCGCCGGCCCGTTCGTCCCACTTCAAGCGATAGGAGTTTTTCATGCTCTACATTCCCAGGCGGGTGCGCCATTTGCGATAGAAGTTGCGGTTCTTCCAGCGGCGAATCTCTTGCAGTAACTCGTGGCGGGCCGTGGCGCGTTCCGCCTGGAGCCGCGCGACAACCGCCGCGCGCGGGGGAACGCCGGCCTGGGCTAGGAGCTCGCGAGCGATATCGCGGTCCCGGACCTCGCCCGCCATTGTCATCAGGCGGGAGAGCCGGCGGCGGATCCGCTTCCAGGAATCGTCCGGGTAGAACTGGGCGAACACGCGCAGGCCGCGGCTCAAGCGGCGGATGGCCACGCGCACGTCATGGATGGCTTCGGCGTCCCCGTTGCGGGCGGCGCGGTTCAACTGGAACGCCAGGCGGCGCAGCAGGATGGCGGTTTGTTGTCGGGAGTATTCTCGCATGTCAATCGCGCGCGCGGGTCACGGAAATCGGCCGGTTGTAGATCTGGCGGAAGGCTTCGCCGGCGCGCTCGGCGGCCCACTGCTCCAGGTCGATATCGCCGGTGGAGTGGACTTGCAAATTGACTTCGCCGTTGCGCAGGCGGCATTCCACGCCGCGGATGCGCTGCTCGCGGCTGCGGTCCAGGTTGTCGGCCAGCCGCAGAATGGGGATCATGAGCATCAGGGTGCGCTTCTCCTCGGCGGTAAGCGACTGCCAGGCGCCGTGCACCGGGCTGGGAAGGGTCTTGCGGTGATAGCGGCAGAGGCCGGCGATGAGCAGGCGCTCGCGCTCGGTGAAGCCGGCGAGATCGGAGTTGGCGACCACGTAATAGGAGTGCTTGTGGTGGCCGGTGTCGCTGACGAAGTGTCCCACGTCGTGGAGATAGGCCGCGGCCTCCAGCATCTTACCGCAGCCGGGTCGCAGGGCGTGGAGCGGCTGGAGCGCGCTGAACAGCAGGGTGGAAATGTTGGCCACCTTGCGGGCGTGTTCCAGCGAGACGCCATAGCGGCGGCCCATATCCTCGACTTCGCGGCGCTGGTCGCGGCTAAGGCGGGAGAGTTCGGCGCCCACGTTGCGCGCGGCCAGGTCGGCGATGATGCCGTCGCGCACCCCGGCGCGCGAGTAGTAGACCGCGGGCAGATGGAACTCGCACAGGAAATCCAGCAGGACCGCCAGGCCGGGCACGATGATCTCGGCGCGCCGCGGGCCGATGCCGGTGACTCTGCGGCGGCCGGCGAGATTGCGCTCCGCCAGTTTCTGGTACAGCTTGCGCACCTGCGCCGTGGAGAGGCGGAAGCGGTCGATGGCGTCGCGCCCGGAGCGCGGCACGCGCGCCACGGCGCTGGCCACGGCCGAAGCGGTGGCGGAAGTGGCGATGGCGCGGTCCCAGCGCGCGTGCCCCAGGCGGCGCACGGGGGTATCCAGCTTCGCCCGGATGTACTCGTGCATCTGGTGCAGTTGGCGGGGCGAGGGCGGGTCGTCGTGAAGGAAAATCTCGCGCAGCCGGACGGCGCCCAGCGGCTTGGAGAAGGATTCGCGCAGGCGGCCGTCTTCCGAGGCGACGATCTCGGCGCTGCCGCCGCCGATATCGAGGATGAGCGTGCGCTTCCCCGTCTGGCGCCAGATGCTCTCCACCCCGAGCTGGATGAGGCGCGCCTCTTCCCGGCCGGAGATGATTTCCACCGGCGCGCCGGCCGCCTGCGAGGCGCGCGCCAGAAAATCCCGCTGGTTGCCGGTATCGCGGATGGCGCTGGTGGCCACCGCGCGCACGCCCACCACATCCAGCTTGCGGTAGAGCGCGGCCATGCGTGCCAGCACGCTGCAGGTGGCCTTCATCGCCTCTTCGCTCACGGCGCCGCCGCGGAACACGCTCTCGCCCAAACGCGTCACTTCGCGGTCGGAGGCCAGGATTCGGGTGGGCTGGCCCGGCACCACTTCGGCGGCCTCCATGCGGATGGAGTTGCTGCCGATGTCGATAGCCGCGTAGCGGGGCATCCTTTACAATGCTAATACGACATGCCGCGGACGCCTTCCCGAAATGGTTGCAATCGGGTTACAGTGTGCGGCCTCCTGCTGTGCGCCCTGCTGGCGCGGCCGGCGGCCGGCGCGCTGACGGTGGTGCTGGTGCGGCACGCGGAAACGGCCGCGCCTTCCGCCACGGATCCGCCGCTTTCCGCGGGCGGCCGGAAGCGGGCGGAGCTGCTGGCGGCCATGCTGGCGGGCGCGGGCGTGGACGCCATCTATGCCACCGAATACCAGCGCACACAGCAGACCGCACAGCCGCTGGCGGAGCGCCTGCATATCACCACGGAGCGAATCGCGGCGCGCGATACGAAAGCGTTCGGCGAGGCGATTCGCCGGCGCGAAACGGGCGTCGTCGTAGTGGTGGGCCACAGCAACACGATCCCGGCGATCGTCGCGGAGCTGGGCGGCCCGGCGGTGACCATCGGCGAGACGGAGTTCGACAACCTGTTCATCCTGACGATGTCGCGCCTGGAAGTTTCGCTCCTTCGCATGCGCTACGGAGAGGGTCCGGCGGCGGGGGTGCCGGCCGTCGCGCGGGGGACGGCTATGCTAGAGGAGAGGAATCCAGTCATGCAGATCAAGTTTGTTAGAAGCGGCGGATTCGCCGGTGCGGCAACCAACGTGGAAGGGGCCGTCACATTCGACGAAACCGGCGCCCAAGTCACATCGGAGGCCTCGCAATATCGCCGCGCGCTCGCGGCGGAGGAAGCCGGCCCGTTGCGCACCGCGGCCGATCCAGCCGCGCTGGCCGGGGCAAAAGGCGCGTTGTCCGCGCCGGCCGGCGCCATGCGCGACGGCTATCAATACGACATCACGGTGGTCGCCAAGGACGGCAAGAGCCATGCCTTCACGCTCCACGACGGACCGTCCGACGAGCTGAAGAATGCCGCGCCGGGCATCGCGAACCTGGCCGGATGGGTCCAGGAGGAAGCGCGCAAAATCTGGACCCACCGCATCAAGCAGCGCTAGTACCGTTCTGCGGGGGTATGTGCGATTTCGCACAAGGATTCCCGCCCTTCCGTGATACGCTCCGGTACGCGGCAACACTTGTCGCATTAGGAGACGATTCACCATGTGTAACTTGCACCGCAACCCGATTTTCTGTATTCTGCCTCCGCATATCCTGCTGGAGATCGCCAAGAACGGCAGCAAAGAGCAGCGCGACCATGCCCTTCACGCTCTCAGCCTCGACTCGACCCTGCGCACGAGCCGCCTTACCTTTTCCCTCATAGGCGGCATGAAGGTCGCGCACGACATGGCGGCCGGGGCTGCGCCCCACAAGCAGCGAACCATATTCGACGCCAAACACACCCAGAACCTTCCCGGCCAGACCGTACGGACCGAAGGACAGGCGGCGGTGGCGGACAAGTCGGTAAATCAGGCCTACGATGGGTTGGGCGAGACGTTCGATTTTTACCTGGCGGCGTACAACCGAAATTCCATCGACAACGCGGGCCTGCCGCTGAATGCGTCGGTGCATTTCGGCAAGGACTACGACAACGCTTTCTGGAACGGGCAGCAGATGGTCTTCGGCGATGGAGACGGCGTGATCTTCAACGACTTCACGGGTTGTCTCGACGTCATCGGGCATGAACTGACTCATGGCGTCACCGGCAGCGAGGCGAATCTGACTTACCAGGGTCAGTCCGGGGCGCTGAACGAATCGATTTCGGATGTCTTCGGATCGCTGGTTAAGCAGTACGCGCTGCACCAGACCGCCGATCAGGCCGACTGGTTGATTGGCGCGGGGCTGCTGGCGAAGGGTATCCATGGAATCGCGCTGCGGTCTATGAAGGCGCCGGGTACGGCCTACGACGATCCGACCTTGGGGAAGGACCCGCAACCGGCCGACATGGCGCACTTTGTTCACACCGGGCAGGACAACGGCGGGGTGCACACCAACTCCGGCATCCCGAACCGCGCGTTTTACCTGGTGGCGGCCAGCCTGGGAGGAAACGCCTGGGAGAAAGCCGGGCAGATCTGGTACGACACCATCCAGGATCCGAAGCTCAAACCGTCGTCGAGTTTCGCCACCTTCGCGAACCTGACGGCGCTCAATGCCGCGCATCGCTACGGCAGCACCAGCACGGAACGGAAAGCGGTCACCGACGCGTGGACCAAAGTCGGCGTGAAGATCACGGCCCACGCGCTGGCGGCCAACGCGTAAGGCCGGGCAGTGCTTGTCCCGTGGGGCAGGTTGGCGAGCAGTTTGCCATCCTGCCCCGCATGCCAACTTCCCGACCGCGAGATTCGGTGCTATTGCGAAACTGCTTGCGCTACGGGGTGATGTTGGAGTCCACCGCGATCATGCGCCCCGCCCCTGGTAGATCCGATCGCGGATCTGCGGCCAATCGAGGCCCGGCGCCAGCCCTTTGCCCTTGAACGCGCAGTGCTTCAAGCGAAAGGGACGCGGCGTGGAGCGCTCGGAAGCCAGCACCTGCCGGAGACCGGTCTCGATCACCTCTCTGAGCGTCATCTCATGGGCCGCTGCAAACCGCTTCGCGGCGCCAAGGAGCCGGGCGGGCAGCTTGACCGTTGTCTTCACGCTCTCAGTGTAGCCGGGCCGGCGGCGCCAAATTCGTAACCGAACTGTGACGCACAAAACACTGGCGTTGGCAGACCGCTAAGGTAGAATAGGCGAGGCGCCATTCAACCTATGTCTCTTTTTGTGCCGAACCGGTACCGCGGCAAGCTGATCGTCGTGGAGGGCATCGACGGGTCCGGAAAATCGACCCAGATCTCGCTCTTGAGCCACTGGCTGCGCTCGGAGGGTTACGCCGTGGCGTTCAGCGAGTGGAACTCCTCGCCGCTGGTGCGCCAGGCCACGCGGCGCGGCAAGCGGAAGGAGATGTTCACGCCCACCACCTTCAGCCTGATCCATGCCACCGATTTCGCCGACCGCATGGAAAGCTACATCCTGCCGCTGGTGAAATCGGGCGCCATCGTGTGCGCGGACCGCTACGCGTACACGGCCTTCGCGCGCGACGTGGCGCGCGGTGTCGGCCGCCGCTGGGTGCGGAATCTGTATCGCTTCGCCATGCATCCCAACCTGAGCTTCTATTTCCGCGTGCCGCTGGACGTGGCGCTGGGGCGCATCCTGGGCGGGCGGGACGCGCTCAAGTATTACGAAGCGGGCATGGACCTGGGACTGGCGCGCGACGTGGAAGAGAGCTTTCGCATCTTCCAGGGACGCATCCTGGACGAGTACGATGCCATGGCGCAGGAGATGGGATTCCAGATCGTGGACGCCACGCTGCCCATCGAGGAGCAACAGGCGCGCATGCGCGAGATTGTGGTGAACGCGCTGGGAGACAGCCTGAAGAACGGCATTCTGCACCTGCCCGCGGGAGGAGAGTTCAATGGTCCAGCCACCCCCCCTGCAGTTTTATAGAGAGCCGCTGCCGGGCGTCGACTGCTCGGAGCTGCAGGGAAAATTAATCGTGATCGAAGGGCCGGACGCGGTGGGCCGCAGCACGCAGATCGCGCTGCTGCGCCAGTGGCTCGAGCAGGCGGGCCACGCGGTGCTCGATTCGGGCATGGCGCGCTCGGCGCTGGCGGGCAAGGGAATCAAGACGGCCAAGGAAGGCAACACCCTGGGGCCGATCACCATGACGCTGTTTTACACCGCCGATTTCGCCGACCGGTTGGAGAACGAGATCGTCCCCGCGCTGCGCGCCGGTTTCGTGGTGCTCATCGACCGCTACATTTTTTCGATCATGGCGCGGGCCATCGCGCGCGGCGAAGACCGCCGGTGGATCGAGCAGGTGGCCGGCTTCGCGCTGGTGCCGCACGCGGTGCTCTATCTGCGGGCGGAGGTGGAGCACCTGGTTTCGCGGGTGGTGCTGGGCCGCGGCGCCTTCGACTATTGGGAAAGCGGCATGGATCTGCGCTTCGGGCGGGACATGTACGAAAGCTTCGTGCGCTACCAGACGCGCCTCATCAAGGCCCTGGACTCGATGGTGGAGCCGTACCAGTTCACGGTGATCGATGCCACGCAGCCGATTCCGCATATCTTCCGCGACCTGCAGCGCCGCATTGCCCGCCTGCAACTGGGACGCATGCGCGCGCGCCGGCCGGGGCGTGGAAAGGCGAAGGCATGATGCAGGTTTACCTGCTGCGGCACGGCATTGCCGAAAACGCGCGTCCGGGGTTCGCGGATGCCGAGCGCGCGCTTACCGACGAAGGACGCGAGAAGCTGCGCCGCGTGCTGAAGCGGGCGCGGGCCGCGGACGTGGCGCCCAGCGTGATTCTTGCGAGCCCGTATCGCCGCGCGGTGGAGACGGCCGAGGTGGCCGCCGCGGTGCTGGGATACCAGGGCAAGGTGGTGCGCGTCCACGCCCTGCAGCCGGAGGCATCGCCCGCCGACGTATGGGAGGAGATCCGCGCGCGCAAAGAGGAAGCTTCGATTCTGCTGGCCAGCCACGAGCCGCTCATGAGCGCGCTGGCGGCTTTTCTGCTTGACAGCCCGGCGCTGGCGGTGGACATGAAGAAAGCAGCCCTGGTGCGGGTGGATTGCGACCGCGTGGCCGGCAAGCCGAAAGGCGTGCTGAAGTGGATGTTGACGCCGGCGCTGGCGGGGGAGTGAAGGCGCGCGTCGCGCGCAGGGGCCGGGGGCCGGGGGAAGGATGAAGATAGGGAAGGCAACCGAAAAGTACGAGGCGTGGCTGGGCCGCCGGCTGCGGCTGGTCGAAGACGATCTCAAGCGGAAACACGAGGCCATGCGGTCGGGCGCGTTTCCGTTCCTGCGCGCCACCTTTTATCGCTGGGCGCAGACGTGGGCGGAGGTGTGCGGCGAGGCGGCGCGCGGGCCGCGCGTGCTCGCGGTGGGCGACCTGCACGTGGAGAATTTCGGAACCTGGCGCGATATCGAAGGCCGCCTGATCTGGGGCATCAACGATTTCGACGAGGCCTGGCAGTTGCCCTACACCAACGACCTGGTGCGGCTGGCCGCGAGCGCGCTGGTGGCCAAGATGAAATGCGGCCGGGAAGAGGGAATCGCCGCCATCCTTAAGGGCTATGGCGAGTCCCTGGCCGCGGGCGGGCGGCCGTTCATCCTGGGTGAGTTTCATCCCGCGCTGCACCGCATGGCTACCGAGCGGCTGCATGAGCCGGAGAAGTACTGGGAAAAACTGCGAGCGCTTCCGGAATGCTCCGCAGACGCGCCGGCCGGCGCCCGCAAGGCCATCGACCGGCTGATGCCGGAGCGGGGCATGCGCTGGCGGACGGCGCACCGCGTGGCCGGCCTGGGCAGCCTGGGGCGTGAGCGTTACGTGGGCATTGCGGAGTGGCGCGGCGGCTCGATCGCGCGCGAGGCGAAAGCGCTGGCGCCCTCGGCCTGCCTGTGGGCGGAGCGGGGCAAAGGCACGGCGCCGGTGTATTACCAGGAGCTGCTCGACCGCGCGGTGCGCGCGCGCGATCCGTTCGTCAGCGTGCGCGGGCGGTGGATCGTCCGCCGCCTGGCGCCGGACTGCTCGCGCATCGAGCTTGCCGCGCTGCCCGTGGAGCGCGACGAGATCCGCCTGCTGCACGCCATGGGCTGGGAAACGGCCAACGTGCACCTGGGCAGCGCCCAGCCGCGCGTGCTGGCGGCCGACCTGGGGAAGCGGCCGCGCGGCTGGCTGCTGGAGGCGGCGCGCAAAATGGAAAAAGCGGTGATGGCCGATTTCGCAGCCTACTCGACGCGGTAGTTGGGCGCAGCCTCTTCGTCCGGCCGAATGCTGCTAATCTGGAAATTCAGGAATGAGCTGGGCAAGCAGACTGATCGCATTGATCGCCTTCAGTCTTCTAACGACCGCCGCGTCGCCCGTGGAGGACTTTCGTCTTATCCGGTCGGTCTCCGGTCCCTCCGGCAAGGTCGATGGTCCCAAATTCGTCTTCGACGAAGTCAGGACCCGGTTTGTACACCCACAAGACAAGGCGTTCATCGTGTACTTCGAGTGGGAGGGGCCGGCGGGCCTGCACGTCCTGACAGGTCTCTGACGCCGTCCGGACGGGCAAGTCGACTCGATCTCTCCCGATGTCAAGATTGAATCCAACACCCCGTACCTGACCTGCTACTGGACGTACACGATAGATCCGGGCATGATGCCCGGAGTGTGGGCGATTGAGGTGCGAATCGATGGCCAACCCGCGGGTTCTCATTCGTTCGAAATTGCCGGAACCAGTCCACCACGGCAGCGTTCCACCGCGGAACCTCGCGCTACGCTGGATCAGATTTTCCATGCGGCCTCGCCATCATTGGTGTGGGTGCGGAAACTCGATGCGGCGGGTAAACGCACGGATGTCGCCTCCGGGTTCATTGTCCGCAAAGATCGGATACTGACCGCGCTCCAGGCCATCGATGGCGCTGACCGACTGGAAATCGAATTTGCCGGAGGGCGGAAAGCCGAAACCGACGCAATCGTTGCCTGGTCGCGCAGTGGCGACTGGGCGGTGGTCGCAGCTCCCACCGCCGACCTTCCGCCGCTTCCATCAGGAGACCCGAGGCTGGTCGCCGTGGGCGAGCGGCTGATCACGTTCAATGTGGAGGGTGGCGCCAAAACGATCGGCCGTGTCGACATTTCCGGGAGACGAAACGTGCCGGGATTTGGAGAGAGGCTTCAGTACTCTCCATCCATCTCTTCCGAGTCGGCCGGCGGGCCGTTGCTCGATGTTCAGGGGAAGGTGGTTGGAATCCTGGGCGGCAGCGTGGTCCCCGGCTCGCGATTCGATTCGCGCCATATGAGCATCAGCCCGCTGCTCGGACTGTCCGCCGGTACGCTAAACGCCGCGACACCCGTGCCTGCCGTACCGGAACCGCTGCCCGGCAAGAGCTCCCGGCTGAGCGAAATGATCGCTGCGGGAGCACTGGCGGCGCAACTTTCGGACATGGACGGACTCCTCTACGTCACGACCTCGCTGGAGATGAGTAAGACGGCCAGCGATCCCTTGCCGCGCGATGTATGTGAGTTCTCGCGGCGGGACAAGCAAGTGTGGGTTGTCTCCGAGTGGCAGAAGAAAGGGAAGGTGTCGAAAGGCCTTCTGGCCGCGAAGGTATATGACGACCAAAACCGGGTACGCATCGCAGTAGAACCGAAGAAGACATCTCTCTCCCCGGCTCCAACGCGCTCGGGCTTCAGCTTTTCGCCGGGGCCGTTGAACCCGGGCGTCTACCGCATCGATTTGATGTGGGACGACCAGCCGGTCTGGCGCACCTTCATTCGCGTGACTGACTGAAGCGAAGCTGTCCCTGACCGCCAGGAGGGGTGATGGCCGATTTCGCAGCCTACTCGACGCGGTAGTTGGGCGCCTCTTTGGTGATGATCACGTCGTGGACGTGGCCCTCGCGCAGGCCCGCCGGCGAAATGCGCAGGAAGCGGGCCGCCGCCTGCAGGTTGCGGATATCGCGCGCGCCGCAGTACCCCATGCCGGAGCGCAGGCCGCCCACGAGCTGGTACACCAGGTCGGCGAGCGGCCCCTTGGCCGCCACTCGTCCCTCGATGCCCTCCGGCACCAGTTTGCCATTCGGATCCTGGGCGTAGCGGTCGGAGCTGCCCAGCGACATGGCGCCCATGGAACCCATGCCGCGGTAGGTTTTGAAGGTGCGGCCCTGGTAGAGGATGGTCTCGCCGGGACTTTCGTCGGTGCCCGCCAGCAGGCTTCCGATCATGACCGTGTCGGCGCCGGCGGCGATGGCCTTGGTGATGTCGCCCGAGTATTTGATGCCGCCATCGGCGATGAGCGGCACGCCCGCTTCGCGCGTGGCGCGCGCGCATTCCGAGATCGCCGTGATCTGGGGGACGCCCGCGCCCGAGACCACGCGCGTGGTGCAGATGGAACCGGGGCCGATGCCCACCTTGATGCCGTCCACGCCGAGGGAGATCAGCTCTTTCGCCCCTTCGTAAGTGGCCACGTTGCCGGTGATGAGCTGCACCTCCGGCAGCTTGCTCTTGATGGCCTTGACGGCGCTCAGCACGCGCCCGCTGTGGCCATGCGCGGTGTCGATGGCCAGCACGTCCACTTTGCGCTTGACCAGCTCGTGCGCCCGCTCCAGGAAATCGCCGGTGGCGCCGATGGCCGCGCCCACGCGCAGCCGTCCCTGGCTGTCCTTGGCGGAGCTGGGGTATTTCAGCTTCTTCTGAATGTCTTTGACGGTGATGAGACCCTTGAGATTGAACTGATCGTCCACCACCAGCAGTTTCTCGACGCGGTGTTTGTGCAGGATGGCCTCGGCCTGCTCGAGCGTGGTGCCCACGGCGACAGTTACCAGGTTCTCCTTGGTCATGACCTCGGAGATCGGCAGGTCGAAGCGGTTTTCGAAGCGCAGGTCGCGGTTGGTGAGGATGCCCACCAGCTTGCCGTCCTTGGTGACGGGCACGCCGGAGATGCGGAAACGGCTCATGAGCGCTTGCGCGGCGGCGATGGTCTGGTCCGGGCCGATGGTGATGGGGTCCACGATCATGCCGCTTTCGCTGCGTTTTACGCGGTCCACTTCCTCGGCCTGGCGGTCGATGGACATATTGCGATGCACGATGCCGATGCCGCCCTGCTGCGCCAGCGCAATCGCCAGGTGGGACTCGGTGACGGTATCCATGGCGGCGGAGACGATGGGGATGTTGAGGCCGATCTGGCGCGTGAGGCAGGTGCGCGTGTCGACCTCCGCCGGCAGCACCTCGCTGCGGGCCGGGGAGAGCAGCACGTCGTCGAACGTGAGCCCCTCGGTGAGTACGTCTTGGATCATAGAGATTCCTATCATGATAGCGTAGCGAGTGGGGTAGGCCTCGCGGTCTGCGCCACACAGGTTGCATGCGCGCGCGCTCAGCCCTCCGCAACGGGATCGAATACTGGCTGGCGCTGGCCGCGGTGAAGTCGCTCGAGCTGGCGCCCGGCGCGGCGGCCCACTGGCTGGCGCGCGGTTACGCGCGTCTGCTCGACCGGGCGATTCCGCGGCTGCGGCGCGTGGCATCCCGCAACCTTTCGCTCGCCATGCCGGAGTTGGACGAGCGCGGGCGCGCCGCCATGGTCGACGGCGTGTTTCGTTCCATCGCGCGGCTGCTGGTCGCGTTCGCCAAATTTCCTTCCATGAACCGCGACAACGTCGCCCGCTGGGTGCGTTGGGAGGGCGCCGAGCACTTCGAGAACGCCGTGCGTGCGGGCCGCGGAGTGTTGTTCGCCACCGCGCACCTGGGCAACTGGGAGCTGAGCGCCTACGCGCACGCGCTGCTCGCGGCGCCTATGAACGTGGTGGTGCGGCCGCTCGACAATCCGCTCATCGACCGCCTGGTGGAGAGCCGCCGCATGCTTTCCGGCAACTGCCTGGTCTTCAAGAAGGATTCCGCGCGCATCATTCTGAAGGCGCTGGCCGGCAACGAGGCGGTGGGCATTCTGATCGACCAGAACGCCACGCCGGAAGCGGGCGTGTTCGTGGATTTCTTCGGCCTGCGCGCCTGTGCCGGCACCGGCTTCGCCAAGCTGGCGGCGCACAGCGGGGCGGCGGTGATCCCCGGCTTCGCGCTGTGGTCGGAGGAAGAGCGCCGCTACATCCTGCGCTTCTACCCGCCGGTGGAGATGACGGGCGATGCGGCGCGCGACACGCAGACCCTGCAAGCGAGGCTGGAGGAGGTGATTCGCGCCTACCCGGACCAGTGGCTGTGGATCCATCGCCGGTGGAAGACGCGGCCGCCGGGGGAGGGGCCGTTGTACGGAACTTCACCCGCCAGCCGCCGACCCCTGTAGTATTCTGTAGCCTGCCGATGAACCCGCTCCGCCGTTCGCCCCTGTACAGCAGTGTCTTCGCGCTGGCCCTCACGGCGGTGGTGCTGCTGGTGTCGCTGCTGCTGCCGCCGTCTCTGGAATCGAACATCTTTTTTCTGTTCATCGCGGCGGCCTGGCTGAGCGCATGGTATTACGGGCGCACCGGCGGCTTCACGGCCACGGCGGCCTCGGCGCTGGCCATCCTGTATTTTTTCCTGAACCGCGCCGGGGGGTCGTCCTGGACCGCGCTCCTGAGGCTCGCGGCCTTCGTGCTGATGGCCTCGCTCATCACCTGGGTGACCGCGTCCTGGCGCAACAACAGCCGCCTGCTGGCCTCCACGCTGTCCAGCATCGCCGATGCCGTACTGGCCACCGACCGTGAGGGGCGCATCACCTTTCTGAACCCGGTCGCCGAGACGCTGACCGGCTGGCCGCGGCGCGATGCGCGCGGCAAACCGGTCGCTGAAGTCCTGCGCTTCGTGGACGAGAAGACGAATGAAGCCCTCGAGAACCCGCTGGTGCGCGCGCTACGCGACCGGGTGACCGTGGGAATACAGGAGCACGTCGCGCTGGTCTCGCGCAGCGACGTGACGCTGCCCGTCGAGCACACCGCCGCGCCGGTGCGTGACGAGATGGGGTCGGTGCGCGGCGGCATCCTGGTCTTCCGCGACATCAGCAAGCGGCGCCAGTTGGAAGAGCAGGCCACCCACGCGGAAAAGATGGACGCCGTGGGGCGGCTGGCGGGCGGGATTGCGGGCGACTTCAACAATGTCCTCACGGTCATCACGGGCTACGCCGAACTGCTGCGCGCGGAGGTGCCGGCGGCCAGCCCCACGCGCCGCTTCGTGGATGAGATTATCTACGCCGGCGAGCGGGCGGCGGCGCTCACCCGGCACCTGCTGGCCTTCAGCCGCGGTTCGTCGGCGCAACCGCGCGTGGTGGACCTCAACTCCGTTGTCGGCAACATGGAGCCCATGCTGCGCCGCCTCCTGGGCCAGAACGTGGAGCTGATCCTGCTCACCACTCCGGGACTGGGCCGCGTTCGTGCCGATCCCTCGCAGATGGAGCAGGTGGTCGTGAACCTGGCCAACAACTCGCGCGAGGCCATGCCGCACGGCGGCAAAGTGGTCATCGAGACGGCCAACGCCGAGATCGAGGAAGGCGCCGCCAGCAAAAACCTCGGGGTGAAGCCCGGCTCCTACGTGATGCTGGCCTTCAGCGACACCGGCGTGGGCATGGACCCGGCGACGCGCTCCCGTCTGTTCGAGCCCTTCTTCACCACCAAAACTCCGGGCAAGGGCAGCGGCCTGGGACTGGCCACGGTGTACGGCGCCATCAAACAGAGCGACGGCCAGGTGACCGTCTATAGCCAGCCCGGCTGCGGCACCATATTCGAAATCTACCTGCCGCGCGTGCCGGAGACGGTCGAGGCGCCGCGCAAGGGGTCCGCGCGGGGCAGCGAAACGATTCTCGTGGTGGACGATGAAGAGGGCGTGCGCAAGCTGGTGGGCGCGGTGTTGCGAACCAACGGCTACGACGTGCTGGAAGCCGAAACCGGCGCCGCCGCACTGGCGGCATTCGACAAGAACGCGCACAAAATCGACCTGTTGCTGACCGACGTGGTGATGCCGCAGATGAGCGGGATCGAACTGGCGCGCCAGATTGCGGACCGCGCGCCGGGGCTCAAGATTCTCTACATCTCGGGCTACCGGGACCAGGCCATCGGGGCGGCCACCGGCGAAGCGCCCAAGGCGTTTCTGCGCAAGCCGTTCACCCCCGACGTGCTGCTGGGCAAAGTGCGCGAGGTGCTGGACGCGGAGACGGCGTAGCGGATTGGGTGATCGGCCACCAGCGTTCAGCGATCAGCCGCTTGGGTGCAGGCCAGATTTGAGCGGCCTTCGTTCTTGGTCTCGCAACGGCCAAAAATTCTGGCGTGATGCACGTCCAGTGCGGCAATGTAGGTCCAGGCTCCGCAACGAAATACTCATGCTCGGCGCGCATGGCGGTACGGGGGCGACAAGTGCGCGTGGGGTGCTTGCGGCGCCGTGCCTGAATGCTGGTCTTCTCGTCTGCCGAAATGACGAACTCATCGTCTTTTAGGGCTTTCCATTGCCATTCCCGGGCATAGAGATCCAACAGGCGGCCGGCCTTCTCTGCGCAGTTGGGATCGCGCGGGAAGATCCAACTGCGGTGAATACCAGGGCCGGATAGCATCCTGATGCAGCCTCCGCCAAATGGTACTGCCGCTGATCGAAGCCACCAGGCCGGTCCGACAGACCTCGCGGGCCAGATCATCGCTACTCCAGCGGGACAGCGGGAGATCGTGCGTGGCCGGTAGTTCGCAGGCCCACGCTTTAACCTGAACGACCAGATCTGGGGGAAAAAGTCGGGGGACGACCCGGACGCGCTAGTTCCTCCAATCCCATGAGGCGTTCAGCAAAGAAACGCTTCCGCCAGCGGCCGACAACCTCACGGCGGCTGTCGGGGCGGGCGGCAATCTGGTCGTTATTTAATCCCTCTGCGGCCAACAAGATCATCCTGGCGCTGGACCTGAAAATACGGTAGCGTATATTTGCCGGCTCGCCTTTGCAGTTCCGCCTCCTCGGCAGACGACAAGCGAATCAAGAAAGCGTTCGTTCTTGGCATGACGTGGCACCTGCCTGAACCATGCCATAATACGGGCCCAATTTCAAGCCCAATAATACGAGACTGTATTTATGAAACAACCGACTAAGCAGCAGGCTCGTGTTGCTGTTCATGCTGGTGATGGTGCCCAGCCAGCGCCCGTACAATCTCAGCTCCGGATTCCTCCCCGTTATGGGTCCACTCGAACCTGACGTTATTGAGAACGTCCGGTCCGTTTGGATTTGGCCTTACAGACGCCATGCCATGCGTGGTTACGCCGTGTGTGTTGCCTGTCTGCGGAATGAATGTAACCTTTCCGCCAGCGCGGATATTTGCCTCGGTTTCGGCATTATTTCAGTGAGGCGGTCCGCAGTAAGGCCCGCTAGCCCTGCCTGCCTTAGCGGTGCGCCTCAAGCGTTTTTGACGTTTTTCCGGCGTCGCAGCAGGAGGTAATCAAGGGACAGATCGTCCTGTTCCTCGGAAAGAACCCACGTAGGGATCAAAAGCAAGGTTCTGGGGAAGATGTGCCCTTGAGGGGAGTACAGCGCTTCCTTCAATAGGTGACCATACGTGACTAGCACCAGAACGAAGCCGAGGGCGGTGGCGGCGGTCCGCCGGAACAGACCGAAAACAAGAAGCCACCCGGCGATGAGTTCGATGAATGGGACCGTCACGCCCGCCGCCACCAGCATCCAGTACGGAATCCAGCTATCCGCGTAGGGACCGGTGAAGAATCTCTGCGCGTGACCCATGGGCGTCAGCGTGAACACTTTCCAGAGTCCCGCCATGCCGAAGATCAACCCCACGATCACACGCGTGAACAGCGCCGCCCAGCGCCAGGTATAAGTCATCGCGATCGAAGCTCCGACTCGGGATCATACCACGGCCGGGATTCGATTCCGCTCTCACGAGGTCCGTGCGCGCCAAAACGGGTCAATTCCCGCGGCGGTCCCCAAACCGCTGCGGGCCGAGCTTCGGTCGGTTTTCCGGGGCGCCCCTGGCGGTGCGCTTCTCAATTCCAGTAGTTCCGGTCCATGCTGCGGTATTGCACGGCTTCGGCCACGTGCTTGGCGGAAACGCTGGGAGACTGGCCCAGGTCGGCGATGGTGCGCGCGACCTTGAGGATGCGGTCGTGCGCGCGGGCGGAGAGGCCCATGCGGCGCACGGCCATTTCGAGCGTGCGCTCGCCGGCATCGTCGAGGGCGCACTGCTGGCGGATGTCGCGCGAGGGCATGAGGGAGTTGTAATAGCCGCGGGCTTGTTGGACGGCGCGGGCGCCCTCTACGCGGCCACGGATGGCGGCGGACGATTCGGCGCTCGCATTGCCGCGCGGCTCCTTATAGGGAACGGCGGGCACTTCCATGTGGAGATCGATGCGGTCGAGCAGCGGTCCGGAGATCTTGCCGAGATAGCGCTGGATGATGGCCGGCGTGCAGCGGCATTCGCGGGTAGTATCGCCATAGAAGCCGCAGGGGCACCCGTGCAGATAACAACTGCAACAAGAGTTGAACAATGAGGGGTTCCCGGAATTCGCACCTCCAGTGCGTTGATGGATCCGATCACCAAGGCATTCATCGCGCAGATGGAGCAATTTGCCAAACAAGAGAACGTACCCATGGTGATGTTCGAGAAGGGCCAACGCAAGGATGACGTGGCCGCGGCGTATCGGAAGAAGTTTTCCGCCGCCGAAGGGGTGTTGTTCATCGGTAAGGCGCAAGAGAAAACGCCGGTATTCCGCACCGAG
>JAIQEX010000103.1 GCA_020073615.1 Terriglobia bacterium
GAACCCAGCTCACGTACCGCTTTAATAGGCGAACAGCCTAACCCTTGGGAGCTTCTACACCCCCAGGATGCGATGAGCCGACATCGAGGTGCCAAACCGGAGCGTCGATGTGAACTCTTGACTCCGATCAGCCTGTTATCCCCGGCGTACCTTTTATCCGTTGAGCGATGGCCCTTCCATACAGAACCACCGGATCACTAAGGCCTGCTTTCGCATCTGCTCGACTTGTTGGTCTCGCAGTTAACCTGGCTTATGCCTTTGCACTCGTCGGCGGATTTCCAAGCCGCCTGAGCCAAGCTTCGCGCGCCTCCGTTACCGTTTAGGAGGCGACCGCCCCAGTCAAACTACCCGCCTTCCACTGTCCCTCACCCGGATTACGGGTGGAGGTTAGAACCACAGAACGATCAGGGTGGTATCTCACCGTTGGCTCCTCCGAGTCCGAGAACCCGGATTCTAAGCCTCCCACCTATCCTGCGCAGACCGCCCCATAGTTCCATGAAAGGGTATAGTAAAGGTGCACGGGGTCTTTCCGTCTAGTGGCGGGCACCCGGCGTCTTCACCGGGACCACAAGTTCGCCGGGCGGCATGTTAAGACAGTTCTCAGATCGTTACGCCATTCGTGCAGGTCGGAACTTACCCGACAAGGAATTTCGCTACCTTAGGACCGTTATAGTTACGGCCGCCGTTCACCGGGGCTTCAGTTCAAAGCTTCGCCTTGCGGCTGACCTCTCCCTTTAACCTTCCGGCACCGGGCAGGCGTCAGCCCCTATACGTCGTTTTCGACTTTGCAGAGACCTGTGTTTTTGTTAAACAGTCGCCTGAGACTATTCACTGCGGCCCACGTCTTAGGTGGGCACTCCTTCTCCCGAAGTTACGGAGCTAATGTGCCTAGTTCCTGAACATACCATCACCCGAGCGCCTTAGAATATTCTTCTCGTCCACCTGTGTCGGTTTGTGGTACGGATACCCTATTCCTCCTTAGAGGCTTTTCCTGGCAGACGACCCGGCGGATTTGCCTGTCCGGATCTCCCTTCACCCTGGATTGAAACCATTGCGCACCAGGGCTTACGGTCTGCGTCCCCCCTTCGGTCTTGATCGGTTTAAGGTAGTGCAGGAATATTAACCTGCTGTCCATCCGCTACGCCTTTCGGCCTCGCGTTAGGCTCCGACTAACCCTGAGCGGATTAACCTTTCTCAGGAATCCTTAGACTTACGGCGACCAGGGTTCGCACCTGGTTTCTCGCTACTTATGCTGGCAGAGTCACTTCTCAACGCTCCAGCCCTTCTTTCGATAGACCTTCGACGCTGTTGAGAACGCTCTCCTACCATTCGTATTGCTACGAATCCGTAACTTCGGTACCATGCTTAAGCCCCGTTATATTGTCGGCACCGAGCCGCTCGACCAGTGAGCTGTTACGCTTTCTTTAAAGGATGGCTGCTTCTAAGCCAACCTCCTGGCTGTCTGAGCGTCCCGACTTCCTTTCCCACTGAGCATGGATTTGGGGACCTTAGTTGACGGTCTGGGCTGTTTCCCTTTCGACAATGAAGCTTAGCCCCCACTGTCTGACTCCCTCGCTACACATTCACGGCATTCGCAGTTTGGTTGGATTCGGTAACCTGGGAAGGCCCCTAGTCCAATCAGTTCTCTACCACCGCGACGGACCACGAGAGGCTAGCCCTAAAGCTATTTCGGAGAGAACGAGCTATCACGGAATTTGATTAGCCTTTCACCCCTACCCTCAGCTCATCCAAGCTGTTTTCAACCAACACTGGTTCGGACCTCCAGCCGCTGTTACACGGCCTTCATCCTGGCCAAGGGTAGATCATCCCGCTTCGCGTCTATTCCCAGCGACTGCATCGCCCTGTTCAGACTCGCTTTCGCTACGGCTCGCTTGCGCTTAACCTTGCCACTGAGAATAACTAGCCAGCTCATTATGCAATAGGCACGAGGTCAGGCATTGCCGCGAGCTTGCGCCCACAGCCATAGCCCTCCCACTGCTTGTAAGCGTGTGGTTTCAGGTACTATTTCACTCCCCTCGCAGGGGTTCTTTTCACCTTTCCCTCACGGTACTGGTTCACTATCGGTCGCAAGTGAGTATTTAGCCTTACCGGATGGTCCCGGCAGATTCAAGCAGGGTTTCACGTGCCCCGCTCTACTTAGGAGCCACTGGAAGGAGGATTGCATTTTCACCTACGCGGCTGTCACGCTCTATGGCCGGCCTTTCCAGACCGTTCGATTAACACTTTCCTGTCCCTCGTTTAACCTGCCGGAACCTCCATCGCTGGAGGATCCCGCGGATTATTGTGGTCCTGCAACCCCGGGCTCTCCTTTCGAATCGCCCGGTTTAGGCTCTTCCGAGTTCGCTCGCCACTACTTTCGGAATCACGGTTGTTTTCTCTTCCTTCGGGTACTGAGATGGTTCACTTCCCCGAGTTCGCTCGCGCACCTTATGTATTGGGATGCGCGTAACCGGTGTTCGCACCGGTTGGGTTTCCCCATTCGGAAATCCCCGGATCACAGCCTGTTAGCGGCTCCCCGAGGCTTATCGCAGCTGACCACGTCCTTCATCGCCTACTTGCGCCAAGGCATCCACACACACGCCCTTAGTAGCTTGACCATAAAATCTACTTCGCACACAACTGAACGCTACTTTCTTCGCGCTTACATACTTGTGTTTTGTATGCCCGTCAATATTCAATTGTCAAAGATCGATTGTCCTGAGAAGTCAGGAGTCGGCGGACAGGAGAGAATGGGGGATTCTGTTTCCTGCCTGGCGGCTTCCGGCTTCTTCTTGGTGGTGGTGGGCCTGGGTAGAATTGAACTACCGACCTCACCCTTATCAGGGGTGCGCTCTAGCCAACTGAGCTACAGGCCCGAATTCCCGCCGCGCTCCGCAAGCTGGTGGAGCTGGTCGGGATCGAACCGGCGACCTCCTGAGTGCAAATCAGGCGCTCTCCCAGCTGAGCTACAGCCCCTAAACCGCAGGGGCCGGGTTTCAGGGGCCGGGGGTCGGGGAAAGGTTTTTTCCTCTCCCTGGCCCCCGACACCTGGCTCCTGGCCCCCGATTTTCAATCGAGGCCAGTTGGATGCAGAGACCATGAGACCAGCCCATGGCCGCTTCGGAAAAACCGTCGTTCTCCAAGTGGAGATGAGGAGCGGGCTCTTCAACCCTTCCGAAGAAAGGCTGAAGGTTTATGGAGTGGAACGGCTGTTTCTTACCGGCGCACGCCGTACACTCAGGCGTGCCTTGCTTTCGGAAACTCCACCCACGTTCTCTCTTAGAAAGGAGGTGATCCAGCCGCAGGTTCTCCTACGGCTACCTTGTTACGACTTCACCCCAATCATGGATCATACCTTGGGCCGCTGCCCCCCTTGCGGGTCAGCCTGCAGACTTCTAGTACAATCCACTTTCGTGATGTGACGGGCGGTGTGTACAAGGCCCGGGAACGTATTCACGGCAGCGTGCTGATCTGCCATTACTAGCGATTCCAGCTTCATGCAGGCGAGTTGCAGCCTGCAATCCGAACTGAGACCGGTTTTTTGCGATTGGCTCCCCCTCGCGGGTTTGCGGCGCTTTGTACCGGCCATTGTAGCACGTGTGTAGCCCTGGACATAAAGGCCATGAGGACTTGACGTCATCCCCACCTTCCTCCAGCTTATCGCTGGCGGTCTCCTGCGAGTTCCGCCTTTCGGCATGGCAACACAGGACAAGGGTTGCGCTCGTTGCGGGACTTAACCCAACATCTCACGACACGAGCTGACGACAGCCATGCAGCACCTCGACCGGACCCCCTTGCGGGGTAGCGATGTTTCCACCGCCGTTAACCGGCCGTTCGAGCCCAGGTAAGGTTCTTCGCGTTGCGTCGAATTGAACCACATGCTCCACCGCTTGTGCGGGCCCCCGTCAATTCCTTTGAGTTTCAGCCTTGCGACTGTACTCCCCAGGCGGCATATTTAACGCGTTAGCTCCGGCACGGACAGAATGAACTGCCCACACCAAATATGCATCGTTTAGGGCGTGGACTACCAGGGTATCTAATCCTGTTTGCTACCCACGCTTTCGTGTCTCAGCGTCAGTTACGGTCCAGAAAGCCGTCTACACCACCGGTGTTCCTCCTGATATCTACGCATTTCACCGCTACACCAGGAATTCCACTTTCCTCTCCCGCACTCTAGTCATTCAGTATTCGGCGCACCCTCCCAGTTGAGCCGGGAGATTTCACACCAAACTTAAACAACCGCCTACACACCCTTTACGCCCAGTAACTCCGAACAACGCTCGCTGCCTACGTATTACCGCGGCTGCTGGCACGTAGTTAGCCGCAGCTGCTTCTGCAGGTACCGTCACAATCTT
This sequence comes from Terriglobia bacterium, assembly GCA_020073615.1. Lineage (GTDB taxonomy): Bacteria > Acidobacteriota > Terriglobia > Bryobacterales > Bryobacteraceae > JADGNR01. The sequence goes on from JAIQEX010000103.1 coordinate 4,356, forward strand.
CCCTGCCGAAAGAGCTTTACACCCCGAAGGGCTTCATCGCTCACGCGGCGTCGCTGCATCAGGGTTTCCCCCATTGTGCAAGATTCCCCACTGCTGCCTCCCGTAGGAGTCTGGCCCGTGTTTCAGTGCCAGTGTGGCCGTGTGCCCTCTCAGGCCGGCTACCGATCTCGGCCTTGGTGGGCTCTTACCCCACCAACTAGCTAATCGGCCGCGGGCTCCTCTCTCAGCGCATTGCTGCTTTCCTCTCTCGAGCTTATGCGGTATTAGCCCCGGTTTCCCAGGGTTATTCCTCACTAAGAGGTAGATTACCCACGTGTTACTCACCCGTACGCCACTGTACTCATGGATTGCTCCACTTTCTCGTTCGACTTGCATGTGTTAGGCGCGCCGCCAGCGTTGATTCTGAGCCGGGATCAAACTCTCATTTGAGTTTTTGAGTTGAATCGCTCCCCTAATACTCAGAGTACTGACGAGTTCTTCTTTACTGCATCCAACCAGATTGTCAAAGATCTGCGCAGCCACCTACGACATCCGTAAATGCCGCAAATCGCTGCGGGCCTCGAAACTTGTTCCGCCGGCGCCCATACTACGGACGCGCCCGCGGAGAAACTTTTTGAGCTTTAAAAAGAACCAAACAGGAAGGCCGTATTCCGCTCCGTGCGGTGGCCCGCACGAAGTTTTGTTACCATTCCTTGCAGAGGATCTGTCCCTTTATACCACCCCCGCACATCCAATGCAAGCGATGCCTAGGGCGTCGGTGCGCAAAGATCCTCGAATTCGGCGACTCGATCAGAATACCAAACGCGGAGCGGCGATGCAAGGGAAATCACAGAAAAAATCGCCGGGGCCGCCTGCCCGCACTGGAAGTTACTTGGAATCAATGTGTTAGGTACCGCAATTGATCTCTCGCCGGGGCGCAGTAGAATGTATGGGATGCTCCTTTTCGCGCTCGCCTTCCTGGCCGCCGAGGCGCCCGCGCCGCAGACCCTGCCCGCCATCCTGGCCCGCGTTTCCGAAGAAGCGGAAGTATTGCAGCAGAATGCGCCCAAAGCGCTCACCCAGGAGACGCTCCAACAGCGCTCCCTCATGCCTCCCTCCCGCTTCCGCCCCCGCGTGGGACGGGCCGCCCTGGAACCCTCTCAGCCTCGTCTCCGCACGCGCGAAATCGTCTCCGAATACACCGTGGGCACGTTGGGCCAGTCCGCTTCGCGCGACCTGGTCGAGTTTCGCCAGGTGATCTCGGTGGACGGCCGCCCGGTGCAGTCGCCGGAAGCGGCCCGCCACGCCCTCGCCGCTGGCATCCAATCCCCCGACGACCGCACCCGCAAGCGCATGATCGAGGAATTCGCCAAGAACGGCCTGGTAGACGTGGCCACCGACTATGGCCTCATCCTCCTGGCCTTCTCCAAGCGCGGCCTCGAACACATGGAAATCGCACCGGCCGGCGAGGGCCGCGTGGGCACCGACGACGCCCTGCTGTTCGCCTGGAAACAGACCAGCGCCGCCGGTGGCGTACTGGAATTCAATGGCGGGGAGACCGTGCGCCGCGCCTTGCAGGGCGTGCTGTGGGTTCGCAAATCCGACGGCCTTCCCTTGCGCGTCGAAACGTGGGTGGAGCACATGCAGTCCAAGCGGACCGTGCGCGACGAGGCGACGGTCGATTACACGCTCTCCTATCACGGCTTCCTGACGCCCGCCTCGGTGGTCCACCGCCACCTGGTCGGCGGCCAGCTTCTCACCGAAAACCTGTACCGCTACGAGCCTTTCAAGCTCTTCAGCGCCGATACCGAAATCAAGTTCACCGATTTACCCGAGGCCGCTCCACCGCCCCCGGTTAAGAAATGATGCCCAAGAGATGACGCGCGTCCTCTACCTGCACGGCTTCGCTTCCGGGCCATCCTCCACCAAGGCGCGCTACTTCCGCGAGCGGCTGGAGGCGGCCGGCGCCCGCGTCGAAGTTCCCGATCTTGCCGGCGATTTCGAGCACCTCACCATCACCGGCCAGCTAGCCGTAGTGGAAGACGCCCTCGCCGGCGCTCCCGCCGCCTTGCTGGGTTCCAGCATGGGCGGATATGTGGCGGCTCTGTACGCGGCGCGCCACCCCGAAGTGCCGCGCGTGGTGCTGATGGCGCCGGCTTTCGGATTCGCCCGCCGCTGGGCCGAACACCTCGGCGCGGACCAGGTCGCCCGGTGGCGGCGCACCGGCACGATGGAAGTGTTTCACTACGGCCAGCAACGCCACGTCAACCTGGGCTACCAGCTGCTGGCCGATGCCGGACGCTACGAGGATTACCCCGATGTCCGCCAATCCGCCCTCATTTTCCACGGCGCGCACGACGACGTGGTGCCCGCGCGCTACTCCCAGGAATTCGCCGCCACCCACCCCGGCACGCGCCTGGAGATTCTCGATTCCGGGCACGAGCTCCTCGACATGCTCGATGTCATGGCGCCGAAGGTGCTGGAGTTTCTGCTTTGAAGCGGTCCGTCAGTCGGGCCAGATAGCCGTGACCTCGACGCGCATGTTCGGAAAATGCCTGGGCGTCAGCGCGCCTTCCCGCACCACTTGCGCGGAGCGGAGTGCCCCGCCCTCGAGGTACAGAACCTCCACCGTCTGGCCCTCGGGCGAGACCACCCAAACCTCCGGAACGCCGATCACGGCGTAATCCCCGAGCTTTTCTTCCCGCTCGCGCCGGGTGTTCCCGGGCGACAGGACCTCCACTACCAACTGCGGCGCCGAGTGTATGTACCCATCCCGCTCCACCATCGTGCGAGTCTCGAATACCGCCAGGTCCGGAACACGCGAAGTAAGCGGCGAACGCCGGATGATCAACCCGAACACGGCAGAGAACACCGTCACCTCGCGCGAGTCGGTTTGCAAACGGATCGCGTCATAGAGCTTCGTTACAATGCGCGTGTGCTTGAGCTTTGCCGGCGGCATAATTCGAATCTCACCATTCACCACCTCTTCGACCGCGTCCTCGACTTCGGGCATGCGCAGCCATTCTTCGTAGGTGACCGTCTTGCGATCGGGAAGGCTCGCCATCACTCCCTATTCTACAATCCGTGGCCCGTCCCGCAGATGGAAACGTCGATGCCCATCTCGCGGAACATGGCGGCCTTCGCGGCCAGCGCCAGGCCCGCCGCCGCCCGGTCGGGCGCATACGCCACCTGGATGTGATTGCTCTTGTGGCGCGCCATCAACTGGTCGCGCGTCACACCCTCGAGCACCGCATGCATAATGGGCCACTGCGGCGTGGTAATGCGCCAGCGCCGCTCGGTCTCCTCGCGCGGCAATGCGACGGCCCGCGCACGCCCCACGTCCGCTCGCAGCGCGCCGCCCGCCACGAAAATGCGGCTCCACACCACTTCGCCCGGCTTGCTGATGCCCTTCAGGCTGCCGCCGCCCAGCCGGAAATACATCGGCGGCTGGCGCTCGCTCACCGCGCCCGCATAGCCGCCCGTGAAGTGCGCCGCGGGCGCCGCGCCCGATATCTCCAGCACCCAGACGAACTCCTCGCGCCCGTTCACCCGGTACGCCTCGCCGTAGCGCACGTCGTGCAGCGTGGTCTCCGGATCGTAGCCCAGAGCCGTCCACACGCGGTTGGTCGCCAGCGCATCCAGGCCGGCGCACTCGTCCACTTCGTTGAAGTGAGGCAGCGCGCTGCCTTCATAAAGGATGCAGCCGTTGTTCCGCGCCCGCACCGGCGGACGGTCCACGTTGTTCAACAACCCTTCGGCCAGGTCCGAGGCCGGCGCCAGGTCCTTCAATCCCTGCTGGTACTGTATGCCGATGGCGTCGCACCCGAAATCGTCCGCTATGCGCAACGCGGCGATGTAGATGCGGCATTGATCCAGGATCTGCCCGTCGGTCAGGTCGGTCTCCGGGTCGGGCCCGGTCGCAAACCGCATTCCCCTGCCGTCCAGCCACTCCCGCACGGCGCGCGCCTCCTCGTCCGGCACTTGCCGCATCTCGGCGTAGAGCGCGCTCTGGCTCAGGCGCTCCTTGAACACGCCGGTGGCGTGCAGCAGCTCGTCGGGAATGATGGCGTTGTACATCCCCATGCAGCCTTCGTCGAAGATCCCAAGGATGGCCTTGTCGCGGCGCAGTTCCCGCGCCAGGCGCGTCCCCGTCTCCTCGGCCTTCTGCGGCAGCCGGAACTCCGCCAGCGGATGCACGTGGCTGAGATCGTGCGCCACCGCCTCGCCCGCCAGCCAGCGGCGCAGGCCGTCCAGGAAAAACTCGTCGGTGAAATCCACGCTCCACAAAGAGCTGTAAGCCACCCCGGCCTTGGTCAGCGAGGCGTTCAAATTCAGCAGCCCCACCAGCCCCGGCCATTCGCCGCTCCAGTTGGCCACCGTCAGAATGGGCCCGCGGTGCGTGTACAGCCCGGCCAGCAGGTGATGGCTGTACTGCCACACCGCCTCCACCACTACCAGCGGCGCTTCGGGCGGAATCCTGCGAAACACCTCCATCCCGTACTTCTGGCTGTCGATGAACCCATGTCCCTTCTCCGCCAGGCAGGGATGCCCGCGGCGCACTTCCCGCCCTTCGCGGCGAATGGCATTCATGACCGCCTCTTCGGCGCGCGCCTGCGCCGGCCAACATTTCTGGTTCGCGGAAAGCCGCAGATCCCCGCTGGCGATCAGCACTACGGTATCGGGCATGTCCGCATTTTAGCGCTAAATGTAACGGCCGGCCGCCCGCCGCGCTACCATGTGCACATGACCCGCAAGCCTGCCGTCCTGCCGCTCGCCATCTTCGTCTCGCTCGCTTTCGCCGCGCCCACCAGCGTCTCCGACCGCCTCGCCATGTGGAAGCCGGTCGAGATGCCGCTCCGCTCCGCCGGCCTCTCGGATCGCGAACGCCAGATGGTGGACAAGCTCGTCGCGGCGTGCCGCCTCCTCGACGACGTCTACTGGCGCCAGAGCGACGCCGCCGGCCTCGCCCTTCTGAAATCCACCTCCGATCCCGCGCTCAAGCGCCTTCTCACCATCATGGGCAGCCGCGGCGACCTGCTCGACGAGAACCGCCCCTTCGCCGGCAGCGGCCCCCTGCCGCCCGGCCATGAGCTCTACCCGCACGATCTCACGCGCGCCGCCATCGAGCAGTACGTAGCGCAGCATCCCGCCGACAAGGCCGCCATCTACGATCCCTTCACCGTGGTCAAACGGCAGGGCGCCCGCCTGACCGGCGTGCCGTACCACGAGGAATACAAGGCGTTCCTCCAGCCCATGGCGCAAGCCCTGCGCGACGCCGCCGCGCTCTCCGACGAGCCCGCCTTCGCCGCCTTCCTGCGCCTGCGTGCCGATGCCCTCCTCAGCGACGACTACTACCCGAGCGACCTCGCCTGGCTCGACCTCAAGGACCCCAAGTTCGACATCATCTTCGCGCCCTACGAAACCTACCTCGACGACCTGCTGGGCGTGAAGACCTCCTACGGCGCCTCCATTCTGATCCGCAACGAAGCGGAGAGCCGCAAGCTGGCCGTCTATCAGAAGTACGTGCCCGACATTCAGGATGCGCTGCCCATCGACCCCGCCGGCCGCCCCTCCAAACGCGGCCACCTCACGCCCATGGAAGTGATGGACGCGCCCTACCGCGCGGGCGACCTGCTGCACGGCTACCAGGCCGTGGCCGACAACCTCCCCAACGATCCGCGCATCCACCAGGAGAAGGGCAGCAAGAAAATCTTCTTCAAGAACTTCATGGATGCGCGCGTGAACTACGTCATCCTGCCCATCGCGCGCCAGCTCATGCCGGCCGCGCAGGCCGCCCGGGCTTCGGGCGAAGGATATCTCGCCGGCACCCTACTGCACGAAATCGCGCACGAGCTCGGCCCCGCGTTCGCCCACCGCGGCGACAAGCAGTTCGACATCCGCGAAGCCATCGGCCCCGCCTACTCCGGCCTGGAAGAAGCCAAAGCCGATGCCGCCGGCATGTTCGGCCTGAAATGGCTGGTGGACCACGGCGCACTCCCCAAAGACCGTCTCGAGGAATACTATGCGTCGTATGTGGCGGGCCTTTTCCGCACCTTGCGATTCGGCACCGGCGAGGCGCACGGCCGCGCGGAAATGATGGAGTTCAATTACCTTCTGGAGAACCACGCGCTTTCCCATGCCGGCGGCCGCTATACCATCGATTACGCGCGCATGCCCGCGATCGTGGCGCAGCTTGCCCATGAGCTGCTTGCCATGGAAGCCACCGGCGACCGCACGCGGGCCGAAAACTGGTTCGCCAGGTACGACAAGATGCCGGCGGAGCTCACCGCCGCGCTCGCCGCCGTCAAGGATATCCCGGTGGATATCGAGCCGGTCTTCTCATTCAAGAACGAGGTGCGGTGAGCCTCACCGCCGCACGCGGGCAGCCGCGACCCGGGAAAGGCGGCCGAAGCTTCCTATCCCGCCATGGCCTGAGTCTTGGCTTCCGTATGCACCGGCTTGGTGACTACCTTGGGCTCGGGCCGGATAATATCGATGCTCCCCTTGAAGTAAGCGCCGTCGTCGATGCTGATGCCGGCGGCCTTGATGTCCCCCACCAGGCTCCCCTGCTCGCGAATCGCGATTTTTTCGCTTACTTCTACGTTGCCGCGCAGCGATCCGTAGATCACCACCTCGCGCGCTTTGATGTTAGCCTGCACTTTGCCATTCGGACCCACCGTCACCAGGCTCTGCGATTCCAGTGTGCCCTCCACTTCGCCATCCACCAACAACTGTTCTCGCGTCCGTATGTCCCCCTTGATGTGCATGGAAGCTCCGATCGCCGCCGTATGCTTCGGTATCGCCGGCTCGGGTGCGCTCATGGGAGTGGGTTCGCTGCGCGGCGGTGCGCTTACCTGACTTGGCATTCCACCTGCAGACACTGGATTCCTTACCGGCTCCGGTTGTGGCCGGTATGCGGTGCCCTCTTCGTTCCGTTTATTCCACACGTGGCGTTCTCCTCCATTCGTTTATATGGGAAAAGGTGTTATACCTAGCATTCCGAGTTCCACACCCGGAATCGCTTGTAGTCACTACGTTTCATGCCGCCGGATTGCTTCTTCTTAGTGCGGCAGGTAACTTTTACTCGCGCATTTTTCCGAAGTTGCATTACTATGGGATAAAGCGCGCCACCGGAAGTGTAAGTCTATATTTGCAGGATGTTTATATGACTCATCTACGGGATCGAATGGAAGGTGTGTCCGTGGCCGGAGAATACGGTTTGCAGCGATGGCTGGGAGGGGACGATGCCGGCGCTTTTTTCCTGACTTCTCTTGGGCCGGATGCGTGCCGCGCCATGGTGAAGCTCATTCCCGAGTGTCCCTCCACGGCCGAAGAACAACTGGCACAGTGGCGAAGGGCGATACAACTCGCCCACGCCCATCTTCTCCCTCTGCTCGATTGCGGACGCTCCGAAGCCGCGGGCGGGTCCGTTCTTTACGCCGTCTTCGAATACCCCGATGACAGCCTCGCGGCTGCCCTCGAGCATCGCGCGCTTTCTCCGGCGGAAGTGCGTGAGGTGCTCACAGCCGTGCTCGGCGCGCTGCGCTACATCCACGCCCAGGGACTGGTGCATACCGCCGTAGACTCCGCCCACGTGGTGGCGGTGGGCGACAGTATCAAGCTCTCCAGCGAAACGCTGCGCGAATCCGGCCGCGGCGCCACTCATGCCGACGACGTGCGCTCGTTGGGCGCGATGCTCTACGAATTGCTGACCCGCCATCGCCTCGACCGGGACGCAGCGCCGGATCTCTCCGCCATCGACGATCCGCTGCGCACCATCATCCGGCACACGGTGGAGCCCGACCCCACGTTGCGCTGGACGGTGGCCGAAATCGCCGTCGCGCTTAACGCCGCCCCGGCGCCCGCCGCGCCCGTCCCCGAGCCGGTGGCTGCGGTGTCCGTCCCCGAGCCGCCGCCCGCCGCCCTCCCGGCCCCGGTGGACGATCCCCCGGAGGATCGCCCGCCGGCCGCGGCTGCATTCGATCCCGCGCCGCGCCGGAGATCGTTTCCGAAGTGGATCTACGCCGTTTATGCCGCCATTGTGGTCGGCGGTATCGTGCTGGTCAATCACAACCGCTCGGTTCCCGGACCGGTGCGTCCCGTCGCCGTTGCCGTTCCCGCCTCCCGGCCCGCGCCCGCCCCAGCGCCGCCCGCCGCCGCCGTCCTTCCGCCTCCGCCGGCGGTGGCTGCGTCTCCGGTAAGGTCCGCGGCACAGAGTGCCGATCGCGTGGTCCAGGGCAGCCGTATGTGGCGCGTCATTGCCTACACTTACTCCGGACCTACCGCGGCGGAGAAGAAAGCGCGCAGGATTAACGAGAAGTGGCCTGATTTTCACGCCGAGGTTTTCAGCCCGAAATCGCGTCCCGGCATGTACCTGGTGGCCCTGGGCGGCCGCATGACGCGCGACGAGGCCGTCACTCTGCAACGAAAAGCGCGTTCCCGCGAACTGCCGCGCGATACTTACGTGCAAAACTACTCCAACTGACTCTATGAAATACTTTCTGGCTAAGACCGACCCCGAGACTTACTCCATCGACCATCTGGAGCGGGAGCAAAGCACGGTATGGGACGGAGTGACTAACCCGCAGGCCGTCCGCGCCATCCGCGAGATGCGGCCGGGCGACCGCGTATTCATCTATCACAGCGGGGGCGTCTCGGGCATCGTGGGTCTGGCCACGGTGCGCTCCGAACCGCGCGACGACCCCAAGAACCCCAAGTCGGCGGTCGTCGATCTCGCCTTCGCCGGACGCCTTGACCGGCCCGCCACGCTCGCCGAAATCAAGCAGTCCAAGGAATTCGACGATTGGGCGCTGGTGCGGCAGGGAAGGCTGTCGACCATGGCCGCGCCCGAGAAGTTCGTGGCGTGGATGCGGGCGCGCTATCCCCATGCCGGAATTTAGCCGGGCGGCCCCACAATGCCGTCTATGCTGCTCTGCGCGATGGGGTGGTAGCCCGCGCGCGCCCTGGCGTAGATCCGACGGGCGCGCGCTTCTCCCTCGGGCGTCTTCATCAGCTCGCTGTACAACGGCTTGAGAAATTTCCGGCGGCCGGCGGAACAGAGAAACTCCTCGATTTTGGGAAACGCCGGCACATACCACGCCCGAATCGCCATCAGCAGCCACTGGCTGAGTATCTCCGCGTTGCCCGATTCGGTGAGATGAAACGCGCACTCCAGATGCGGCATGTCGGGCCGATCGAGCGAGCGCAGAAAGTGCAGCCACTCCTGCGTCGACCACGCGCTCGTATCGCTGGGCCATCCCCCTTCCACGCGCGCAAATGCGTCGGAATGCGGCTCGGCAGCGCCCGCGGGAATGCCGGAACCGTAGATCCACTCCTCCAGCGGCACCGCGTTGGGCAGCTCGCGGCGAATGTACTCCAGGAAATCGGCGGTGGTGATGCTGCGGAACGCAAAGTGGTCGAAGTAGCCGCGCAGGAAGGCGTCGAACCGCGCGCGGCCCACGGCGCGCTCGATGGTCGCCAGCAGCAGCGCGCCCTTTTCATACGGCACCAGGGTGCAGGCGTCGTCAGGGTCGCGCGCGGTCAGGTCGAGGTGCAGCGCGCGGTCGCTGTCGGCCAGCCCGGCCATCTCGCGGTCCAGCTCGCGCCGCCCGAGCACGGCCTCCATGCGCTCGCGCTCGCGGCCGTAAACCTTCTCCACGATGCGCCGCTCCACATAGACCGTGAAGCCTTCATTGAGCCAGAAATCGCTCCACGTGGCGTTGGTCACCAGGTTGCCCGACCAGGAATGCGCCAGCTCGTGCGCCACCAGCGAGACCAAGCTGCGGTCGCCCGCCAGAATGGTGGGCGTGGTGAAGGTGAGCCGCGGGTTCTCCATGCCGCCGAAGGGAAAGCTGGGCGGGAGCACCAGCAGATCATAGCGCCCCCAGCGGTACGGGCCGTACAGCTCCTCGGCGGCCCGGATCATGGCCTCGGTGTCGGCGAACTCGCGCGCCGCAGCCTCCACCAGCGGCGGTTCGGCGTAAACGCCGGAGCGCGGGCCGAGCTCGCGGAAGGCCAGCTCGCCGGCGGCCAGCGCGATCAGGTAGGAGGGGATGGGCTGCTCCATGTGAAAGCGGTCGCCATCCATGCGGGCGCCCATCACGGCGCCGAAACCGGCCGGCGTGCGCACCTGCGCGTCGAAGGTCACGCCCACCGCCGGGGTATCCTGCAAGGGAATCCAGCTCCGCGCGTGAATCGCCTGCGATTGCGTATAGAGAAACGGGTGGCGCCTGGCGGCGGTCTGCGGCGGCTCAAGCCATTGCAGGCCCGACGCACCGGGCGAAGTCGCATAGTGGATGCGCACCCAGGCGGCGCCTCGCGACAACGGAATCGTGAGCGGCGCGCCCAGGATGGGGTCGCGGCCGCCCAGGTGGAAGCCCACGGCGTTTTCCACCGCGCGTATCTCCAGATCGCGCGTATCGAGGACTAGCTCGGGCGCCGCGGCGGGCTCGAAGTGAAGCGTGACGGAGCCTTCCAGAATGCGGCGCGCGAAGCGCACATCCAGATCGAGCTCGAGATGCCGCACGCGAACCCGGTCGGGCCGCGAATAGGAGTGGATGTCCATAGCCTCCCCCATGGTAAACGCTACGCCGCGATTTCACCGCCGAGACGCCGAAACGCCGAGGAAGAACCGGTTAATCAACGGCGTGAATCGCTGCGCAACGCGCAACTGGAGGCTGCATCCAAACGGCGCCAACGCCGAGGTGGCCGAGAGCGCTGAGAAACGCTACGTTCCCGGGGTCTCGGCGTCTCGGCGATGGAAGGCCTTTGCGCTTACCTGCGGATCACGACCGCGTCAACGCCGCCTGTCTCCCGGCGAGGTGAGTATACTGGAAACTTAGAAATTCAACCGGGGTCCCATGTCCAGGAAAAAAACTGCGCCCGCGGCCGGAGCGCGCGTCCTTATCGGCGTTCTGGCCGTGGCCATCCTCGCCGTGCTCGCCTCGCTCAACTCCTATCAGGGCTCGGCGGACGAGCGCCGGCAGGCTCGCGACCGCTACGGCGTGGAATCGGCCTTACTGCGCCTCGCGGCCGCGAGCCGGCGCTTGCCTCCGGCCGGCGCCGTCGGCTATCTGAGCGATCTTCAGCTCTCCGATCAGGCCGGCACCCCCGCTTTTCTGGCGGCGCAATATGTGCTGGCGCCGCACCTCCTGGTGCCCGTCGATGCCCATGCCTCAACCGAATGGGCCGTGGGAAATTTCTCCCGCCCCGTGGACTTCGCCGCCGTCGGTGCGCGCGCCGGTTACACCATGGTGACGGATATGGGCAACGGGGTGGTGCTTTACAGAAAGGCCACACCGTGACGGCCGCCTTCCTGGCCACATTGCCCGCCATCGCCCTGGGCTGGATGGCCGTGCGCCTGCTGCTGCCCGCCATCGCCTGGAAGCCGGCCTGGATGCGCTGGCTGTTCGAGCTCTCTCTCGGAACGGCTGTGGGCTTGGGACTCACCTCGTGTTTTTGTTTCGTGTTGCGATTGGCCGGCGCCGGCGGCCGCGGCCCGGTGCTCGCGTTGGATGCCGCGACACTGGCCGGCGCTGCCTGGCTGTACGTGCGCTCACGGCGCAAGGAGGGGGATGCTCCCACGCCGCCGGGCTTTTCCTTCTCGTGGGTGCTGCGAACCGCGATGGCCGTGGCGCTGATGCTGTTCGCACTCGACATGAACGAGTCCATCGCGGCCAACCCCCAAGGCGAATGGGACGCCTGGGCCATCTGGAACGTGAAAGCCAAATTCCTGGCGGGTGGCGCGGACACATGGCGCAATGCCGTGGCCGCCGATGCCGCCGCCAAGATGTTCGGCGCCAGCCATCCGGGATACCCACTCCTGGTTTCCGCCTCCGTGGCGCGCGTGTGGACATTGACCGGCGATCCTTCGAGCGAAGCGCCGGCCGCCCTCGGCGTCGTCTTCGCGCTGGCCGCGGCCGGGCTCCTGGCGGGCGCGCTGGCACTGGTCCGCACGGAGACGGCCGGATTGCTTGCCATGCTGGTGCTCGTCGCCACCGGAGCCTTTACTTCGCAGGTCGGCTTTCAATACGCCGATATTCCACTCAGCCTCTACATCCTCGCCACCGTGGCCCTGCTGGCTTACGCGCCGGCCGCCAACTGGCCCCCGGGCTTGCTGGTTCTGGCCGGTCTCTGTGCCGGCTTCGCGGCCTGGACCAAGAACGAGGGATTGCCCTTCCTGCTGCTGGCCGCCCTGGTGGTGCTGTGGCGTGCCCGCGGCCGCCGCGCGGCGTGGATGGCGCTGGGCGCCGCGCCCGCGGTGCTCCTGGTGGCCGCCCTCAAGCTGTTTCTGGCCCACGGAACCGAAGCTATGTTTCCCCGCACCGCCGCGGAAACGGCCGCCAAGCTGGCCGATCCCGCGCGCTGGCTCCAGATCGCCGCGGCCTTCGCCAAGATGATCTTGGATCTCGGGGTTCCCTGGGCCCATCCCGTTCTCCTCCTGGCGGTCCTGGCTGTGGCGCTCGGCGTGGTTTCGAAAAAGGAGGCGGCGTCCCGTCTCTGGCTCGCCCTGCCGCTGGCCGGCCTGCTGGCAGCGGATTTTGCCATTTATCTGATCACCACCGCGGACCTCACCTGGCACCTTGGCACCTCCGTCAACCGGCTCATCGTGCAGGTGTGGCCCGCCACTCTGTTCGTCGCGTTCCTGCTCATCCAGCCGCCGGCTTCGCCCCTGCCGGAACCGGTTGCGGCGCCCGCCGCCCGGCGCAGCGACCGGCGGGAGCAGCGGCGGCTGAAACGCTCCGCTGAGCCAAGATGAATTCCGCACCCTCCCCGCGACTCGCTGTCGTGATACGCGCCTGCCGGCCATCCTCCGCTCTGGCCGATCTGGTCCGCACCCTCACCGATCCGGCGATCGCCGCCATCGTGATCGTCGACGACGGCAGCGGTCCTGGCTTCGAGGACGTGTTCCGCCGCGCCGCCGCACTTCCCAACGTCCACATACTCCGCCATGCCGCGGCTCTGGGCGAGGGCGCTGCCTGGAGAACCGGCATCAATTCCGCTCTGTGCACCGTTGATGGCCTCACTGGAATCGTCACCGTCAGTGCCGATGGCTGCCCGGCCGAGGCCATCGGCCAGCTCGCCCGTGTCCTCATGGCCAGTCCAGGGAGCCTGATTGTGGGGCGCCGCACCGGGCTGCGCGGCATTCCCGCCCGTCTGCTGCTTCCCCTCCTGCGGCTCGAAGCCAACGGAGCGGAGTTCGAACGCGAATTGCTCTGCGCCGCGCGGCGCCTCTCCATCCCCATCCTTGCGGAGCCGCTCCCGGACCCCGGCGCCGAGCCATCCAACTCCGCCGGCCTGGCCCGCCCCTTTGCCTGGCTGGTCTACGCCGTTCTCGCCGCCGCGCTTTCGCTCGAAGCGTACGGCTTCGCCACCGCGCACCTCTTCTCCCAGGAGATCTGGCGCCCCGTGGGGCTCACTCGCTTCGGCCGCTTCGCCGGAATCTACCTGGCCCTAACCATGCCGGTTCTGCTCCTGGTTCCATGGACCTTCCCGGCGCTCATCGCCGCGCTGTCGCTCGCCGGCACTGCCTTTTCCATCGGGCCCGTAGCGCTCGCGGCCGTCGTCCTGTTCCTCCTCGCCGCCTGCGCCCTCGGTTCCAAGCTGCTCGGCCTCGCCAAAGACAGTTCGCTCGAGTTCCACCTCTGCGCCACGCTTCTGGGTATCGCCGTCTACATTTTCCTGATGACGTTGCTGGCCCGCTTGCCGGTCCATTACCCCGCCGTCTGGATCGTGCTCCTCGCCATACCGATCCTGCTCGATCCCGGAGGCACCTGGCGCCGCCTGGCGCAATGGAGCAAGCTGCTGCGCTCGGCCGAGCTGCGCTCCCTCTCCGAGCGGGCCGCCTTCGCGCTTCTGGCCTTCGTCCTCCTGGCGGTCTGGCTGGTCGCACTCATGCCCGAATCCAGCGCTGATGGCCTGGCCATGCACCTGGCCATTCCCATGAACATCGCCGCCCATCACCGGCTGACTTTCGAGCCCAGCCGCTTCGTGTGGGCCGTCATGCCCATGGGCGCCGATTTCGCCTACTCCATCGTGTGCCTCCTGGGCGGCGAATACGCGGCGCACCTGTTGAACTTCGCGTTTCTCCTGCTGCTCGAGGCTTTGCTCTACTGCGCTGTGCGCCGGTGGGTGGCGCGCCCCGCCGCCCTCCTCATGCTGGCTCTGTTTGCCACCACCCCGCTGGTCTACCTGGTGACCGGATCGCTCTTCGTGGAAAACCTGCTCGCCGCCATGGTGCTCGGCACGATGACCGCCATCTGGCGCTTCGGCGAATCCGGAGAGAGGCGATTCCTCTACCTGGCGGCCGCGCTCGGCGGCAGCGCGCTCGCCGTCAAATTGGGCGCCCTGGCATTCGTCGCCATCGCCCTGCCGTTCGCCGCCGTGGAAGTGCGCCGTCACAGAAAGTCGCTGCGGCCGAGCCCGCTGGCCGCCGGCGCGCTGGCGTGCGCCCTTTTTCTTGCCGCCGCGCTGCCACCTTACGCCATCGCCTGGTGGAAAACCGGAAACCCCCTGTTTCCCTTCCTCAACCAGAAACTCCATTCCCGCCTGTTGGACCCCACGGCGGAGTTTCGCGACCAGCGCTTCCGCAAACCCCTTTCCTGGCGGGCGCCCTACGATCTTACATTTCACTCCAGCACCACCTACGAAGGACAGGACGGCTCCTTCGGCTTCCAGTATCTCGTTCTGGCGCCCCTTTCCCTGCTGGCGATTCTCTTCCTCAAGCGCCGGCCGGCGGTGAGCGCCGCGGTAGTGGCGCTTGGCGCCGCCACCATAATCATGGCCTCCGACCCCAACGCCCGATATCTGTACGCCGCGCTGCCTCTTCTCTCGGTACCCTTTGCCGCCGTGCTCGCCTGGAGCTCGAGCAGGCGCTGGCTCTACCGGGGCCTACTCGTCTTGGTGGCCGCCTGCACCGTGGTGAATGCTTACTTTCTACCCTCGGGCAGCTATTACCACAAGGATTTCTGCCTGCGGCATCCGTTCTCGCGGGCCGAAAGGGACCGCTCCGCAGCCGAGGCCGCGCCCAGTCGCGGCGTGATCGCGTATCTCAACCGCGCGCACCCCGGCTCCGCCGTGCTCCTGACCCGTGACAGCGACATTGCCGGCCTTACCGGCGAGGTCTACGAGAATCACTGGCACCAGTACAACGTTTGGGACCAAATCCACCGCACGCCCACGGTGGCCGGCATGGTCCGCCTGGTCGAAAGCTGGCAGGTCCAATACCTCATCGCGCTGAAACCGTCCGCCGGCGAGCTGGCTCGGCCCCCCGTCTTGCAGGAATTGCTGGAGCGTTGCACCTCCACCGAGTATGAGTTCGCAAGTTACTACCTGGCGCGCCTCGAGCCCGGCTGCGACCGGCTGAACGCCAACGCGCTCCTGCCGCCTGAGCCAAATTCGCCGCCGGCCGTGGTGCCGCCCGGATCCTACGACGACTTCGACCCTGCGATCCGGTTTCGCGGCGACTGGATCAGGAGCACCCAGTTCGACGGCCCTTACAGCCACACCATCAGTTACACTGAGGCCAAGGGCGCCGAAGCTTCCATCACGTTCGAAGGCACGGCTCTGACCTATGTGTTTACCAAGGCGTCGAACCGCGGCATGGCGTCCGTAACCATCGACGAAATCGGCCAGGGAACCGTCGACCTGTACTCCCCGGACATCGTATGGCGCGCGCAGGCCAGGTTTTGCTGCCTGAGCGCGGGACGGCACGTAGCCGTGATTCGCTTCCTGGGGCAAAATCGTCCCGAGTCGAAGGGGCAGTTCGTTGACCTGGATTTGTTCATCGTGGAGTGACGCCACGCGCCCACAGTTGTGCCCGAAAATCTCAGCGAGGGGCGGCAAACCCGCACCTGGTACGTCTCGTAGCGTGGTCCCTGAGTTGCAGGCACTCGCGCCGGAGATGAAGCTTGCAATTCGACTGCTGTGCATGACTGCCGTACTGGCGGGCGGCGCCGGCGCGCAGCACAGCGGCGACATTCCGCCTGCGCTCGCCTGGAACAAGCTGAAGGGTAACTGCCCGGCGAATTTGGATTGGGCGTCTCTGCGTGGAAAGGTCGTAGTGGTTTCGCTGACCTATGGCCCTGTCTTACCGGAAGACGTTGCCGCGTGGAATGAAGGCGTCCAGAGCGTCCAGGACGAACGGGTTTTGTTCATTCAGGTAGTCGGCGGATCGGAGTTTCTCCTCGTTCAAGCTCTGAAACAGACTCCATTCCAGGGCTGCATTCTGTTCGATGGCGACCTTGCCAATAGCCGGAATTTCAAGCTCCCGCGGCTGCTCCCGAGAACCGTGGTGATCGATCAACTGGGCGTTATCGCCGGTTACTCCCGGGGTGGACCCGATGAGCATGGCGTCCGATCGGTACTGAACTACCAGACAGAGACAGGCCTTTCCGAAGTGCCGCCGCAGCCAAGACCATACGATCCTACTGACAGAACCGATCCGCCGCCGTCCTACGAGGTTCACATCTCGCCTGCGCCCCGGATGGAGTTGCGGGCGCTGGGACAACTGGTTGCTCCAGACACCTACATCGCCAGGAATCAGCCGCTGCAAGCGATCATTATGGACCTTTGGGAAACTCCCCGTTTCCGGATCGCGTTTCCAGAGAAGCTGGATGAAGGGAATTGGGACGTAACCGCCCACATACCGGTGGCCGATCGCGGCATATTGCGGCAACTGGTTCAGGAGGCTGTCGAATTGCGGTTCGGGTTGCGCGTTGAGAAGGAAGAGCGGAGCGAGCCGATTTTCGTGCTTACGGCTCTCGGGAGCTCTTCCCCGCACCTGGCGCCGGCAACGAAGGCTGAGAAGCAAATGTCCGCCGACGGGCAGAGCTCCATGAGTGGCACGGCGTTCACGATGCAAGAGATCGCGCGGACGTTTGCGGAGTCGCTCAACGTTCCCGTGGTCGACCAGACCGGCTTAGAGGGTAAGTACAATTACTCCGCTTCGAGTAAGTTATCGGGGTCAGAGGCTACTCTTGACCTGGCCCATAAGCTTGGATTGCAACTCACCCAGGCGGAGAGACCCATCGAAATGCTGGTGGTGCGCAAGGTTCAGTGACCAGTGGGGTAGGCCTCCCGGCCTGCCCCCGTGTCCCGAAGGGCCACCGGGTCTCCGCCCGCCGTCAAAACTGGAAGCGCAGCGACGCCTGCATCGTCCGCGGGCCGCCCGTCTGCAGCAGCGGCGCCAGGCCGCTGCCCGGACTGCCGGTTCCCAGCATCATGTTCAGCATGGCATTCGACCGGCCGAATGCCGGCCTGTCCAGATAATTCACCGGGTCGGCGAAATTCGCCTGGTTGAGCGCGTTAAACGCTTCCATGCGCAGTTGCACGGCGCGCCGTTCTCCCAGCCGGAACTCCCGCCTGACCGCCAGGTCCAGTTGCGACATGCCAAACCCGGTAAGGGGATTGCGTCCCACGGTCCCTTGCACGAGCGCATCCGGGATGGCGAAGGCGTCCGGGTTGATCCGTCTGCCTCCCGGCGCCGAGCGGTCGGCAATCCACAGCGGCACGCCCCACACCAGGTCCGGCCGGAAGGCGTTCCTGAGATTGATCCCCAGGTATTGCTCGCTCTGGAGCACGGTGATGGGGAAGCCGCTCCGCGCGTGAAAAATCGCATCCACCCCCAATCCGCCCAACACCCGCGGCATCTCGTAGCCCAAAGCCGCGGTCAGCGAATGGCGCAGATCGAAATCGGAGGAGGCATGGTCGCGGGGTGCGTCCGCCCCGGCGCCGGCCCAGACCAGGAAGGCGTCGCTCGAATCGTCGTCCAGCGAGTGCGACCAGGCGTACGACACCACGCCCTGCAGGCCGCGCGCCACACGCCGGCGATATTGCGCCTGCAGCGCCTGGTAATAGGAAGCGCCATGGTTCGTGGTCAGCGCCAGCCATCGCGTGGCGGTGTTACCCGCCCCGCCCACTTCGCGCCGGATCAGGCCGCGCGCCGCCGATCCCACGTAGCCCAGCGACACCACGCTGTGCGCCCCCCAAGCGCGCTCCAACGTGACGTTCCACTGCGCCACCTCGGGCAAATGCAGGTTGGGCATAAAACCGAATTCCAGATCCAGGGAGCTGAAAGGAGCGTTCGCGCTGCTCTGAAACTGCGCCAGGCTCAGCGGACCGCCATTGATGTAGTCGGTGGCGATGCTCATGCTGGAGTCGTAGAACAGCCCGCCTCCGGCGCGCAGCACGGTGCGTCCGTCCTCCGTCACGCGGAATGCCACGCCCAGGCGGGGCGCGATGTTCCTGTAGGATGCCGGCCACAGCGGCTGGATCGCGGCCACCGGGGCGCCGCTCGCCGGATCCACAAAATTCACGGCGCTGCCCGGCAACGGCGCGGGGCTGAACTCCCAACGCACGCCCGCCGCCACCGTCAGCCGCGGCGTGGCTTGCCACGTGTCCTGGGCCCACAGCGAGAGTTCCTGCACCGCGGTGGATTGGCGCAGCGCGGGCGACGTGGCCCTCCAGAAAAAGCGCGAGTCGCTGAACGCCCGCATGCCGTCCGCAATCAGGCCCGAGGTCTGCGAGGCGTCGCGCCGCACCGCGAGAATGCGCCGGTAATCCACCCCGAATTTCAGGGAGTGCCTGCTCCGCTCGAGCGCCGCCGAGTGCACTATCTGGAACTGGCGCTGGCGGCGGTCGCCCTCCCGCCCCGAGACCACTTGTCCGATCCCGTTGATCGACAGGCGTACCAGGGAATCGCACGGCGTGGGCGTGTGGTTGATCTCCCCACTCGCCAGCGCCAGCACGCACCCCGGCGCTCCCGGACCCGGGTCCTCGATCCACACCGAATGGGCGCTCGACTGCGATTCGTTGGCCCGCACATCCAGGATTACGCCGCCCACGCGCGCATCCAGCCCCAGGGTCAGACTCTGCGTTCGCAAATCGAGGACGTTTACCGCCGTGCTGCCGAACTCGTTGGTCGAAGGCGCATCGCTGTACCGGCCGAACAACGAGATGCGCGAAGTGATCGCCTGGTCTACCCGCGCCGAGCCCGCGTGCAGCGCGGCCGGCCTGACGTTCAGGACCACGGACTCCGCCACGCCGCCCGGCAGCACCTCCTGGTTGGGCGCCGGAAAGAGGCTCAAGATGGGCTGTGCCCACATCGCCGCCGCTTGCCGCGCCTCCAGAGACGGCACCGGCTGGCGCCACACGTAGGGCTGGCGCAGCGCCATCTGCTCATAGGAAAGAAAGAAAAAGGTGCGGTTCCGTTTCGCCGGGCCCCCGAACGTCTGGCTCCACTCCCGCAGGCGCAGCGGCTGGCGGCCGAAACCCGCCTGGTTTCCGAACCAGTCGTTGGCGCTCAGCAGCTCGTGCCGGAAGCGATACGCCGTGGACCCGTGAAACTCGTTGGTGCCCGAGCGGCTGTGCAACGCGATGCTGGCCCCCGGCAGCCGCCCGAACTCGGCCACGGTCGTCGAGGTCTGCAGGCGGAACTCCGCCACCGCCTCCACCGGGATCATCGCGTCCAGGCTGCCGAAAGCGCTCATCGCCGGTAGGGCGCCGCCGGTCGATTGCGCCGGCAGGCCGCCCGCGCTCACCCCGGTATTGGCGCTCACCCCGTCCACCGTGAAGTAGTTCGTGTTGGGCCGCTGCCCTCCGGTGGTGAACTGCCCCGCTTCTCCCCGCGTGGCCGGAATCACGTTCATCCCCGGAACCAGCTCGATAATGGTCAGCAAGCCGCGCCCGTTCAGCGGCAGATGGGCCACGTCGGAGAGCTCGAAACGATCTCCGGTGGCCGCGTCCCGTTGCCCCAGCATGGCCGCCGTACCGAAGACCGTGATGCTCTCTTCAATGCTGCCCACCGGCAGCGTGAAGTCCGCGCGCGTGGCCCCCGAACTGACTAACCGCACCCCGAAGCGGATCATGGAGCGGAAGCCCTCCTTGCGCACCGTGATCTTGTAGACGCCTGCTTCGAGCGAGCCCACTGCGTAAGTGCCGCCGGGTTCGGATTGCGCCACGCGGCGAAACCCGGTGTCTTCGTTGACCACCGTCACCGCCGCCGCGGCGATGCCGCCCTCGGAAGTGTCCAGAATCCGCCCGTAAAGGTCGGCATAGCGCTGCGGCTGGGCGGGCGCCAGGGACACCCATGTGAGAACCATCAAGGCCGCCAGCGGGCGCGTAGTCATTGCCTAATACTATAGCGGAAAGCGGATAGCTGGTAGCCAATCGCCCGGCACCTCGGAGGACCGGTCTGCCGTTTTCCGGTCGTGCCGTTTTTCGTCCACAACTGGTCGCTACAATCGCAAACGGGCTTATGCTTCCTCTCCAAGTTCTTGTCCGGTTAACACAAGTAGATGCTGGTTCGAAAGAAGACGGAAATGGCAACTACGCGATGGGCAGTGTTGGGTCGAGTGCTGGCTGCGCTCTCCCTAGTTTGTTGGTTCGGTGATTTTCTAATGTATTACTGGCCGAACGTTCCAACCAGTCCGCATCCTGGGTCCGGAAATATCTATCCGCTCCAGATCCACGGAGGCTATCTCTATTTCACGAAGAGTCTGATCCGGTTTCACACCTCGCTCTTGGTCGTCGCTAGCCGAACCTTCGCAGTTCGACAGATCTGACGCCGGAATGTCTTTTGTTTTCAACAAAAATACTCCAAAGGTCTCCACTACATTTTGAGTTGGGGAAAGGGAGCTGACGAAGCAGAAGTGGTGATGCGCGGCGGCGGTTGTTGCGGCAATACGAGGTTCAGGTGATGAAGCAAAATGGCCTGCTCGGGATCCGGTTCGGTG
>JAIQEX010000233.1 GCA_020073615.1 Terriglobia bacterium
AGCCAGACGCGAGGAATCGTAGTGACCATGAGACGGCGGAAGTGGCGCGAAGGCAAAGTTCGCCCTATACCGGGAAGCTCTCCGCACGACCGGCTGGTAAGCCGGGTGATTTCTTCATCGTTAAAGGAGAGTTTGCGACGATCCCTTCCTCGCCACTGCTTTCCGCACCTGCAAAGAATACTGGGCGCCCAGTATGCGTTTTTAAGGCATGTCGGAATCTATCTGGTCCGATGTGGTTTCAAAATCAAAGCCAAAAACCAAACCCTGGGGTGGGGCCGTGCCGCCTCCCGATGGTCGGCCCCGAGCCCAGGTAGTAGAACGCGCCGGGAGGATCACGCTCCATCTCATCGTCCGCAGATGAGTTCCGGCCGGCTATTCCTCGATCGGGTTGCTCGCCAGCATTGCCCGTCTCCGCTTCACCGGCACGCCCAGACTACCACGCACCTTCTGCCCACCCTGGCAAAACAGGACATTTCTACTTTGCAGAGAATAGGACATTTCTACTTTGCGTTGACAGGAGTGCGGGCGGCCGGAACCCGGCGCCCTCTGCTAAGTTGGTCCTTCGGATGATCTCTTTCTCCGGTATCCATAAGCAGTACGGCAAACAGTTGGTCTTTGTCGACGCCTCCTTTCAGTTGAACCCTGGCGAGAAGGTCGGCCTGGTGGGCCCCAACGGTGCCGGCAAGACCACCCTCTTCCGCATGGCCGCTGGCGAGGACGCGCCCGACGAGGGTCAGGTCTCGGTTCCCAGGAGGTTGACCATCGGCTACTTCCGTCAGGACGTCGAGGAAATGCGGGGCCGCAGCGTCCTGGACGAAGCCATCGCCGGCAGCGGGCGTGTCGGCGATCTGCATTACGAGCTGGAGAACCTGCATCGCGCGCTGGACGATCCCCAGCGAGGGCACGAGGCGGACCGCATCCTCGCCCGCTTCGGCGACGTGCAGGAGGAGTACGAGCACCTCGGCGGCTATAAGCTGGAAGCCCAGGCCCGCGAGGTGCTGCACGGCCTCGGCTTTGAGGACGATCGGATCTCGGGCGATGCCGGGGCGCTGTCGGGCGGCTGGAAGATGCGCGTGGCCCTGGCGCGCGTCCTGCTCGCGCGGCCTGACGTGCTGCTGATGGACGAGCCCACCAATCACCTCGACATCGAGTCCATCATCTGGTTGGAGCAGTTTCTCAAATCCTTTCCGGGCGCCCTGCTCATGACCTCGCACGACCGCGAGTTCATGAATCGCGTGGTCTCGAGGATCGCCGAGATCGATGCCGGCGAGATCATTTCGTACTCGGGCAATTACGACTTCTACGAGCGCGAGCGCGCCATCCGTGAAACCAACCAGCAGGCAGCCTTCGCCCGGCAGCAGTCCATGCTGGCCAAGGAACAGCGCTTTATCGACCGCTTCCGGACGCACGCGGCCAAAGCCGCCCAGGTGCAGAGCCGGATCAAGGCGCTCGATAAGATCGACAGGATCGAACTGCCCAAGAGACGGCAAGTGGTGAAGTTCGATTTTCGCGTTCCGCCACGATCCGGCGACCAGGTGGCGGTGATCGAAGATGTGTACAAGAGCTACGGTCCGCGCGCCATCTACCGGGGGTTCAGTCTCACCATCCGCCGCGGAGAACGCTGGGCGGTGATGGGAAAGAACGGGGCGGGCAAGACCACCCTTCTCAAGATGATTGCCGGCACCAGTGCGCCCGACGCCGGGAGCGTGCGGCTGGGATCGAGCCTCATCATGGGATACTTCGCGCAGCAGTCCCTGGAGGTGCTCGACCCGGATCTTACGATCATCGAACAGCTCCAGAACGACTTCCCGCAGGATGGGATGGGCGCGCTGCGCACGCTGGCCGGAGCGTTCCAGTTCTCGGGTGACGACGTGGACAAGCCCATCCGGGCGCTCTCCGGCGGCGAGAAGTCGCGGCTCGCGATCGCGCGGATGCTATACAATCCGCCGAACTTCCTGGTGCTCGACGAGCCGACCAATCACCTCGACGTTGCCACCAAGGAGATGCTGGTGGATGCGCTCCAGGATTTCGAGGGCACCATGGTGTTCGTGTCGCACGACCGCATGTTCCTGCGGGGCCTCGGCTCCCGGGTCCTGGAGTTAGGGGGCGAGAGCGGTACGGATCCCCATCCCCGCGTCTATCCCGGGTCATACGCCGAGTATGTCCACGCAATGGGGCACGAGGCGCCTGGGATTTACTGCTGACCAGCAAAGCATCCCTTGGCGCGCCCGAGGCTCGAAGACCTGCCCAGGTGCGCATACCGGCGATGAACTGGCTTCGCTCAGGGAGAAGCGGCTTCCCGTTACTGCCATCGAGTCGCTTGTCCTCGGCGGGCTTTCCGATGCCGGGGTGAAACAGTCGATCGTGCCGCGGAGGACGCTGGCCCACCGCATCGCCCGGCATCAGCCGCTCTCTCCGGGGGAATCGGACAAGGCTGTGCGTGTGGCCCGAATCAGCGCCATGGCCGAGCAGGTGTTCGGGGAGCCGGAGCGCGCCGCGGCCGTCCGCTGGAGCTCGTCTGATTCCAGGCCGCTACGGCATCACGCCCCGGAATTCGTCCAGCGCGCGGCTGGCCAATAACGTCTGCTGCGCTCTACAATAGGCTTTCCCATGGCTCAGGACGACGCAATTCTGAGGCTTGCACGCCAGATCGATGCCGCGAGGAAGGCCGAGCGCTTCCTGGTGGATGCGGACGAGGTCGCAATCCTGCGCCGCCAGGGTGCCTGCGAATTGCACCGCATTTGCGCCGAGTTCGTCTCATCGGTGAACGGCAAGTTGTCGGAGGCAGCGCTCGACCTTTCGCCAGCTACCTATGCACCAGAGTTGTTCCGCGAAGCCGGCGCGAACCTGATCCAGATCAGCTCACAGGGCCGCCAGATGCAGATCGCGTTCCAGGCGACTCCCCAGGTTGTCTCTACTGAGAAGTTCGCGGTCCCATACGTCCTGGAGGGCGAGGTCCGAACCTATAACCAGAGGATGCTCGAGCGCTTCGAGATTCGGAGCCAACTGCTATTCTTCTGTGTGGAGGAAGGGAACGCGGGCTGGCGCTTCTTCGACTGGCGAAGCCGTTCCAGCGGCCCCTTGGACCGCGAACTTCTGGTGAGCCTGATGGAGCCGCTCTTCTGACGACCACCCCGTGCCCATCATCGGTCTTTGTTTCCCGCCACGCCGAGAGCGAGCGGCTGGTAGAAACCACTCTCGCCCGGCAGCAACCACCGCACCGTGACAAAGCCGGCGCGTTCGAGAATCCCAGTCAGTTCATCCCGTAGCACTGCACGATAGGCCGAAACACCGTGG
Organism: Terriglobia bacterium; assembly: GCA_020073615.1. Classification (GTDB taxonomy): domain Bacteria; phylum Acidobacteriota; class Terriglobia; order Bryobacterales; family Bryobacteraceae; genus JADGNR01. The sequence goes on from JAIQEX010000233.1 coordinate 3,298, forward strand.
TGAGTCTGCCAATCAACCTGCGGGAGTTTCGCGCGTGATGTACAGGTGGAACTGGTATCGGCGCTCATCCATCCAGTCCCACAACTGAAAGACAATCCGCCGCCGCCCCGCGTCGGAGAAGAAGCCCGGAAAAACGAGCAATTCCGGGCCCGGGCCGCGATCCGTAGTCCGACCCGAGCGAATCGCTGCGGCCCTCCGGCGTGGCTTCGGGTGCTGGCTCGATCCAAATAGTAATAAACCGGGCGTCTGGTTAAGCGCTCGATATCCCGGCAAACGTCCAAGCCTGACCGAGACAACTCGCCGGCCGGGTCGGACATTTGGCGCGTCCCAAATCGCTCACCAACTGTGCAGGTCATTTTGGAGTGCGTCACACGCTTGGTAATTGCTCTTCCATGCGAGCAACCCCGAGTGCTCGCCGGTAGGGGACAGTGGCAGACGGTACAAGGGGACTATGCCATTACAGCCGATGCACCAAAGAGGCAGTTCGATGTGCAGAAACGTCGTGAACAGGAAAAACCCTTTAGGCGCCGCGCATCGGCACGGGGTTGCTGTTTCGGGAACTACGCCCAACACTCGGACGCGCGGGCGTCTCAGGTTGGCAGAGCGGAGAGCGCCAATTCGCTGCCGAACGAATTCGTTCCGTTTGCTCGGCGAAATGCATCCCGTGCCGGCATGATGCCGTAGACCGTCCACCGCTTTGAATCGCCGCTCACCGGGAAATCCTCCAATAATTCCCGTTGCGAACGAGGGCAGCAGTCGACCACGCGATTGCGGCCGTCTGGGCGTCGCCAATGCCTTGCGCCCTCGATTCGAATTTCAACTCGACCGCGAATATGATCGTCCTGCGACACTGAACCTGGAGCTCCCTGATCAAGAGAACTGAATCATCCTAAGACGACTAACGGCCCGTCGGTCACGCGACGGCTTGGAGTCCGTTCTTGGCAACCAGCGACAGCAGCTTCAGCGAAGCCCCCTGCGGGCGTTTCTCCCCGCGTTCCCACTGGCTCACGAGGCCCGTAGTCACATTGAGGTAGCGGGCGAAGACCGCCTGGCTGGCGCCTTCCCGCAGACGGAGCGCGCGGATCTCTTTCGGCTTCATCAGACGAACCGGCGTGAGGCACAACTCATCGAACTCCCGCATCGTGCGCTTGTCCATGACCCCGGCCGCATGCAGATCTTCAGCGGTTTCGTGGATCGAGCCCATTAAAGCACTACGATACTGTTTTGTAACAGTTCAAGTGGGCTACTTCTGCTGAGGGAGCAGGGAAGGAGCAGGCTGATGACGGCGGTAGCGGATGATCGCTTCGGTGAGATACGCCAATGCGTTGCGGGGGGATGCCCGGTAGATCGTAGAAAGTAGCGACTCTCCGCTCAAAGCCTTTTGATAGGCTGAGAGCAAATTTCTTTGCAGAGAAAAAGGAGAGTCGCCATGAAGAAACCATATCAGATTGAATCGCAACAAGCAGTGAAGCGGCTGGAGCGAATGGCCGCCGAGGGGAACCCTGCCGTGCAGTTGGTGTTGCCGATGGTGGAGACGTTGGGCTGGCTGCGCCGCGGGGTGGGCGAGTTGATTCGGCAAG
>JAIQEX010000104.1 GCA_020073615.1 Terriglobia bacterium
AGGATCGAAACCGAACCGCGGCCAAACGCCAGGGCGCCGCCTTCCAGGAAAAGAGGAGCCTAAAAACCAAAATCAAAAAAAGACAAAACCCTCCTATGAAAGGAAAACCAAAACACCGACGGTGGAAGCCCTGTAGGGCCTCCCGTTGGTCGGCACCGAGACTGCGCAAAACCAAATCAGAAAGGAGCCCTGGAGTGCCGGTCGCTTCGTTTCCCGTCCAGGCTCATCCTTGGATGAGAATATGCTCCGTCTCCACCCCGCCTACCCTATTCCTGGGAGAAATAGGCCGCCTCGCCTCCGCCGACCGTCCCGGTCTTGAGAACCGGCTCCCCTACAGCCCGCCTGGGTCACTTCTGGCAAGCAGGGGTGGGTCACTCTTCCCGCGCGCCGAAGCCTCCTGGTGAAGGGACGGCCCTTGGGCGAAATGCGACGCACTTTTCGCAGATCGGTAGCCGGCTGCCAGGCGTTCGGGACCCACTAGAACCGCCGAGGGATGGACCCCGGGGCCGGTTGCCTTCCATGGTCGAGACAGGTTGTTCCGGACCGTGCGGGAAGCCCTGACCAGTTGTCGCCAGACACGCGCGCGCCCTGAGTGTGCGGATCTCGCTACATCTCGGCGGTTTATCGGGTGTTCGGAGCTACCGGGAACTTCTCAGAGGAACGGTCACCAGAAGCTCCGTTCCCGTGCCCGGCCGGGAGGTCAGCCGGAGCGTGCCCGACACGGCGGCAATCCTCTCGCGAATCCTCCTCAGAGCAAGGGCGGCGGGTTCGCCCTGGTCCAGCGACGCTTGGGCCGCGTCCAGGCCGATTCCGTCGCCCTGAATCGAACAGCGTATGTAACCATGGCGTTCGATGCTCACTTGTCTTTCTCGGCGGCGGCGGACGATTTCAGGGTTTGACTAAACCGCGGCGGACCGCATAGCGCACCAGGTTGGCGGTGTCGTGAATGTCCAACTTTTCCATCAGGCTGGTCCGATAGGATTCCGCGACTTTGACGCGGATCTGGAGGTGTCCGGCGATTTCTCTGCTGGTGTGTCCGTCGGCAATCAGGCGCAGAACCTCGATCTCGCGAGGGCGCAGAATCTCGTCGGACATGCCTCTTCTGGTGAGATACGCCTCCACCACCGACCGCGAGATGCTGGGGCTCAAGTACACGTTGCCGCGGCAGACCTCGCGGATCGCCTCGACCAGGATCGGTCCGCCTTCGGCCTTCAGCACGTACCCTTTGGCGCCCGAACGCAGGGCCTCCAACACGTAGGGCTCTTCGCGGTGCGCGGTCAGCATGATGGCCCGGGTGCGCGGCGAGACCTGCAGGATTTCCCGGACGGCGTCCAGGCCGTTCAGGCGGGGCATGGAGAGGTCGAGAAGAACGATGTCCGGACGAAGTTGTTCGGCAAGCTTGAGCGCCTGGAAGCCGTCCGCACACTCTCCTATCACGCGGAATTGGGACTTCTCCAGGAACACCTTCAGCCCCTCGCGGAAAATGGGATGATCGTCCGCAAACAGCACTCCGATTGACATTTCATACCCTCCTGGGAACGCTAACCAGCACTTCGGTTCCGTGACCGGGCAGCGAACGGATAGCGAGCGCCCCGCCCTGCGACTCCACTCGCTCCCGAATTCCCGCCAGGCCAAGACCGCGTTCGCCCTTCTTCTGCAGAATACGATCGCTATCGAATCCGATGCCGTCATCGCGGACGGCGCAATGCACCCGGTCGTCCTGCCACAGGTGGATCTCCACCTGGGTTGCCCGCGCGTGCTTGGCGATGTTGGTGAGGGCTTCTTGAACGATCCGGTACAGGGTTGCCTCGAGTGCAGCCGGCAGGCGGTCCGCGATGGAACTGTTCAGCCGGATGTCAGCCCCGGTGCGCCGGGAAGTTCGCTCGACGAGACATTCGAGCGCGGGGATCAGTCCCAGGTCGTCGAGCATTCTGGGAAGGAGCTCATTCGACAGGTCCCGCAATTGCTCCTCGATCTGCTCGATCATCAAACGAATCTCGTGGAAGCAATCCCCACAGTCGGACGGCAGTTCCAGAGCCAGTTGGTCCAGCCTGAGCAGGACAGCCGACAGGAGCTGCCCGGCCTCACTATGCACCGTGTCCGACAGGCGCCTGGTCTGCTCCTCCAGCATCTCGTGGAGGCGATCCATCGCTTGATGCGCTTCCTGGACGTTGCCATTCATAGTTGTACCGGCGCACTAAGCCACAGAACAGACTTAGCCTTGCGCGCTTTAGTAGTCTAGTACTAAAGTTTCTCAGATCTCCGATGTTGCCCCTGATCGCGAGCATCCCGGCGAATCAGAAGCATTTTGTTCACCGACGAGGCATCGGTAAACCTTGTGTAAAGGTAACGTAAAAAGCACGTAGCGACAACCCGTCAAAACCCGCAATGGGGACCGGGAAAACTACGGAATCATATCCAGCGGGTAGGGCCCCCGAAAGAAATCGCCCGCCGCAACTGCCACACGCAAACCCAGGCAGCTAGAGAAAAGACCCCGTCATTTTTACAGCGTACTCCCCATAGGTTTTTTTCGTTCACGGAAGTTACGCTTGACAAGGCACAAACGAGGGGGGACAGCAAATCTCACGACGGATGTGACCGGTAATGTTACCGAAAACGGAGCACACAGAGGAGCAGCAGGAGGAAGACAACGATGAACAGACCGAGCATATTTCTTTCGCGGAACGCGTCGCAGGTGCGCCAGAGGGAGGCGGAGAACGCACGCCGGAACCGCATGGAGATCGTCAAAGCGCTTTCCCAGGGCCAGGTATCGCGGCGCGAGCTTTTCAAATGGGGCCTCTTTACGAGCGCGGGATTTCTGGCCCCCATCCAGGGCCTGAACCCCTTCGTGAGGAGCGCTTACGCCAGCGGCGGCACGAGCATCCCGACGGGCGCCCCGGCCAGTCCGATGTTCGGAGTACAGGCTTTCACGCAGCCGATGCCGCGCTTCGACGTCTTGCCGCGGAACCCGCTCTCGACCCTGAGCCCGGCGCCTACGGCGGTGTCCAACCAGACACAGCAGGCGGTGCCCGCGGTGTTGGGCGGGGGCACGGGCCCCATCGAGGGGCGGCCTCCGGGGCCGGTGTGGGCGCACCAGGCGTGGGACCTGTTTCCCCCCAAGGTGGCGGTGGAAGCTTCGCAACTGGGAGCCACCACCAACACCGTGTACAATCCCGGGGTGTCGCCGAGCCTGAATTCGGGCATTGACCCGAGGGCTTCGATTCCGCTGAAGTTCCACCCCGCTTTGCCGACCCAGAGCCCGCTGAACGTGTGGACCTTCAACGGCACTATTCCGCCCAAGCTGATGCAGGCCCGGTACATGGATCCCATCCTGTTCCGCCATCACAACCGGCTTCCCGCCGATGTCACGCAGAACGCCGGTTTCGGGCGGCACACCATCTCCACGCACGAGCACAACGGGCACCACGGCGCGGAGAACGACGGTTTCACCGGCGCCTACTTCTACCCGGGCCAGTTTTACGATTACCACTACCCCGTGGTTCTGGGCGGCTGGCGAAGCATGAACGCCGATGCGACGGACAAGATGGCCTCCAGCCCCGATGACAGCGGCGGCCTGGTGAAGATTCCGGGCGACTGGCACGAGACCATGAGCACCCATTGGTTCCACGACCACATGTTCAGCTTCACTTCCCAGAACGTGTACAAGGGCAACGCCGGGATGCTCAATCTCTACAGCGGCCTGGACCGCGGCAACGAGAGCGTCAACGACGGCGTGAACCTGCGCCTGCCCAGCGGCTCCGCGAAGTCCTGGGGGAACCTGGACTACGACGTCAACCTGATGCTGGCGGACAAGGCCTGGGACCAGAACGGGCAGTTGTATTTCGACATCTTCAACTTCGACGGCTTCCTGGGCGACGTGATGACCGTGAACCTGGCCTTCCGGCCGTACTTCGAGGTGGAGCGCCGCAAGTACCGCTTCCGCATCCTCAACGCCAGCGTGTCGCGCTTCTTCAAGCTGGCCCTGAGCGACGGCTCGCCGATGATCCAGATCGCCAACGACGGCAACCTGTTCCCGCGTCCGGTGACCCTCACGCAACTGGACGAGCAGGGCATCGCCGAGCGCTACGACATCGTCATTGACTTCTCGCGCTACAGCGTCGGGGCCAAAGTCTGGATGGTGAACGTGTGCGAGCACCAGGACGGAAAGAAGCCGTCGGCGGACCTCTCGCTCGCCGACGCCCTGTCGGGCAAGTCGGCCGATCCATGCGTCGGGAAGTTTCTGGAGTTCCGGATCGTCCGCAACCCGTCGAGCCCCGATATGAGCCAGGTGCCCGATACCTTGATTCCGAATCCCGACCTGTCCAAAATTCCCGTGGTGCGGGAGCGGGTCTTCGAGTTCGGCAGCGGCGCCACGCAGACGTCCACCGACCCCACCACCGCTTTTCTCGGGCCGTGGGGCGTCAAGACGGATGGCGGGTCGATGCTCAATGCGGATTTCGGCCGGGTATCGGCGGCGCCGAAATACGGTACCCGCGAAATCTGGACCCTGCAGAACGGCGGCGGCGGATGGGATCATCCGGTCCACATCCACTTCGAGGAGGGACAAATCCTTGCCCGGAACGGGGACCCGTCTCAAGTTCCGGCGTGGGAGCAGGGCCGCAAGGATGTGTACCGCCTGCGGCCCTCCGGGAGCGTAACCCTCACCATGCAATTCCGCGACTTTGGCGGAATGTACATGGAGCACTGCCACAATACCGTGCACGAGGACAACGCCATGCTGTTGCGGTGGGAGATCGACGATGCGGGAGGCGCGTTCCTGCGTCCGCTTCCGACCCCGGTCCCCAGGCCGCAGGGAGTGACCTTCATCTCGCCGGATGAGATCCTCCCGACGGCCTTCTAAGAGCGCCAACAGCGCAGCGCGGCAACCGCTCGCTCACGCTCGCGGCCCGGCAACATCGGAGCCGCGAGCGGCAGCGGGGGGCCGCCTGCGGAAAAACGATAAGGAGCGATCGGAATGCAACGCAAGAACCGGATGAGCATCGTAGCCGTGGCCGCACTGTGGGCCGCGGCGGCATCGGCGGCGCCCAACTCACGCTGGGGAGCGGACTATTTCCCCAACGTTCCACTGACTACCCAGGACGGGAAGACGGTACGTTTCTATGACGACTTACTCAAGGGCAAGACGGTAGCGATCTACCTCATGTACACCACGTGCCAGTATTCGTGCCCGCTCGAGACCGCGCGGCTGGCCCAGGTGCAGCGATATCTGGGCGACCGCGTGGGAAAGGACATTTTCTTTTATTCGATCAGCATCGATCCCCGGCACGACACGCCGGAGGTGCTGAAGTCGTATGCGGAGCAGTACCATGCCGGGCCCGGCTGGACGTTCCTCACCGGCAAGCCTGGCGACATCGAGCTCATCAGCAAGAAACTGGGCTTGTATTCCGAACCGGACCCGGCCAACAAGGACGGCCACACCGCCAGCCTGCTGATCGGCGACGAGCCGACGGGCCAATGGATGCGCAACTCCGCCCTGGACAACCCGCGATTTCTTTCCCTGATGATCGGCGACTTGCTGAACAGTTGGAAAAACCGCAAGGCGGCCGAAGTGAAAAGTTATGCCGAGGCGCCCAAGCTCGACATTCCCGAAAAGGGTCACTATCTGTTCGCCACGCAGTGCGCCGCCTGCCACACCATCGGGCATGGCGACAGCGTGGGGCCGGACCTGCTGGGGGTGACGGGCACCCGCGACCGGGCGTGGCTGGCCCGCTTTATCGCCGTGCCCAACGACGTGCTGGCGGAGAAAGACCCCCTCGCGACGGCGCTGTTCGCCCGCTACAAGCAGGTGCGCATGCCCAACCTGCGCCTGGGCAAGGACGATGTCGATGCCCTCATCGCCTACCTGGGCAGGAAGGTCCTGTACTACGCCTGTCCCATGCATCCCGAGACCAGGTCGGACAAACCTGGAACGGCTCCCTGCTGCGGGATGAAGTTCGAACCGGTCTTTGGCGGCGGCGAGCCGGCGGCCCCTGCCGCTCATCACGGCGCTTCCGGCGGCGAAATGGCGGACCCTGGGGCCAGAAGATAGTTCCTCACACCCGGATGGATCCGCCGGCCCGGCGGGCCGCTTTCCGCAGCCCGCCGGACGTTATGATAGTAGGTCAATCATGGCGGTTGCGGAGCTGCAGACCAGATCGCTGCCATCCTTGCCGGCCGTGGTGGTGTTGTTCGCCCTGGCGGCGGTCTCCGCAACATGGCAACTGGCTGTGTTTCCGGGCCCTGCTTTGGGACGATACTTCGAAAGTGTTGCGGTGGCCCGCAGCCTGGCCGCAGGCCACGGCTTCGCCAACCCCTTCGGAGCCCTGGAAACCGGGCCGACGGCGCACGTAGCACCGCTTTTTCCGCTGGCGCTGGGCGGCCTCATGCACTTGTTCGGCGATCCCCGCAGTTTTGCGTTCGCCGCCATCGGGCTGTGCGTGTTCCTGCATGGGCTGCACGCCGTACTCCTGCTTCCCCTCTCCCGTCTGCTGCTGGCCGACGTCCGGCCCGGGGTCTGGGCCGCGCTGTTTACCGCCGTGGTGCCGGCCATTCCGGTGCTCCCGCAGTGGGAGTCCATCTGGTCGGCGACCGGATCGATGCTGTTCTGCCTGGCCACCGCCCGCATCCTGCGATCGCGCCGGCCGTTCTGGATCAAAGGCGCGGCGTCGGGCGCGCTGTGCGGCGTGCTGCTTCTTCTCAACCCGGCGCTGGTGATCGTCAGCGGCGCCTGGATGGCCGCTTTCTGGTTTTGCGAGCGGCCGCCCCTGACGGGATGGCTCGTTTGTGCGCTCACCTTCCTGGCGGCGGCGGCGCTGGTGTGTCTGCCCTGGACGCTGCGCAACCAGCGCCAGCTCGGCGGCCTCTTTCTGGTGCGCGACAACCTGGGGATCGAGCTCTACTCGTCCAACGCCGATTGCGCCCAAGCCCGGGGCGACGCCAACAAGGAGAGCGGCTGCCACGCCTTGATGCAGGCGAATTTCAATGTCCGTGAGGCCGCTCTCCTCCGGGACATGGGCGAAGTGCCGTACAACCGCAGCCGCCTGGCGATCGCGATCGCGTGGATTCGCGGCCATCCGGCGCGCTTCCGGGAGCTCACCCGGCGCCGCTTCAAAGAGTTCTGGTTTCCCACGCCCGGGGAAGCGCCCTGGTACGCATACTCGATGCGGACGATCACGGCGCTCTCCCTGGCAGGTCTTTTTTTCATGGTCCGTGCGCGCAACAAGGCGGCGCTGGGGATCGTCCTCGTACTGGCCTTCTATCCTGTGGTCTATTACTTCGTGCAGGCTGAGATCCGCTTCCGTGTTCCGATTCTGTGGATGTCGCTCTTGCCCGCGGGCCTCGCCATGCAGAAGGCCGCCGCTCTCCTGGCCGACGCCAGGAGCGCGGGCGGGAAGCGGGCGGCCAACTAGCCAATGGGCGCTAATTTTACGCTCAGCGACATAGCCGGCACGGCGGCGGCGTTCGCCATCTTCGCCCTGTTCGCCTGCATTCCCGGCTACACGCTCGGGTGGGCACTGAACCTTCTGGAGTTCCGCCGCCGCGGAGCGCTCGGGCAGGCGGCGCTCGGCGTTGCGCTGTCCATTGCCATCTGCCCGATGGCCGCTTACCTGGCGGGACGCTTCGCGCCGGCGCGCGCCGTCTGGCTGGTGTTTGCCCCGCTGTGGGCCGGTTTCGCGGTGCTTGTGGCGGCCCGCCTGCGGCGGATGATTCCCCGCGGATACCGTCTCGCCAAGGCATTGGCCGCGGCCTGGCTGGCCCTGGGCACCGCGTCCCTGATCGACCTGCAATGGGGCAGCCGGCTCTATTACTCGGTCATCTCGTTCGATTACACGTTGCGCGTGGCCATCACGTCGGCCATCACGCGCGCGGGCATCCCGCCGCCCAATCCGTATTTTTTTCCGGGGCGGCCGGTGGCGCTGCGCTATCACTATTTCTGGATGATTCTTTGCAGCCTCGCGCAGCGCGCCGCGGGCGGCGCCATCAGCGCGCGGCTGGCGGTCTTCGGCGGCACGTTGTGGTGCGGGCTGGGACTCATCGCGGTGCTGGCCCTCTATCTGCGGTTCGCCGATCCGGAGGGTCCGCTCCGGCTGGATCGCCGCGTGGGCCTGGCCATCGGGCTGCTGGGCGTCACCGGCCTGGATCTGTTTCCCAACCTGCTGCTCCTGCGCCAGGGCGTTCTGCTTCCGGAAATGGAATGGTGGAATGAACAGGTGACCAGTTGGGTGGGCACCATGCTCTGGGTGCCGCATCACCTGGCCGCGCTGGTGGCCTGCCTCACCGGGTTCCTGCTGCTGTGGAGCGCGCCCGCCGGGCGGCGGGACGCGGCGGTGGCGGCGGCGGCCGCGGGGCTGTGTTTCGCCACGGCCACCGGCTGCTCGGTGTATGTGGCCTTCACGTTCTTCGTGTTCCTGGCGGTCTGGGGGCTCATCACCCTCGTCCGGAAATGGCATCGCGACACGGCGTTGCTGGTTCTGGCGGGATGCTGCGCGGCCGTCCCGCTGGTCCCCTACCTGCGCGACCTGCTCGGACCGGCAGCGGGAGGCTCGTTCGTAGTGCCCGCCGTCCGCGCCTTCAAGATGGCCGACTTTGCGCTGGCTTCGGGGCATGCCGCCTGGTGGAAAATCCCGCTGGCTGACCTGCTGTTGCTTCCGTTGAACTATTTCCTGGAGCTGGGCTTCTTTCTGCTGATCGGGTTGGTGGCATTGAAGAGACTGCGGGCCGCGCGGAAGCCGTGGAGCCGCTGGGATCTCGCGGCCTGCGCCATGGCGGGGAGCAGCATGGCGGTGTGCACGTTTTTGCGGTCCGGGGTGATCGGCAACAACGACCTCGGCTCCCGCGGTTTTCTGCCCGCGCAATTCATCCTGCTGCTCTGGGCGGTGAGCCTGGCGGGGAAGCCCGAGCTGCGCGGGCACGGGTTGCGCGCGTGGCTGGCCTTTCTGCTGGTGGCGGGCGCCGCCGGAACGGCGTACGAAGTCTGCCTATTGCGAGGGTATCCCGTGCTTACGGATTTCACGGCGGTCACGCGCTACCGGGCGCTGGGCGCCGACGGCCAGCTCGGCAAGCGCACCTACGCCGCGCGCCAGGTTTATGAACGCCTGCGGGAGACTCTGCCGCCCGGCACGGTGATGGAACATAACCCCGATACCAACCCCGGATTCATTCCTTACGGCCTGTATGCGGATCGCCAGTTGTCCGCGGAAACGCAAGGCTGCGGAACGGTGTTTGGGGGCGACGCGAGTGTGTGCGCGAGCATGTACCCGATCCTCAACGGCCTCTTCGACCCGCCCGCGGCCGCTCCGGCGCCGGCGGTGGACGCCGTCTGCGGCCAGTTCGGCATCGGCGTCCTGGTGGCGCGGGACACCGACCGGGCCTGGGCCGATCCGCGAAGCTGGATCTGGAGCCGCAGAGCTTTGGCGGCCACCCCTATGGTGCGGGCACTGCCGTGCGGCAAGGGCGTAATACCTTGAGAGGGACGGGAGTGACGAAGTCGAAAACCGCAGCGATCAGCGCGGGCCCTTCAGAGAGGCACGGTCACCAGGAGCTCGGTCCCTCTTCCCGGCCGGGAGGTGAGCCGGAGCGTGCCCGACACGGCGGCAATCCTTTCGCGAATCCTTCTCAGGCCAAGGGCGCCGGATTCGCCCTGGCCGGGCGACGCTTGGGCCGTGTCAAAGCCGATTCCGTCGTCCTGAATCGAACAGCGCACGCAACCATTGCGTTGGAGCGAGATCCGCACAGTCCGGGCGCGGGCGTGTTTGGCGGCATTGGTCAAGGCTTCCTGCACGGTCCGGTACAAGACTGTCTCGACCATGGAAGGCAGCCGGCCGCGGGTGGATCCCTCCACGGTTATGGTGAGTCCCGAGCGACTGGCAATGCCCTGTATCAAAAATTCAATCGCCGGCAGCAGGCCCAAGTCATCGAGAATCATGGGGTGCAGCTCGTGCGATAACCGGCGGAGATAGCCTTCGACCTGTTCGAGTAACAGCTTGACCTCCTCCAGGGAGCCGGCCTGCTCCGGCGGTAACTCGCGCGCGACCTGATCCAGCTTGATATGGACTGCCGATAAGAGCTGCCCGGCCTCATCGTGCAATGCTTGGGCCATTCTTTTCGCTTCTTTCTCCAGACATTCGTTCAGGCGCGCCGCACGGTCTAGCCAGATAAGGCTCTGCGCTCCATCCTTCCGCCCCGATTCGTCTGGGAAAAAGCTTCGCTGCGGTACCGCGAAAGCGGTGCTGGACACTGCCTCCACCTCCGACTTACTAAATTAAGGGTCGCGGCGCATGTAATGGTCATCAACTTGTAAAACTTCTGTAAAGAGCAATAGCCGCTGCTGTTGAGAAGGCCAACACGGCCTGCGTACGGTATTGACGTGGTTTACCGTAGTTCGCCGTCTTCCGAACCCGTTCCAATTCCTCCAATATTTGAACAGGCAGTACATATGTGTACAGCGGAGGGACGCCTTGCCCGGAATTCTTCTTGCCGACGACCACATTATCGTGCGCCAGGGGTTGCGGTCCCTGCTGGAGAGGCATGGCTTCGAGGTGGTTGCCGAGGCATCCGACGGCCGTGAGGCGGTGACCCTGGCGGAGGAACTTCGGCCCGAAATCGCGATTCTCGATCTGTCCATGCCGATCCTGAACGGGATTGAAGCCACCCGGGAGATTCTCAAGCTTGGTTATGGAATCCGAGTGGTGCTCCTGACCATGCATAGCGAAAGTGCCGACGTGCTTGCCGCCCTGAGTGCCGGGGTGAGCGCCTACGTCCTGAAAAGCCGGGCGGCGGAGCATCTGGTGACGGCCATCGAGGAGGTGCGGCAGGGCAATAGCTACTTGTCTCCGCAGGTCTCGCGGTCGCTGGTTGACGCCCTGTTGGTGCACACCGCCCCGCCGGCAGAGCCGCTGAGCACACGAGAGCGCCAGATCCTGCAGTTGATCGCCGAGGGAATGAGGACGAAGGAGGTTGCCGAGTTCCTGTCGATCAGCGTAAAGACCGCGGAATCGCATCGCACCAAAATCATGCACAAGCTGGGTATTCATGACACCGCCAGCCTGGTGCGTTACGCCCTGCGTCATGGCCTCATCGAGCCGTGAGGCGTGTTGCCGCAGTCAGTCGAAGACGTCAGATGGAGCGGCGCCGCCGATCTCCCGCGACCTCAGCCCCTGTACGCGGTGAGGCAAGCAGCGCTCAGCAGCCTCGAGAAATCGAACCGTGTGCGGCAATTGCGCGTGTGACTCAAACGCCTCCTCATCCACCCACTCGGAATGAATCGCGAAGACCAACGGCTCGCGAAGCGACTCAAATATGCGGATGGCCAGGCAACCATTTTCCGCGCGCGAGTGCTCGACGACCCGCAACAACTCCTCGCGGAACGCCGCCTCCTTTCCCAGCAGCGGCTCGAACTTTGCGAAAAAGTGAACGGACATGCAGCACCTCCCGAATCACCAGTATCGCCAGGGAGGCCTACCCCACTGCTGCCCTTGCCGCGTGATATCCGCACATGCCGTGCACTCCCCCGCCGGGCGGCGTGGACGACGAGCAGAGGAACACGCCGCGCAGCGGGGTGCGGTAGAGGTGGCGCGTCGGGCGTAGGAACAACTGGCGCAGATCGAACACGCCGCCGCCGATATCGCCGCCCACCAGGTTGGGGTTGTGGCGCTCGAAAGCCGCCGGGGTCAGCACGTGGCGCTCCAGGATGCGCGCGCGGAAACCGGGCGCGAAGCGTTCGATCTGCGCCTCGATGGCCGCGGTCATATCCTCGGTCGAGGCATGTGACACGTGACAGTAGGCCCAGGCGACGTGTTTGCCGGCCGGCGCGCGTGTGGCGTCGAACAGGCTGGGCTGCGCCAGGATGACGAAAGGACTGCCGGTGTGATGCGACTCCCAGAGGGCGATCTCTTCGAGCGTTCCTCCCACGTGGACCGTGCCGGCGCGGAGGCACTCCGGCGCCCGCCAGGGGATGGGGCCATCGAGCGCCCAATCCAGCTTGTAAGCGCCGGGGCCGTAGCGATAGCGCGCCAGGGCGCGGCGAAAACCGGCGGGGAGGCGATCGCCCGCCAGCGCGAGAAACTGGCGCGGGGTCACGTCGCACATGACGATCGGCGCATCGGGCAGCGTGGTCACTGGCGATGCGGTGCGGATCTTGCCCCCAAGTGAGCGCAGACAGCCGGCCAGGGCATCGCTGATGCGCTGCGCTCCGCCGCGCGGGATGGGCCAGCCCACGGTGTGCGCCAAAACGCCGAGGACCAGGCCGGCGGCGGCGCTGGGACGCACTTCGAGCGGCAGAATGGCATGGGCGGCGAGGCCGGCAAACAGAGCACGGGCGCGCGGTCCGCGGAACAGAGCTTCGGCCAGGGCGCGCGCGGGGCGGATGGCGCGCAGGCCGAATCGCGCCACCAGCAGGGGGTGGCGCGGGATGCCCGGGGGCGCCAGGATATCGTCGCGCAGCCGCGGCCAGGCATCGGCCAGCGGCGTCATCAGGCGGCGCCACGCATCGCCATCCGCGCCCAGGTTTTTCGCGGTGGCGCCGATGGAGCGCTCCAGCAGCACGGCGGTGCCGTCATCGAGCGGGTGGGCCAGCGGCGCCTCGGGATGAATCCACTCCAGGCCGTATTCCGCCAGCGGGAACTGCGCGAAGCACGGCGAAGCGGCAGCCATGGGATGCACGGCGGAACAGATATCGTGCAGGAATCCGGGGAGCGTGAGCTCGGCGGACCGGGCGCCCCCGCCGATTTGCGGCGAGCCTTCGTGAACCGTTACCTGGTAACCTGTGCGCGCCAGCACAATGGCCGCGGTTAAGCCGTTGGGGCCGGAACCGATCACCGTGGCGCGCGGCTTCATGGGAAACACAACCTTCGATATTGTAGAGGAGTACCAATGCCTGCACGAGGAGCGGAGAAGATGCAGAAGAAACGGCTGGGCCAGAGCGATATGGAGCTGACCCCCATCGGGATCGGCGCGTGGGCCATGGGCGGCGGCGGCTGGGCGTTTGCGTGGGGGCCGCAGGACGACACACAATCGATCGCCGCCATCCACGCCGCGCTCGAGCATGGCGTGAACTGGATCGACACCGCGGCGATCTACGGGCTGGGGCATTCCGAAGAAGTGGTGGCACGCGCGCTGGCCGATTGGAAGGGCGCCCGCCCCTATGTGTTCACCAAGTGCGCGCGCACCTGGAACGAGAAGGGCGAGATTCACAGCGTGCTGAAGGGCGATTCGATCCGCAGGGAATGCGAAGCAAGCTTGCGGCGGCTGCAGGTGGATGTCCTCGATCTCTACCAGGTCCACTGGCCCGATCCGTCCGAAGACGTCGAGGAAGGGTGGGGCGCCATGGCCCGGCTGAAGGAAGAGGGCAAGGTGCGCTGGATCGGAGTCTCCAATTTCAACGGCGGGCAGATGGAGCGCTGCGGCCGGATAGCGCCGGTCACGTCCTTGCAGCCGCCCTACTCGGCGATCTCGCCGGACGTGGAGAAGGAGCACTTTCCCTATTGCCGGCAGCACGGGATCGGGGTGATCGTGTACTCGCCCATGAAGTCGGGCCTGCTCGCGGGGACGATGACCAGGGAGCGGGCGGCGAATTTTCCGCAGGACGATTTCCGGCGCCGGGTGGCGGCGTTCCAGGAGCCGCAGCTTTCGCGCAACCTGGAGTTGGCGGAGCTGATGAAACGCATCGGCGCGCGGCACGGGCGAGCGGCGGGCGAAGTGGCCATCGCCTGGACGCTGCGCCATCCGGCGGTGACGGCGGCGATCGTGGGCATGCGTTCGGCGGAGCAGGCCAGGGGCGTGGCCGGCGCCATGGAGTTCCGGCTGACGGCGGAGGAGATTGCCGAGATCGACGCCTGGCGAACCGGCGGCGAAGCCGGCACGGGCGTCGCGCGGGCGCGATCCTGAACGGTTTCCGCCGCGCCAAGAAGCAATTCGCCACCCCAGCCGCCAATGTTATAATGTGAAAGTTCTGCCCCAAATCCTTATGTTCCTTAGTGTCAAAGAGATGGAACAGCGGAAGATCCGTTTCGACGAGACTTTCGACGCGGGGCAGATCGATTTCGCGGGCGAGAATCTGGTCCAAGGCTCTCCGCTGCACGCGGCAGGCGTGGCGGAGATGCTGCCGCACACCGGCGGGGAGGTGCGCATAAAAGGGCGCTACACCGTCGAGATGGCGGCCGACTGCGACCGTTGTCTGGGTCCCGCGCGCTTTCCGCTGGACGCGGGCTTCGACCTGTTTTACCGGCCGATGTCGGTCATCGCGAAAGACGAAGAGGTGGAGATCGACGAAGGCGAGGCGGAGATCGGTTTCTATGAAGGCGGCGGCCTGGAGCTGGAGGACATCCTGCGCGAACAGGTGCTGCTGGCGTTGCCCATGCAGAGGGTTTGCAGTGCGGTCTGCCAGGGAATCTGCCCCGTTTGCGGCCAGAACCGGAACGAGACCGCGTGCGCCTGCACCATCGAAAGTGGTGACGACCGGTGGGGCGCGCTCCGCAAGTTGAGTACTCAGTAATTTGTTTGAGGACCTGAGTTTTGCATCCCCGCGCAAGCGGACGACAGAGGTAGAGATATGCCGAATCCCAAACGGAGACACTCCCAGAAACGGACCAGCACCCGCCGCGCGCACGATGCGCTGAAAGCTTCCGGGCTTTCGGAATGTCCGAACTGCCATGAGCCCAAGCTGCCGCACCGCGTATGCCCGCACTGCGGCCAGTACAAGGGCCGCGAAGTGGTCGAGGTCGCCCAGGAGTAGGCCCAACACGACATGCAGACCATTGCGGTGGATGCAATGGGCGGCGACCACGCCCCCAAAGCCGAAGTGGAGGGCTCCGTTCGGGCCGCCCGGGACCTGGGGGTCAAAGTCATTCTGGTGGGACACCAGGATGTGGTGCGGCGCGAGTTGGAAACGCACCAGGACTACCAGGAGCTCCCCATTGAGATCGTCCATGCCAGCGAACGCGTGACCATGGAAGACAGCGCCGCGCGGGCCTTCCGCCAGAAGCGGGACAGCTCTTTGCGCGTGGCATCGCGCATGGTGCGCGACGGCCTGGCGCAGGGTTTCGTGTCCGCCGGCAACACGGGCGCGGTCATGGCCACGGCCAAAGTGGTGCAGGGCATGGTGCCGGGGGTGGACCGTCCGGCGCTGGTCGGCGTCCTGCCCACGGTGGAAGGAACGCCCGTGGTCCTGGTGGATGTGGGCGCCAACGTGGATTGTACGCCGCGCATGCTGGCTCAGTTCGCGGTGATGGCGGAAATCTACTCGCGCGTGATCCTGCGGCGGCCGACACCGCGCGTGGGGTTGCTTTCCATCGGCGAAGAGGAGCACAAAGGCAACGATCTCACGCATGCCGCCACGCCGCTCTTCAAGAGTCTCCATCTCAACTTCGTGGGCAACGTGGAAGGGCGCGACATTTACGGCGGCAAAGTGGACGTCATCGTCTGCGACGGTTTCATCGGCAACGTGGCGCTCAAGGTGAGCGAAGGCCTGGTGGACATGGTGAAGCACCTGCTGCGCGACTCGCTGGAATCCACCATCACTGGCAAGATCGGGTACGCCATTGCGAAGAACGCGTTCGCCACCTTCCGCAAGCGGGTGGACTATTCCGAATACGGCGGCGCGCCGCTGTTGGGCGTGCGGGGAGCGGCCATCATCTGTCATGGCCGGTCCAACGCCAACGCCATTAAGAACGCGATTCGCGTGGCGGCCGAGTTTTCCGGCGGCAAGATCAATCAGCGCATCGAGGACGAGCTGCGGGGCAAGGCGTGCGTAGCGGGGGATTAACGTCAATCGCGTTGCTGCTCCTGGCCGCCGGCGCGTCGGCGCAGGGGCCGCAGCACGTCGTCTGGACCATCGAGCCACCGCCCACAGCTCCTCCCGGTGGCAAGGTTCTGGCCCGCATCAACGGGAATGTGGAAGCAGGCTGGCATCTTTACTCGGCATCCTCGCCGGCAGGCATCCCGACGTCCTTTAAAGTCGGCCCAGCTTCCATGGTCGAGCTTGTTCGGGTGCTCCAGCCGAAGCCGAAAAAGTCGTTCGACGCGAACTTCAATTCCGATACCGAAACCTTCGAAGGTCCGGTCGCGTTTCTGGTGGAGCTCGCGCTTGCCAAAGACGCGCCGGCGGGTCCCGCTGAGCTCGCGGTGTCCATCCGCTATCAGACCTGCAACGCCACCACGTGCGTTCCCGGCCGATGGACCGGGACCGCGAAGCTGAACGTCGAACCCGGCGCGGCGGCCGCGGCGCCGGCCATTCCCGCGGGATATGCCGAGGCCAAGGCGCCGGCCAGTTCGCCCGAGGCGCCCGCACAGCCCTCGGGCTGGGGCGCGTTTCTGGCCGTGGCGTTCGGCTTCGGGTTGGCCTCCATCTTTACGCCCTGCGTCTTTCCCATGATCCCCATCACCATGTCCTATTTCCTCAACCGGCAGGGCGGCAAGCGCGATGGCATGGCGCAGGCGGTGGTCTTCTGTCTGGGAATCATCGTGCTGTTCTCCGGGCTCGGACTGGCGGCGACGGCCATCCTGGGGCCGGTGGGGGTGAAGCAACTGGGGTCCAACCCGTGGGTCAACGGCTTCATCGCGGCGCTGTTCGTGGCCTTCGGGCTCAGCCTGCTGGGCGCCTTCGAGATCACCATCCCGTCGCCGGTGCTGACCCGTTTGAACAAGTCGGCCGATCGCGGCGGCTTCGCCGGGACGCTGCTCATGGGGCTGACATTTTCACTATCGTCGTTCGCCTGCGTGGGGCCGTTTGTGGGCACGCTGCTGGCGGCCTCGGTGGGTGGCGGCCGGTTGCGGCCGCTGGTGGGAATGGTTTCGTTCGCCACCGGCCTGGCGCTGCCGTTCTTCCTGTTGGCGCTCTTCCCCTCGTACCTGAAGCGCATGCCCAGGGCCGGCGGATGGATGGCGCGCGTGAAGGTGGTGATGGGTTTCGTCATCCTGGCCGCGAGCCTGAAATACCTGAGCAGCGTCGACCAGGTGTTGCAGTGGGGCTTCCTCACGCGCGAGCGTTTTCTGGCGGCGTGGATTGTGCTCTTCGCCATGGCGGGGCTTTACCTGCTGGGCTTCGTGCGCCTGGAAGGCATCAAGCCGGACGAGCGCACGGGGCTGTGGCGGCTGCTTATCGGCATGGCATTTCTGGTGTTCGCCATCAGCCTGCTGCCGGGGATGCTCGGCGCCAAACTCGGCGAACTGGACGCTTTCGTGCCCGCGGCCGCCGCGGATTCGGGCGGCGCTGCGCAGCAGGGTGGCCTGGTGTGGATCAAGGACCAGTATCGCGAAGCGCTGGCGCGGGCGCGCAGCGAGGGCAAGCTGGTGTTCGTCGATTTCACCGGCTACGCCTGCACCAACTGCCATTGGATGCGCGCCAACATGCTCTCGCGCCCCGAGATTGCCGCCATGCTGAAGGGCTTTGTGCTGGTGGAGTTGTATACCGACGGCACCGACGCGGCATCGGAGGAGAACTCCAAACTTCAGTTGGCGAAATTCAAGACCGTGGCTGAGCCGTTCTACGCGATCCTCGATCCCGACGAAAACGTGGTGGCGACCTTCGAGGGGCTGACCAAAGACCCGCAGCAGTACCTCACCTTCCTGCGCAAGGGCGAAGGGGCGCGGGCACCCCAGAGCGCAAGCATACGCGGGCCGGAGATCGGACCACTGACCAGGCTCGAAGGCGGCGCGCTCGATACCTCGGCGTTCGCCGGCAAGGTGGTGGTGGTCGATTTCTGGGCCACCTGGTGCGTGCCCTGCATTCAGGAGATCCCCGGCTTCAACAAACTAAATCGCGAGCTGGGACCCAAGGGCGTGGTGGTGCTCGGCGTGTCCATGGACGAAGAAGGCGCGGAGCGGGTCCGCCCGTTCCTGAAAAAGCATCCCATGGAGTACGCGGTCGCGCTCGGCGCCCCCGAACTCAACCAGCGATATTCGCTCGACCAGTTACCGGTAACCGTGGTGTTCGACCGCGCTGGAAAACAGGTGAAGCGCTTCGAGGGCTTCACGCCCGAGGCCGAACTGCGGGCCGCGGTCGAGAAAGCGCTCTAGCCGGCATGAAAAAGCATAGCAGCAACAAGCAGGCGACGCGTATCGTGAGGCGGGACGCAAACCGGGAAAAGCTCGCGGCTTCGCGGTGAGTTACGAGTCTCGCTGGTGCGGGTGCTCTACATGGACCTTCTGATTTTCGACCTCGACGGCACGCTCATCGATTCCCGCCTGGACCTGGCCAACGCGGTGAACGCCACGCGCACCCACCTGGGCATGGGCCCGCTGGAGAACGAGCGGGTGTACTCGTACGTGGGCAACGGGGCGCCGGTATTGATCCGCCGCGCCCTGGGCGATCAGGCCGCGGAGGCGGAAATCGAGGAAGCGCTGGAGTTCTTTCTGGAGTACTACCGCGAGCACGAACTGGACAACACCACGTTATACCCCGGGGTTGCCGAATCGCTCGCGCGGCTGCAGGCGGCGGGCAAGCGGATGGCGGTGCTGACCAACAAGCCGGTGCGGATGAGCCGGGCGATCGTGGAGGGGCTGGGAGTGAGCCCGCGCTTTTTCCGGGTGTACGGGGGCAACAGCTTCGAGTTCAAGAAGCCCAACCCGATCGGCGTGGATACGCTGATCGGCGAGGCGGGCGTGGGCCGCGAGCGGACGATGATGGTAGGAGACAGCTCGGTAGACGTCCATACGGCGCGCAACGCCGGTATTCCGTGCTGCGGCGTCACCTACGGATTTCAGCCGGAGACGCTGGCTGACGCGGCGCCCGACCTGCTGGTGGACCGTATGGAGCAACTGGTGGATTATCTGCTGGGAGGCAAGGCATGAAACATCGTCCCGGCGCCACGGTGCCGGTAAGCGGCATCTATTGGTGCAGCGTGTGCAAGCTGCCGGAGCGGTTCACGGCGGGCCAGCAATTCCCCGAGTGCCGGAACATGTGCGGGCGCGGTCTGTGGGAGCTGGTGGAGGAGCAAGGCGGGGAGGAGGCACCGCGCTGAGGCGCTACTTCACCAGGGCGGCGCGCGTCTCGCGCAGGGTATTTTCGAGGCTTTCGCGGGGCAGGCTGCGGATGATCGGCTCGATGAGCCAGCCCAGCCCGGTGGGGACGTCGCGAGTGAGCGAAATGGCCTCGCACTCCACCCAGGTTCCGCCGTCGCGTTCCTGGAATCGCCAGTAGGTGTTCAGCCGCCACAGGAAGCCTTGCCCGGTTCCGGGGGGCAGCTCGCGCTCGCCGGGCTTGCCGGCTTTTTCCACCTCGGCGATCCTGGTGGTGCGCGAACTGCTGCGCCACTGGGTGCGGCTCAGCGGGACGTAGCGGACGTCGTGCTCGGTGTTCAGCACCACGGTGATGATCTTCTTTTTGACGAGCCGCATGTAGACCAGGAAGTCGTTGCCGTCGCGTTTGAGGGTGCGGGAGTCTACGACCTCGCGATGATAAGCGCGCTTATGGTCGTAGTCCTGCATGAGCGCCATGGCCTTGTCCAGCGGCACGCCCGGCATGAACACGGCGCCGGTCCAATCGTGCACCAGGCCGTCGGGCACCGCGATATCGCCCTTGGCGACGAACGGCTCGACCACAATCTCGCCCTGGCGCACGCGCCGCGCGCGTTCCGGCGATTCGTCGGACCAGAGAAAATCCTGGCGGGTGTCCAGGCGCTGCTCGGCGCGGCGGATGTAGCCGTCGAACGCCGCCAGCGTCGGCGGGTGCAACTCGGCGGCGGCGAGGGGTAGCGCGAGCAGGGCGGCCAGGGCGATGGGCCTCATACTTCCATCTTCGCCCGAACGCGCGGTATTGGTAAGATCGGAGGCATGGATCTGAGCTACCCGATCGGGAAATTCGAATGGCCGAAGGCGGTGGCGCCGGAGGAGCGGGCGCGCCTGATAGGCGAAATCGCGGCTGCGCCGGCGCGGTTGCGGGACGCGGTGGAGGGCCTCGACGAGGGGCAGCTCGACACGCCGTATCGCGAGGGCGGCTGGACGGTGCGCCAGGTGGTGCACCATGTCGCCGACAGCCACATGAACAGCTTCATCCGGTTCCGGCTGGCGCTCACCGAGGACGAGCCGCTGATCACGGCGTACGACCAGGACCAGTGGGCCGGCCTGGAGGATTCGCGGAAGGCCCCGGTGGAAACGTCGCTGCGGCTGCTGGAGAGCCTGCACAGCCGGTGGGTGGCGATGCTGGGGCCGCTGGGGGAGAGCGATTTCGCACGTACCTTCCGCCACCCGGAACTGGGCGTGCTGCGGCTGGACACCAACCTGGCGCTTTACGCCTGGCACGGGCGGCACCACGCGGCGCACATTACGGGGTTGCGGGACCGGATGGGTTGGAAACAAACAGGCACAACCCGAAGGCCCTCGGCCGCGTCCAATAGTGTATAGACGAGGATCGCAGGCGGAAACCGCTTGCGCCACAATAACTGCTTGCTGCGGTGGGCAGGCGGTGTCCGCTGCCGGGAGCGGCCGCGGTCCGGAACTACCGGGTGGTCTATAATAGTTTTAAGGACTTCGGAGAGTTTTCAATTCCTATGAGCAGCCGCACCAAGTTTTTCGTTGTGAGCACGTCGACGTGTCTCACCGTAATGCTCCTGATCGGAGCCTCGCTCGGCAGGAGCGCGGATCAATCCGACACCCTCAAGCACATCGGCGTCTTCAGCGACGTAGTGGCCCACATCAAGAGCGAATACGTGGAAGAGCCCGACATGAAGAGCGTGACGCTGGGGGCTCTGAACGGGCTGCTCGAAGCCGTGGATCCGTTCGCCAGCTACCTGAACGCCGATCAGTACCGGGATTACCTCAAGAACAAGGACGTCAAGCGCGCCGAAGTGGGACTGCTGCTGTCGAAGAAGGGCGGCTTTATGGGCGTGGTGGGCGCAGTGAGCAGCTCTCCGGCCGCCAAAGCGGGGTTGACCACGGGCGACATGATCGAAAGCATCAAGGGGATCGCCACGCGCGACATGCCGCTGGCTTATGCCAGCATGCTGCTGCAGGGCGAGTCGGGCACCCCGGTGGAACTGAGCGTAGTGCGCTGGCGCCGGCAGGAGCCGCAGGCCGTAAAGCTGATCCGCGCAGCCGTCGTTCTGCCGCCGGTCGAAGAGAAGATGCTGGCCGAGCAGGTGGGCTACATCAATATCGATGCGCTTTCGCCGGCACTGGTGAAGGACGTGGCCAAGGCCATCGAGAAGCTGCAGCGAGACGGCGCCCAGAAACTTGTGGTGGATGTGCGGAACTGCTCGGTGGGCTCGGCGGAGGACGGCATCGCGCTGGCGAACCTGTTTTTGAGCAAGGGGCGCATCGGGTACCTGAAGGGCCAGAAGTATACGCAACAGAACTTCGATGCCGACCCGGCCAAGGCGATCACCACGCTGCCGGTGGCGGTGGTGACCAACCACGGAACGGCGGAGGGAGCGGAGATTATGGCCGCCGCCCTGCTGGACAACAAACGCGCGCAAGTGGTGGGGGAACGCACCTACGGAGACGCGGCATTGCGCAAGGCGATTCCGATGGACGACGGCGCGGCGATCATTCTCTCGGTGGCGAAGTACTACTCGCCGGGCGGGAAGGCCATTCAGGACACCGGGGTGACGCCGGGGACGCAGGTGGTGGAAACCGACAACCAGGTGGAGTTCGACGAGAACGGAATGCCCGTGCCGGAGACCCCGGAACAAATCCAGCAGAAGAAGACGGAAAACGATCCGATGGTGAAGAAGGCCCTGGAAGTCCTGGCGAAGGGCTGAGAGGACGGAAGGGTCTACCGCCTTACAAGGTTTTCAGATAGGCGATCAGGTCGTCTTTCTCGCCGTCGGTGAGCATGTCCTTGTAGGAGGGCATGCCCTTGCCGCCTTCATCGATCTGGTTGCGGACGTTGCCTTCGGTGAGCTTCTTGCCGTTGGCCATTTTGTCTCTCTTGAACAATCCCTTCAAGCCGGGGCCCATCTTCTTGTCCTCGCTATCCGGGAAGTGGCAGACGGCGCACGGCTGGAATACTTCCTTGCCCTTGTCGGCATCGCCTTTGCCGGCGGGAAAGACCGCGGCGGCGGAGCCCACGGCCAAGGCCGCGCACAAAACCAAACTGCGAAATCGATCCATATTCGACGGTCCCAAACAATGCCAAAAAGTCCGCATCTATGCGATGCTTCCCGTCCACCGGACGTTACACCGGCGGTGGGAGCGTTCCCATTAATTTCGATACATCAAGATTATCAGATTGGGATTCGGCGGAGACCGGCGGGCGCGCGCGCTATCCGCAGGCCAGGGCCTTCTTCTGCCGCGGGACATCGGCAATGTTGACTACGGCCTTATCGAAGATGGTCATGTCCTGAACCAGACGGCCTACGTCGGCGCCCTCGTCGAGGACGATCTCATGTTCGACCCAATCGGAGAGCGGGATGTTGCGGAAGTACATGCGCTCCTGGAGCACGAGGCTTTTGCGGTTCTGCAGCAGGGTGCGGTTTTCGCGGGTGTAGTGGCGCTGTTCGACGGTGAGCTCGTTGAGGAAGTTGTCGAAAGCCTGACGGTGAGCGCGATCCTCGGCGGCGCGCACGGCGATATCGAAAGAGGCGCTGACGGCGGACTTCTCGGCGGACAGGGCGCCGCGCTCCTCCGCCAGCCTCTCGCGCTGCTGCGCGAGGGCCACTTCCATGCGCGACTGCATGACGAACCAGGCCAGCAAGCCGGCGGCGAGCGCCACGAAGCCGGGCAGCAAAACCCACATCAGGACTTCCATGCCATCCATGTTACGCGCGAGCCGGGAATACACGCTAGCTATCAAAGGTAAACTCGCGCCGATAACCAGAGGCAGCGGCGCGGGTGCTGGCGTATACTGCCGGGATGGACGACAAGCGACGGCTGCTTCAGCATTTTCTGGCTGCCCTGGCGTACCGGACGCAGAAGGCGCTGCGCGGCGCGCCGCCGGAGTTCGCCTCCTTCCGGGCGGCGTCCCAGGTGCGTACGCCGCACGAGCTGATCCGCCACATGGACAGCGTTTTGGGTTACGCGCGCACGTTCTTCATCGGGGGCAGTTACCGTCCGCCCGAGCTGCCCGATTTTGGCGCCGAGGTGGCCCATTTTCACGAAACGCTGGCCGGCGTGGCGCGGCATTTGGAGGCGGGAACGGAATATCGGGGGATCACGGCGGAGACGCTGCTGCAGGGTCCTTTCGCCGACGCCATGACGCATGCGGGGCAGTTGGCGATGCTGCGGCGGCTGGCGGGCAGCCCGGTTCCGCCGGAGAACTTCATCTATGCGGAGGTGGACCGGGCGAATCTGGGCCCGGAGCAACCGCTGCCCGCGCGGCCGGACGAGGAGTGGCCGGAGCGGGGGTGAGGGGCGGGGGTGAGGGGCGAGTCTGAGGACGTTCGGACCGGATTCCCGTATCCCCCACATCCCTGATACGATCGAGATCAGAGACCAGGACTACGCGCATTGGTGCTACGCCATTTACCGGACGCGCTGGGACCGCGAGAAGATGTTTCACGCATGCCTGAGATCAGCCGGTTCTTCGGTATTGTTGTGCAGATGTACTACAGCGATCATGAGCCGCCGCACTTCCATGTGCGTTATTCCGGCCAGAAGGCGCTCATCTCCATCGAGACACTGGCTCTGTTGAGAGGGGATCTTTCGCCGCGCGCACTCGGCCTGGTGACGGAGTGGGCGGCGCTGCACCGCGCGGAGTTGATGGAGGATTGGAACCTGGCGAGGGCCGAGGCGCAACTCAAACCCATAGCGCCTCTGGAGTAGATTATGTTGAAGGACATCGTTGCCGCAGAAGCGCTAGGCGATTATCGCTTACATCTCCGTTTCGAGGACGGCGTTGAAGGCGTGGTCGATCTCGCGCCCCAGCTCAGCTTCCAAGGAGTCTTCGAGCCGTTGCGCGACCCCGCCTATTTCGCGCAGGTCCGTGTCGGTCCGGAGACGGGCACCGTAGTGTGGCCGAACGGAGCGGACCTTGATCCCGACGTCCTCTACGGACGCATCACCGGGACGCCGATCGGCCTGTGCTAGACACTAGAGTCCTTACCCAAGAGATTGTAATGTAAATGAGTCAAGTTTTCAGGCGACGAGTTTTTCCTCTTTGCAGCAGCGGTCAATCTCCGTCTGGAGACGATCGAAGGCGGCCCGGAGAGGAGAGTCTCCGGGTGGACCAGCGGGCATGATTTGAGCGAGTTTTGGACGCAACAGGCGCGCGTAGGTTCGCGTGAAGAACAGGGCAATGCGCAGGCCCGCCGGGGTAACG
>JAIQEX010000105.1 GCA_020073615.1 Terriglobia bacterium
GCGGATTACTTTGCGCGCAACGCCGAGCGCATGCGCTATCCCCCATTCCGCAAGCAGCACCTCTTCGTCGGCTCCGGTGTGATCGAAGCTGGCTGCAAGACCGTCATCGGATCCCGCCTGAAACAATCCGGCATGTTCTGGACTGTCCGCGGCGCCAACTCGATCATCGCCCTGCGATGTTGCCACCTCAATGGCCGCTTCGAGGATTATTGGGAGGGCCGTCGGGCGGCTTAACTTCCATTTCTATGTTGCACACCCGGCGCCAGTTCTCGCGCGAGATCGGCGAAACTAAAGTTATGGAGACCAATTCATAATGCTACGGAGTCTTCTCGCCGGTGCCTGCGGGACGATCCTCGTGATGTCTGGTGCGCGCGCGCAATCCCGGGCGGAATCGCCCGTTCCGCCCGATTCGGAAATCCGCAAGATCCTGGTGGACCGTATCCACGGCGCGTGGCAGGGCGTGGGGATTGTGGTCGGCGTGATCGAGCCCCAGGGGCCGAGGGTGGTGGCCTATGGCAGCCTGGACAAGGGCGATAAACGCCCGTTGGGCGGCGACACCATCTTCGAGATCGGCTCGGTAACCAAAGTCTTCACCTCGCTGCTGCTGGCCGATATGGTCGAGCGCCACGAGGTCGCCCTCGCCGACCCGGTGGCCAAATACCTGCCGGAAGGCGTCAAAGTGCCGGAACGCAGCGGCCGGCGCATCACGCTCGAGGATCTCTCCACGCACACCTCGGGGCTGCCGCGGCTGCCGTCCAATATGAAGCCCGCCAACCCGGCGAATCCCTACGCGGACTATTCGGCGGAACGGCTCTACGAGTTTCTCTCCACCTACAAGATGTGGCGCGACCCCGGATCGGGGTTCGAGTACTCCAACCTGGGCGCCGGGCTGCTGGGACACGCCCTGGCGCGGCACGCGGGCATGGACTACGAGGCGCTGGTGCGCTCCCGCATCACGCAACCGCTGGGCATGAACAGCACCGGCATCACCCTTTCTCCGCAAATGAAGGCGCGCCTGGCGGTGGGGCACAATGAGAAGCTGGCGCCGGTTCCGAATTGGGATTTTCAGGCGCTGGCCGGCTTCGGAGCGCTGCGCTCCAGCGCCCACGACCTGCTGGTGTTCCTGGAGGCCAACCTGGGCTACTCCGCGTCGCCGCTCACCGCCGCCATGGCCGCCATGCTGAAGGTCCACCGCCCCACCACGATTGGCGGCACGGAGATGGGGCTCGGCTGGGTGCTGGCCCCCGACGGGATCGTGTGGCACAACGGCAGCTCGGCCGGATACCGCTCCTTCGTGGGCTTCGACCCGAAGTCCCGCGTGGGCGTGGTGGTGCTGGCGAACACGTTCACCGTCACCGGCGTCAACGATATCGGCATGCACCTGCTGAATGTGCGCAACCCGCTGGCCACCCCGCCCAAAGCCCCCGCGGGCCGGTGAGCACGCCGCGGTATGCTCGGACCTGCCGGTGCCACCGGACGCGAGCGAGTTGTCAGGATCAATTACGTGACCGGCTTTACCAGGAGTAGTCGGGTTGTTGGACGGAAGGGCTGTTGTAGACAGCTATCGGGTTTCTCGTTACTGCACCCCTCAGTCATTGACCTCGAGCGTGCCGCTGATCTCCCAGTCGTCGGGGAAGAAGCCGCGAATGGGTCCGGTTGTTTGATTCCAGCGGCGGGAGAATGGCTCCGAGTAGCGCCCGCTAGAGGGATCCATCCGGTCGCGGAGATCTCTCACCTTCCAGAGCCAGACGCCCACACCAATCAGGTCATCGGCGATAAAGATGCCGGGGAGCCGATCGTGGATTGTGGCGGTGATTTCAGCTTCGAGTTGTGCGCTGCTGAGGTCATCGCCTCCGTCGTCGTCCTCGTTGGCCAGGCCGGTCTCAACGCTGAGATCGACGTCCCGCCAGCGATTGCGCTCGCGCGAGCCGGTGCAACTGATCTCGATCGTCCCGAGGGCGAATTCATTAGGCCGCTGCGTCGGTGGCGATAAGCCGGTGCCGCTGGATTCTGACTCCGCGCCGGGCGTCTCCGACCGCAAGGAGATTGCCCGGCAGTTGGAGTGGATGTCGTTCGTACGCGGGTTTTCAGACCGGCAGCAGGCGTGGGCGGAATTTCGCAGGCTTAAGCGGGAGACCAATCAGATACTGGAACGCCACTGGCACTTTGTAGGCACCGTGGCGAACCGGTTGCTGGTACGGCTCGAAATGGAACGAGATGAGATAGAGGGGCTTCTCGTCGGATTGCGGCCGGGATGCACGCCGGCTCAGCCGGAGTTGATCGCCGCGGCAGCCTGCGATCCCCTTATGCCGCTGGCCGACGTGTAGCGCGACTTTCAACTCCGCGCAACCAGGGGCACAAGGCGTCGATGCGCGCAATGGCATCGGCCGCCGTTTCGACTTGGGGTTCCGTTTCCGGCAGCACCGGGGTTTGGCTGGCCAGCCGTAGGCGGCGGCTCATCGCGCTGTGACGACCGCCACGGCCAGCCGAAGCTGGTGGACATCGGCTTGGGCTGGGCGACGTTCCAGGTGCTGAGAAAGACCAACGCCAGCCTGTCGAAGAAGGCGGGCGTCGATCCGAAGGTTGCCTCCGACCGGAGGGGCCACGGACTTGGTGTCAGCATGGAAGTCTACACCAGTTCGGACATGGAGCAAAAGCGAGCCGCACTCAAGAAACTCGAAGCCGCCGTGCTTCGAAAACCGCAACCCGAGCCGTCAGAATTGGCGAAGTCGGCTTAATGGAGTAAACGGAGTAATGAGGAATCGGTGGGCTATCCCAAATGGCACGTAACTCTATGAAAACATGGAGCGGGAGACCGGATTCGAACCGGCGACGTCCAGCTTGGGAAAACGATCAACACTAAGAGAATCAAGGGTATAGCGACGCACGGCGTTCACCGTGTTCACGGAAAATCACCGTGTTTCGCACAACACCGAGCCCAGCCCACCTTTTTGTAGTCTCAGCGTAGTTCTCGGGTTAGGGCGCGGCTTTGAATTCCAGTTTGGTTTTTAGGGCGTTGAGGTGTGTCCATGGCAGCAACTGTTCTCGTTGTAATCTCCCGACGAGGATGCCGGGCGCGATCCCGAGTCGCTTTGCGAGTGTTTGTACTTCCGCCGCGCTCCTTGGTTGGGTTTGGACGACCACTTGCCATGCTGTTGGTGGGATCAGCACGTCGCACGCGAAGCGGTTGGCCTCTTCTTCTCGGCTGTCTGTGGTGCCGTTGAGTTCGACGAAGATGTCGCGTTTCGGGTGGAGGAGGATGTGTGCGGCTTCGTGGAAAAACGTGAACCAGAGGTGATCATCCGTCTTCCCTCGCAGGCTCAGCTGGAGGACTGCCTTGTCCGGACTCAACCAATGGGTGACGCCCCATGCTCGCGCACCAGGAATCTCCGGGACGAACACCAAGGCGACGCCCGACGCCGTGCACAGGTGAGCCATGCGTGGCACGTACGTCTTGACTGTCTCTCTGGTAAGCTTTCGGATCTCAGCGAGCGCACTGCGAAACTGCTTTTCGTCGTAGGGAGCGCACTGTTGTTGCTGTGCCTCGATCTCACCCTTGCGAATCCACGCGAGGAGCGCGTACTGATCGATCTCGTGCGCGCCAGACTGCCGAAACGCTAGGCACTTCTCTTTGCCGACCTGCGAGAGTGATTCGGGCGACGCGACACCAAAGAAATTGAGGGCATCCTGTAAGGTCGCAACAGGGTCCCTCCGCTGGGGCAACCAGCCGACTTGGACCATCTTCTTCACCGGGATCGTCTTGAGCCAACCAAGGTGCTTACCCAGACGCTGCCGCTCCTCTTCTCGTGCAAGGAACTCCCGGTACTGTCCCTCGGCATTCGTCCAGAACCTTGCCGGAATCGCGAGCACGCGTTCCAGTTGGAGGGCAGTCTCTGAAAGTATGGGAGCTTTCCCCTTAATGATCTCGTTGACAGTCTTTTTGGTGCGCCCGATGCGTTCCGCGAGGTCCGCCTGCGTCATGCCAAGCTCCTCAAGTTTCTCAAGGAGGATCTCGCCAGGGGGCGTCACGAGATCGGGCTCGTACTGATTGCGCTGGGCGCTACTCATGGGTGTCCTCCACCCCGAGGATTGTCACCGCAGTAATGCGGGTCCAGTCAATCCCGCCCTCGGGGCGTGCGGGAACTGGGGTCTGGTTCGCAACAAACAGGAGGCGATACGGACCGTCCAGGTCCAACGAAAACTGTCCCTTGCGATCACCCTTCAACTCATGGAGCCGGCCAGGGGCATTGCGCAAGTCGTCGAGCACCACGGCAGCACGCAACGCATCCAGTCGACGACGAATCAGCTTGGCCCGCGCCTCACCTTGGGTCTTCACGAGCAGCTTGGTGCTGTTGCATTCCTTCGCGAGCTTGGCACTCCCAAACTGAATGTCCACAAGGCCTGGCTGATTCTATTAACGTACTAGGTTAACACAATGGCTTTGACGAACACCAGCACAAATTCGTTTCACGGCAGGCAACTCGTTCTATCGGGAGATGGTCGTGGAATGAAATGGGGCATGCCGCGTCTCTGTTGCCCGTACTGTCGAGAGTTGTTCGACCCCTCTCGGTATCATCCTGACCAGATCGTCTGCAGCGGACCAGAGTGCCAGCGGCGACGGCAGGCTGACTATCACCGGCACAAGATCCAGAGTGATCCGACGTATCGAGACCAGTGCTGCGACAGCCAGGAGAAATGGCGCGCCGAGCATCCCGAATACATGCGCAACTACCGCAGGAAAAATGGTCGGGCGCCCGCGAAAACCCGTGCCTCGTCGGAGCCCTCGCGAACGCTTCGCCGGCTCCTGGAGTGTGTAAAGAACAACGTAGCTCTCGACCTAACCGCTTGTCCTGCAAAGATATGGCTCATCACCGGGGATGAGCTCGTAAAGAACAGCTTAGCTTCCGCCCAACTCATTGTTATCAAAGGACTTCCCCCAGACGACTAGGCATCGCCTCCTGGTAAAGAACATCTCTTTGGTGGTTCGCACCGTCCCGTCGTATAAGGGAGAATGGCCCGGCAGGAACCGCCGGTTCATCGCGACCACGCACGGGCGCGTCAATTGCTCAGCGTCGCGACCTCGGTCCTTATTTGTATGGCGCTGCGCGCACCTCGCCAATCCGCTGACCACTCGGGCGGTGTCGTCCCGGCAGCCGAGTACGTCCGCATGTCCACGGACCACCAGCAGTACTCCACAGAAAATCAGCACGCCGCCATCCAGCGATTCGCTGACGCGCACGGCATCACTATCGTTCGGTCCTTCATCGACGCCGGCAAAAGCGGCGTCGGCATCCAAGGCCGCGACGCGCTACAAGAGCTCCTCCGGACCGTCGAGAGCGGGCACGCGGAGTTTCGCACGATCCTCGTGTACGACGTCAGCCGGTGGGGACGATTCCAAGAACCCGACGAAGGAGCGTACTACGAATACCGGTGCATCCGGGCCAACATCACCGTCCAATATTGCGCCGAACAATTCCCCACCGACAACGCGCCAATGAGCGCGGTCATGAAAAGCCTCAAACGCGCCATGGCCGGCGAGTACAGTCGGGAACTCAGCGCAAAGGTCTTCGCAGGACAATGCCGGCTCGTCACCCTCGGCTACCGACAAGGCGGCGCCCCCGGCTACGGCCTACAACGACAACTCCTCGACCAGCACGGACAACCCAAAGCGATCCTCGCACGGGGCGAGCGCAAGAGCTTCCAACTCGAACGCGTCATCCTCACGCCGGGGCCGGAGACCGAGATCGCAGTCATTCACCGCATCTACCAGCTCTTCACCATCGACCACCAGACCGAGGCACAAATAGCTGCGATCCTCAACGAGGAAGGCATCCCCGCAGAGGCGGGGCGCCCATGGACGCGCGGCACAATCCACGAGGTCCTAACGAACGAGAAGTACATCGGGAACAATTTGTACAACCGCACCAGCACCAAACTCCAGACGCCTCGCGTGCTCAACAAACCCGACGATTGGGTGCGGTGCAACAATGCCTATCAACCCGTGATCGACGCGGAACTCTTCGCAAGAGCACAAGCGATCATCAACGAACGCGACCACCGATATACGGACGAAGAACTCCTCCAACGACTCCGCGACCTCCTCCAGCAACACGGGACGCTCTCCGGCCTCATCATCAACGAAACCGCCGGCATGCCCTCAACAGCGACGTACGCGAATCGCTTTCACAGCCTGCGCCGCGCGTACGAACTCGTCGGCTACACCCCTGCAAGAGACTATTCGTACCTCGCGATCAACCAAGCCCTCCGAAGCCTCCACGATGAGCACGTCACGCACATCACCAAGGAACTCACCAGCACCGGCGCCAGTATCCACCGCGACCAGAAAACAGACCTCTTGACCATCAACGAAGCATTCACGGTGGCACTGAGCATCGCGCGGTGCCGCGAACTCCACAACGACGAGTACCGCTGGGTCGTCAGGTTTGACACCTCGCTCGACCCCGACATCACGATCGGCGCCAGAATGGCACCCGGCAACAAAGACATCCTCGACTACTACCTCTTCCCAAGCATCGACGTCCTCTCGGACCACTGCCGCCTCGCACGAACCAACGGCTTCGTCCTCGACGTGTACCACGCTCTGGACCTCACGCCAATCCTCAACCTCGCACGACCGATACTCCTCCCGGAGGCCGCATGACCAGCCAAACGATCACGCTCATCCCGATCGCGGAAATCCGAATCGTCAACCCACGAAGCCGCAACCGCGTCACGTTCCAAGCGATCAAGGCCAACATCGCCAGCGTCGGCCTCAAAAAACCAATCACCGTCCACGAGCGAACCATCGAGAGTGACGGGACGAGGTACGATCTGATCTGCGGCCAAGGTCGCCTGGAATCCTTCCGGGATCTCGGCGAAACACTAATTCCGGCCATCATCAACGACGCAACAGAGGAGCAGCGATACCTCATGAGCCTCGTCGAGAACCTCGCGCGACGCAGCCCCTCAACGACCGACCTCTTGCGCGAAGTCAAACGTCTGACCGCGGAACACGACAAACCAGCAACGATTGCCGAAAAACTCGGCCTGGACAAGACGTACATCTACGGCATCACGAATCTCCTCCGGCACGGCGAAGAAGACCTCATCCGACGCGTCGAGGCCGGGCGCCTCCCCATCGACACCGCCATCAAGATCGCCACTGGCAAAGACGCGGACATCCAACAAGCACTCTCCGACGCCTACGAGAATGGGACCCTGCGGGGCGCAAAACTGCGCGCCGTACAACAACTCATCAACCGACGCAAAGGAACAAAACTCGTCCTCCCCGCGAATCGTCCCACGACCGGCGCGGACCTCGTGCGCGCATACGAGCACCACACCCAACAGCAGCGCGCACTCGTACGCCGGTCCACGATCATCACGCAACGACTCGCCATCATCACGAGCGCGCTACGCCGGCTCCTCGCCGACGACCACTTCATCACCCTGCTCCGCGCCGAAAACCTGCGCTCCCTACCTGCATTCCTCGTCACTCGCGTCGGCACACCGAACGAGGAGCACCCATGCCAGTAAGACAAGCGTTCCAACCCAATACGCTCCCCATCGCTATCGCCAACATCATCCCGCTCAAGGTGATGACCGCAGCATATCGAAAGACCGCCACGTATCGACGCATCGCAGCATCCATGGCAACCGTCGGGCTCATCGAACCACTGGTTGTCTTTCCCACCACGGTTGGGAACTACGTCCTGTTGGACGGGCACACGCGCCTGGACATCCTCATCGCCACGAGCATCCCCACCGCGGACTGTTTGCTCGCTATCGATAATGAAAGTTACACGTACAACAAACGCGTCAACTACATCCCGCCCATCGCGCAACACCATATGATTTTGCGCGCGCTCGCGCACGTCACCGAGGAGCGCATCGCCGCCGCCCTCAACGTCACCGTTGCGACGATCAGAGAGCGGCGCGACTTGCTCAAGGGCATCTGCCCAGAAGCCGCGGACCTCCTCCGCAACGAACGCGTCAGCGCAGACGCGTTCTGCGCCTTGCGAAAGATGAAACCCGTCCGCCAAATCGACGTTGCACAACTCATGCTGAACGCCAAGAAATTCAGCGGACGATTCGCCAGAGCACTCCTCGACGGCACCAGAGAAGAACTCCTCGTACCAACGACGCCAGCAAAGCCACGCGCCACGACGCCCGCACAACAATCCCTGATGGAACAAGAAACCGACGAACTCCTCAAGCACGCGGATAGCATCAAAGCGAACTACGGCAACGACATCCTCGATCTGACCGCCGCCGGCAAATACGTCCAACGACTCCTGGACAACACCCGCGTGCACCGATACCTCGCAAAGCACCACGAAGAGACCCTGACCGCACTCGAACAAGTCCTCACCGACACCGCTGCGGACAAACAACGACGACCCGCCAAACAAACCCCACCAGCCATCACTGCAGCACCGACGGCCCAGCAAAACCATAGCGCGAGGAACCCGGCCGCGCACCGCGCTTGACCGCGCACCGTACCCCACGAGTTGACTGCCAGCCTGTCTGGCTGCGCGTCGTTTATGCTGGCGCTGTGATGCCGTGCCGGACATGCACCCTGCCGGAAGAAGGCGCCTCCTCGTTCGTGCCGCGATTGCGTCCAACATCGGTTCGCATCTTGTTGACTGGGTTCTCAACGAGGTGTAAGGAGTTGCGTGCGCCGGCGTGAGCGGGAACCGCGTTCGTGTTGGCCGAGTTCATTCCTGTCAAATTCTGGCAGCCCCACTATCGGGTGGGGTGCTTGGACGTCCAGCTTGGCTCGCTGACATTCGTCCGGCCTTCATAATGATCCAAAAACAAGAACTTAGCTCCGTGTTTGATGGGCGCGAATGGAGTCTGAATGTAGTCTCAGATTTTGTAAGTGGTTTGGTTTCTTTACGTTGCTGTTGCGAGTGTCGGCTTGGGAAAACGCACGACCATAATGAAATCAAGAATTTAACGGCAAACTGCGTTCACGGTGTTCACGCACAATCACCGAGTTTCGCACAACACCAGCCCCCATCCACCGTTTTGTAGTCAGACCGGAGTCACGGAACATTGCGATTCCCGCCAGTGCCTCCCCCCGCAGTTTATTCTCAGATGGCATTCCGCGCACCGCCCCACAGGGGAATCACGCCTCCGTCGCGCAATATTTTGCGTCGCTAGTGACGCGTGGTTATATATGAATATTATGTTATATTATTTTGGCTTTCCATTCGTGAGATCATCTGACCAGGTTTTCGCAATTAGATGCGAAAACAGATTCAGGGCTTTTTTCTGAAAGCAGCAAATTCTCGTGAATGCAGAAGTAGAGAACGCCGTCGCAAACCAATTCGCGCAACCAACCACGGTTGGTTTTGCGAAAGACCGATGGGGGCTGTCTGCCGAGGCGGGCTACCAGGTCATACCGGACGTGTTAATTCGCGCGCACCAAAAACTCGCGCTTGATGCTCTCGACGTGCTCATCATCTTGAACATCAGCATGCACTGGTGGGGACCCAACGACCTACCATACCCACGCGTGTCGGTCATAGCGCACCGTTTGGACGTCAGCCCACGGACCGTGCAGCGCCGCCTGGATCGCCTCCAGGACCGCGGCTTGGTCGAGCGCCTTGCGCCAGAACGAAAAGGAGGGCGAACAATTAGACGATTCCGGCTCGCCGGCTTAGTCCACAGCCTCGAAGGCCTCGCCGCCGAAAATCTTGCAGTGCGAGAGCGCGCCAAGAGGGACCTGACTGAGACCAAGCCAATTGGACTTGCCGCCCCGTCGATAAACAAACTGGGTGGCTAGGAAGTGCCCCCGTAGCTCAGATGGAGAGAGCGTCGGCCTACTAAGCTGAAGGACGCCGGTCCAAATCCGGCCGGGGGCACCACGCTCGACTATACCGCGGAATGCCCCCGGCGCGGTAACGCCCTTGTTCCGCCGGGCGTACGTCAGCAGAATGGGGCCTTTGTGGGTGCGTTAGTTTTTTTGCCTGTTCTTACGGCAGCATATGCCGTAAGATAGAACCATGGCCATTTCTGCCCCACCCGCTGTTCCGCCCCGCGTCCACCAACTCGCCACTGATTTGGCCGATGCCAAGCCCATGCGCCGCGGCTCCCTGTCCGAACGTAGGATCAAATGCAGCAAGCCCGGTTGCGCCTGCGCACGAGACACCAAGGCTCGTCACGGTCCTTACCACAGCCTCACGCACGCGGTGGAGGGCAAGACACGCTCGCGTTTCCTGACTGGCGAACAGGCTCCTGTTGCGCAGCAACAGATCGATGCCGGACGTAAATTCCGGGCGCAGGTGGACGCCTACTGGGAGGCCTGCGAAGAATGGGCCGATGCTCAATTGGCAGATGTGGCGACCTCCTCGGAGGAGCTTAAAAAAAGGGGCTCCCAGCGAGCCTCCAAAGCGAAATCCTCCAGGAAATCGAAGCGCTCTTAGGCCATCAAGCCGTCCAGGATCTGGATTTCGAAGCGGTGGAGACGGCGGCGCGACGGCAGGCTTTGCGGCTGGCCGCGCGAGCATTGGAACAACGGCTGAACGCCGACACCAGCGATCATGCTGGCCCGGAACTGCCTTGCTCCTGCGGAGCGCCCGCCCAGTATCATGGCCGTCACCAGAAAACATTCGAAAGCGTGCTCGGCCCTCTCCACCTGGAACGGGCCTACTATTACTGTGCCCAATGCGAAAGCGGATTCTGCCCGCGTGATCGTGCTCTGCGGCTGGAATGTTTTTCGCTCACACCTGGAGTTCTGCGCATGACGGGCAGTTCGGCGGCGCTTGTGAGCTTTGAGGAGAGCAGTGCCCTGCTGCACGAGTTGGCTGGCGTGGAAGTCAGCGCCAAACAGGTCGAACGTGCCGCCGAAGCTCTGGGCGTCGAGATCGCCGACGATGAACGCAGTTGCGTGGAAAAGATGGGCGAAGTGGCCCCGACCATGTACCTGGGGATGGATGGTACTGGCGTGCCGATGCGTGCGGCGGAAGTCGCCGGTCGCACGGGCAAGCAGTCGGATGGTTCCGCCAAAACCCGCGAGGCCAAGGTGGTCACCGTGTGGACCGCCGAATCCCGAGATGAGGAGGGCACGCCGGTGCGTGATCCGGGATCAGTCACGTATTCGGCCGCAATTGAAAGCGCCGCTACTTCGGACACCAGCCCCGACCGGTCCGATTTCGCTGAGCGTGTACTACGCGAAGCAACGCGGCGAGGCTTCACGCAAGCCTCCCGTTGCGCGGTGCTGGGTGATGGCTCTACGTGGATCTGGAACACCGCCCGGGAACTGTTTCCCCAAGCCACTCAGATTCTCGACCGATACCACGCCAAAGAGGCTTTGCACCGAACCGCGCAATCGATCTTCGGCGCAACCAGCGAAAGCAAACAATGGGCCATGGCGCGGTGCGCGGAACTGGACGACGGCAAACTGCATGACATCGTCCACGCCCTCCGTACCCATTCCGCTACCTGCGCCGAGGCGACCAAATGCGCGCTGTACATCTTTCACAATCGCGCTCGCATGCGCTACCCAAAATTTCGCGCCCAAGGTTTCTGCACCTCCACAGGTGTCCTCGAGGCTGGCTGCAAGGTGGCGATTGGCACCCGGCTTAAGCGGGCCGGCATGCACTGGACCGTGCATGGCGCAAACGCAATTATCGCCCTGCGGTGCTCTAAGCTCAGCGGACGATTTGAGGACTTCTGGGAGCGTCGCCGGGACCGGGCTGCCGCCTGATCCCCTCAAATCCGACGTGCGCCCTTTGGAATTTACCGAAACTTCACCAGCCCCGGCGAGCCAAAATGGCGCTATTTGGCCTTGGCGATGGCCGCGATCAACTCCGGTACCACCTGGAACAGATCGCCCACGATGCCATAATCGGCGATCTCGAAAATCGGGGCATTCGGGTCTTTATTGATGGCCACCACCGTGCGCGAGCCCTTCATGCCCACCAGGTGCTGGATGGCTCCCGAGATTCCGATGGCCATGTACATCTTGGGCGCCACGGTCTGGCCCGAGCTGCCCACCTGGCGCTCCATGGGCAGCCACCCCGCATCGCAAATCGGCCGCGACGCCGCCAGTTCGGCTCCCAGCGCCTCGGCCAGTTTCTGGATCAGGGGAATGTTCTCGGCCTCCTTGATCCCGCGGCCCACCGAAACGATGATTTCCGCCGCGCCCAGGTCCACCGCCCGCTGCGATTCGCGGAAGAGATCGAGCGGCTTGGTGCGGATATCGGAGGCGGCGATCTGCGGCGCGAACTGCTCCACCGGCGCGGCGCCTGCGAGTACCTGGTCCGCGCGCCAGGCGCCCGCCTGCAGCGAAGTAAAATGCGGCGCATCCCCGGCAAAGCGCACGTCCACGTTCACCTTGCCCTGAAAGAGCTGGCGCACCAGCACGATCTGCCTGTTGTCAATGCGGTGCCCGATCACATCGCTCACCGCCACCCGGTGGAGCGAAGTCGCCAGTTTCGGCAGGAAGTCGCGCACCTGGTAGGTGTGCGGGAAAAGCACTACCGATGGCTTGGCCTCGGCCACGAGTTGCCGCAAGGCCAGCGCGTAGGCGTCCGGGGTGTAGTCCTTCAGCAGGGCGTGCTCGACCGCGTAGACCTTCTCGAGTTGCCGCGACGCCAGTTCCCCGGCCAGGCCGGCGATGCCCTGCCCCAACACCGCGGCGCTGGCCGTGGTGCCGAGCTCCCCGGCCATCTGCTGGGCCGCCGCAAGGGTCTCGAACGACATGCGGTTCCAGGCGCCCGCCCGTTGCTCCATTACCGCCAGCATGCTCATAGGACTCGCGCCTCGAATTTCAATTTCTCCACCAGTTTCGCCGCCGCTTCCTTGGGACTGCCCTCGAACAGTTGCGTGCGCTTGGTGCGCTCGGGCAGGTAGATCCGCTCCACAGCAACGTCGGGCGCGCCCGCGCCGCCCGCCCCAAGTTCCGACGCGCTCACGTGCCGCACGTCCTTGGTCTTGGCCTTCTTGATCCCCATCAGCGTGGCGTAGCGCAGCTTGCTGATGCCCGATTGAATGGTCAGCAGCGCCGGCAGGGGCATCTCCACGTGCTGGAACCAGCCGTCTTCGAGCTCGCGCTTTACGCGGATGCCGCCATCCTGCTTTTCCACCTGCATGATGATGGTGGCGTGCGGCAGCCCCAGCAGCTCGGCCAGGATCACGCCCGTCTGCCCGTACCCCAAATCGTCGGACTGGAGCCCGGTCAGGATCAGGTCGGGCGCCTCGCTCGCGAGCGCCGCGGCCAGCAGCCGCGCCGTGGCGAGGGAGTCCAGCGCGCCCTGGTCCTCTTCGATGTGAATGGCGCGGTCGGCCCCCTTGGCCAGCGCTTCTCTTATGGTGGTCGCCGCGCGTGCCGGGCCGGCGCAGAGGGCCACCACCTCACCGCCATGCTTCTCCTTCAATTGCAGCCCCTCTTCCAGGGCGTAGGCATCGGGCTCGTTGATTTCGTAGGCCAGATCCGCCTCTTCGATCCACTTACCCGAAGAAGCGATCCGCAACTGCGAATCGCGAGCCGGAACCTGTTTGATCGCAACCACGATTTTCATAGTGTGGAAATCTCTATCTCACCGCCGAGGCGCCTTCAGTGGCCCTTTACTCCTGGTACCTCTTGAAAATCAGACACCCGTTGGTTCCGCCGAATCCGAAACTGTTGGACAGCGCGTAGTCGATCTTCATCGGCCGCGCATGGTTCGGCACGTAGTCCAGATCGCAGTCCGGGCTGGGATGCTCGAGATTGATGGTCGGCGGCGCGATCTGGTCGCGAATGGCCATCACGGTGATGCCCGCTTCGAGACCACCGGCCCCGCCCAGCAGGTGCCCGGTCATGGACTTGGTGGAGCTCACCGCCACCTTATAAGCATGGTCCCCGAATGTGCGCTTCACGGCCGCCGTCTCGGCGCGGTCGCCGACATCGGTCGAGGTGCCGTGCGCGTTGATGTAGTCCACCCGGTGCGGCTCGATTCCGGCATCGCGCAGCGCGTTGCGCATGACGCGGAAGGCGCCGTCGCCGTTGTCCGGCGGCGCGGTCACGTGGAATGCGTCCCCGCTCATCCCGTAGCCCACCACTTCCGCCAGAATATGGGCGCCCCGCCCGCGCGCGATGGCCAGATCTTCCAGCATCAGGATGCCGGCGCCTTCGCCCACCACGAATCCGTCGCGGTCGCGGTCCCAGGGACGCGAGGCCCGCTCCGGCTCGTCGTTGCGCGTGGATAGCGCGCGCATGGCCGCGAAGCCGCCGATTCCCATGGGAGTGATGCAGGCTTCGGTTCCGCCGCAGATCATGGCATCGGCATCGCCGCGCTGGATCATGCGGAACGAATCGCCGATGGAATGCGCGCTCGTGGTGCAGGCCGTCGCCGTGGCCGAGTTCGGCCCCTTGGCCCCGCTGCGGATGGAGACGTAGCCCGAAGCCAGGTTCACAATCGTCGCCGGAATGAAAAAGGGCGAGATGCGCCGCGGCCCCTGTTCCAGATAGACCTGGTGCTCGCGCTCGATCACTTCAAACCCGCCGATCCCGCTGCCGATGTACACCCCCACCTGCTCTTCGTTCTCGGCCGTGACCTTCAGCCCGGAGCTCTTCAGGGCGCAATCCGCCGCGGCGATGGCGAACTGGATGAACCGCCCCATCTTCTTGATCTCTTTTTTCTCGATATAGACGGCCGGGTCGAAGCCCTTGACTTCGCCGGC
The DNA here is from genome assembly GCA_020073615.1 of Terriglobia bacterium. Taxonomy (GTDB): domain Bacteria; phylum Acidobacteriota; class Terriglobia; order Bryobacterales; family Bryobacteraceae; genus JADGNR01. The sequence goes on from JAIQEX010000105.1 coordinate 14,671, forward strand.
GATCCGGCAGGAAAAGGCGGCCGCGTCGAATTGCGTGATGGGGCCGATGCCGCATTGCCCTTCGCGAATCGCCTGCCAGGTTGTCTCGGTGCCGATCCCCAGCGGCGTCACTAAGCCGACGCCGGTCACTACCACTCTTCGCGTCAAAACGACTCCCCCTGGTGTGAACAGCGGTTACTTCTTGGAGGTTCTGTTCTCAATGTAGTCGACGGCGTCTTTGACGGTGGCGATCTTCTCGGCATCCTCGTCCGGAATCTCGATTTCGAAAGCCTCTTCGAAAGCCATAACCAGCTCGACGATGTCCAACGAATCGGCGCCCAGGTCGTCAACGAACGACGCGTTGCTGTCCACCTGGCTCTCGTCGACACCGAGTTGCTCGACAATAATCTGCTTCACCTTCTGCTCAACTGCCATGAATCCTCCTGGGATGTATTGCGAACGCGTTGATTTTAGCCGCCTTTGCGGGCGATCCGCAAGTAACCGGATTCCCATTTTGGCACAGAAAGACCGCCGGTGGGAGCATGAGTCTTTCGCTTGGGGACTGGGCGCCCTCGCGAACGAGCCCCTGCGGGCCGCCCGCGAGGGCCCGCTCCGGCGCCCGCCGGAGCGGTGGCCGAAAAGCACCATCGGCGGTGCTTTCCGGCCAATACTTCAGGCTGTCAGCCCTCCTTGCTTTCAATGAGTTACAGGAAGTACGGCCATTGGCGAAACAACTGCATAGGAAGCCTGCGAGGCTGCACCTTATGACTCCCCTTTCGATTCGCCCGCTTCTGATTTTCTTAGCCGCATCCGGTATCGTATTCGCACAATCGCAACCGCCTTCCAGCCCGCCGCAACAGCCCGCCGGGGGCTGGCGCCGCGCCGGCGATCCGCCACCCGCGCCGCAAGCCCAGCTTCCGACGCCACCGGCCGAGGCGCAGGATCCCGCCGAACCGGTCGACCGCCAGGACGCCTACGGACAACCGCAGCGCCCCCCGGAGATGAATCCGCAAGCCGCGCCGCGCAACGATCGTCCCGCGTACGGTCTTCCCGCGCAGGTGACCCTGAAGCCGGGGACATTCGTCACCGTGCGGATCGATAATGCGCTATCTTCGGACCACAACCAGCCAGGCGATTTATTCACCGGCACGCTGGTCCAGCCGGTGGTGGCCGATGGCGTGGTGCTGGCGCAGCGCGGCCAGACGGTCTACGGCCGCGTGGCCGAAGCGCAGAAAGCGCACGGGGGCAAGGATTCCAGGCTGGGGCTCGAGTTGACCGGCCTGACCGTGGCGGATGGCACGCAGGAACCGCTGCGCTCGCAGTTGGTGGGCCGCCAGGGTCCGACTACGCCTAAGGGCGAGCAGGTAGCTACCGTCGCCGGCACTACCGCGGTTGGCGCCGCGGTCGGCGCCGCCGCCGATTGGGGCCGGGGCGCCGCCATTGGCGCCGGAGCTGGAGCCGCCGCCGGCATCATCGGTGTGCTCCTGACGCGCAACCACCCGACTATCGTCTATCCCGAAACCGTATTGACCTTCCGCATCGAGAGCCCGGTGACGGTCTCGACCGCGCGCGCCCCGCAGGCGTTCCGCTACGTCGGCCCGGAGGATTACGAGCGGTCCCGCGAGACGCAGATCGTGCGCCGCGGCCCCTCGCCGTATGGCTACTACTATGGTCCAGGCTATTATCCTTACTACCCGTATTATTACCCCTACTGGGGATCGGGCGTGGGCTTCTTCTTTGGGCCCAGGGTGTTCATCGGCCGCGGCTTCCACCGCTTCCGCTAAAAAGAGCGAGGGCAGGCCCGCGATTCGCCGTGGACCTGCCCTTCCTATTCCGCACGAGTTTATTCTTTCTCTGTTGAATCCTCCTGTTTTCCCACGCCTGCAGCCATTACTTTTCCGCCAGTTCAGGATAGTACCAGCCTTACGGCCCAGGTACAGTCCTGACTTGGCAGGGTTGCCGCAATCGTTCTAATCTTTTCTTGGGTTCCAATTCCGGCGTAAGAATTTGCTGGGAACCAAGGGGCAAGAGAAATGCGAGCGCGGCTGACCAATCTGTGGAATAACGAGCGGGCGCAGCACTTCATCGATTACGCGCTACTGCTGGTGTTCGTGACGCTAATGTCCGCGTTCCTCTTCCTCAGCGCCGGCGGCAGCTTCAAGAGCATCTGGACCACGGGCCACAGCCATCCGGCGCCGTCCAGTCGAAGCGCGACATAGTCCGGGCGGACCCGGCTCCGTGAAGAGACTTCAGCAGAGGGGCAGATACACGATCTTGTCGCGCCACTGTTTCCGCCCGAGATGCCATCCACACAAGAAGCAACGACTCGACGATCCCGCCGCTCACATCCTCCGCGCAAGCCGGCAGTCTTGACATCGACTATGTCGATGCCCGGCTCACCCTGTCTTTCCGCCGGTCTTTCCGACTGATTTCCGCTCCGGTGTGGAACGCTGGTGCACAATGACCGCCAGAGGCCGGCACCACGGTTCCAGCGCAGCCCGCCAGCAGCGGTATAATGCCAACTGAGACGATGCCGGTCACCATTCCAGATGAAGTGCTCACCGCCGCTCACATTAGCGAGCCCGAGCTAAAGCGGGAACTGGCCGTAACTTTGTTCCAGCAGGAACGGCTGACGCTCGCACAGGCGAGCCGTCTCGCGGAGATGGGCCAACTCGCATTTCAGGCAGTTTTGGCGGAACGCCGGATTCCAGTCCATTACGGCGTAGAGGAGTTCCGTGAGGATTTGCGGACTCTCCACCTGACGGAAAAGTTTTGATCGTTGTCTCCGACACGTCGCCGGTCCTGAATCTCGCGCGAATAGGCCTCCCGCAGTCGACCTTGCTTCGATGCCCTGGTTAATCGTCGCGAGTGCGGCGGACCAGAACCGCGTACAAGAGCTACGGGCAGATCTGGATCCCGGCGAGGCGGAGGCTATCGTGCTGGCCATCGAACGACGGGCCGGCCTCCTGCTCGTCGATGAAAGGCGTGGGCGTCGGACCGCTACCGCGGCGGGCCTGAGAGTTATAGGCCTCCTCGGTGTAGTAGCCCGAGCCAAACGGGCCGGGCTGATCGATCCCGGCAAACCAGTGCTCGACGATTTGATTCACATCGCCCGATTCTGGGTGGGGCACGATCTCTACGCTGCGGTTCTGGCGGAACTGGGCGAGGACTGAAACCCCTCCCGACGCCCCGCCTCAGTGCGTCATGGCGTACACCACGTAGTTCACGCCGATGCGGATGCCGAGCGCGGAGAACTTCTCCGGGTAGCGGGGATCGTCGGCCCATTCCCAGGAATCGCCCAGGTCGGAATTGAACGACATCGCCACCATCACGCGCTGCTTGTCGTCGTAGATTCCCAGCCAGTGGGCCACGGTACCGGTGGCCCTCTGCGACATGTAGCCGCCGCGGCGCAAGGCCCACTGGCCCAGCACCTGGTAGCGGTCGTCCAGATCGTATACCGTGTGGAAGATCGCGTCCTTATTGTCCATGTCCACGGCGCGCCGGTCGGGGAAAACCCGCCGCATGCTTTCGTCGAACCGGGCATACTCCTCGGGACCCCAGAAATCGTCCAGCATGAGGAATCCGCCGCGCAGCAGATATTCGCGGAGCGTCTTCGCCTGCGCGGCGGTCAATTTCCAATCGCCCATTTCGCCGGCGTTCATCCACGGCCAATTAAAGAAGTCGCCGGCGTCGTCGGGATTCACCGGTTGTTCCACCGAGCGCGCGTGCACCCGCGTCAAGCGCCGCAGGGCCGCGGCGAAATGCCGGTCGGCGCGCGGATAATCCTGCGTCCAACTGGTGAACCCCTCGCGCCAGTCCGGCGTGCCGCCACCCGCGCCGTAGCCGAAGAATCGTCCCCGCCGGCTGAACAGGGCATTGGGGTGCTCGGGATACATCAGCCGCGCGAACACCCATTCGGTCTTCTCCTGATAGTCCGGCGGCAGCGGGATATTGTCGTACGGCTCCATGCTGGGGTAGACGCGGAACGGCCGCTGGAAGGCGTACATCGCGCCGATCAGCACCAGGCCCCCGCCCAGGAGCCAGAACGCCCTCTGAGAATTCATCCCCACCGCCGATGAACGGACCGCGGCCCGCTCCGCCTACCGTCCCTCTTCCGACTCCCGCTCGGCCTCCGCCGCCGCTTCCGGTCCCGCCGCCTGCGCCTCTGCGACCACCCTCTGGGCCTCCGCCGCCATCGACTGCGGCACCCGCACCTCGAATCCGAAGTTGGAGAATCCGGTGGCCCGCACCAGGATTGAAGGGATACCGTTCGAATCCAGGACGCCGCGGATCATGTCCGCCTCCATTTCGGCATCCACGTTCGCCGAACTATAGAGCGTCACCAGGTCGAGATCGTGAGAGGCGTCCAGTTCGTCCTGCTCCGGCCGTTCGTCACCGCGTTCGGGATCTTGCGCCATGACTCAAGGATATCGCAGAATGTGTAGGGAGCAGGTCAAAACCGCGGCTCCCGCGGAGGCAGCAGAATGTCCAAAGAAGTGGAAGAGACCGGGGATGAAGGTATCGCCAACACTCTCGCCTGGTTTATAACCGGCGCCATCATCGGCGCCACCGTGGCCTTGCTCTACGCCCCCAAGAGCGGCAAGGAGACGCGCCAGTTTCTGGCCGACAAGGCGCAGCAGGGCAAGGATGCCGTCACCGACACCAGCCACACCATCGTCGAATCCAGCCGCGACATGTTCGAGCGCGGGCGCCAGCTCGTGGAAGACGCGGCCGATCTCTTCGACCGCGGACGCAAACTGGTCAAAGGCTGAGCCGGAACCGAAATGAGCGCGCCCTCGGTGGCCGGAGACCGCGTCGTTCTGGGCGATTGCGAAATCTCCCTGATCCGCGACTCGGTTTACTGGTGGGACGGCGGCACGTTTTTCGGCGTGGTGCCCAAGACCCTGTGGAGCCGCAAGATCGCCGCCGACGAGCTGAACCGCATCCCCGCCGCCTTCAACTGCTATCTGCTGCGCACCGCCAGCCACTCCATTCTCATCGAAACCGGCGGCGGCGATAAGATGGATGCGCGCGCCCGCGAGCGCATGAAGCTTCCCCCCGAAAGCGAGCCGCTGCCCCTGGTGATTGCGCGTCATGGCTTCGACCCCGAGCGAATCGACATCGTCGTCAACAGCCACCTGCACTGGGACCACTGCGGAGGAAACACCGTGCTCGCCGGCGAACGCGCGCTTCCCGCGTTTCCACGCGCCCGCTACTTCGCTCCTCGCGGCGAATGGGAGCACGCCCACCGCCGGCTGGCGCGCGACCGCGTCGCCTACATCGACGCCAACTACGATCCCCTGGTCGAAAGCGGCCGCATGACGCTGGTCGAGGGGGACCACGAGGTGGTTCCCGGCGTCTGGATGCGCCGCGCCCCCGGCCACACCCACCACATGACGGTGATCACCGCGGAAAGCGGCGGCCGCACGTTCTGTTTCCTCTCCGACCTGGTGCCCACCGCCAGCCACCTGCAGCCCACCTGGGTGCTGGCGTTCGATCTGGACCCGCTCGCAACCATCGAGAACAAAACGCGCTGGCTCGCCGCCGCGGCTGAAGGCGGCTGGCTGTGCGGCTTCGGCCACGACACGGAGCTTGCGTTCGCGCGCATCCGCACCGATCCCAAGACCGGCTTCGCCCTGGCGGCAGGGTAAGAAAAGCAATCGGGACAATGTGTCCCGAACGCTTCTTTTAACCCCTTTCATGTGAGCGAAGTTCGCGATCAAATGGGACACGATGGCCCAAATGCCCTCCCCGGGTTCCGCCTCAAACCGAACTCATGGTCTCGCGCAACAGATGGGACGCGCCGCGGGTATGAGGTCTGGCTGCCGAGCTATCAGGAGTACGCCATCCACTCCCCGGCGAAGTCCGGCGAAGTAGGGGTTTGAATTTCGCCGCCCGGTTGCGCCACTATAGATACTGATGGCCACCGCAACCCTCACCAAATTCCGCAACGAGCTCTACGCCGATTTTTCCCAGCCCGCCAACCGGCAGGCCATGGAGGCGGCGCTGCAGAAGGTGCGCTCCGAATTCGGCCGCGAATACCAACTGCGCATCGCCGGCGAGTGGATCGCGACCGGCGACAAGCTCGCCAGCGTAAACCCCTCGAACCCGTGCGAGGTGGTGGGCGTCCATCACAGGGCCACGCCCGAACTGGCCCGGCGCGCCGTCGAGAGCGCCTGGGCGTTCTTCCCGCAGTGGGCAGCGACGCCCGCCGTCGAGCGCGTCCACATGCTGCTTGACGCCGCCCGCATCCTGCGCGCGCGCAAGATGGAATTCGACGCGTGGCTGGTCTACGAAGCAGGCAAGACGTGGCCCGAGGCCGAAGCCGACGTCTCCGAAGCGATCGATTTTTGCGAATACTACGCCCGCGAAATGGAGCGTCTGTCGGGCCCGCAGCCGGTGGTGCAGCTTCCCGGCGAGCGCGACGAGATGGTCTACATCCCGCTGGGCGTGGGCGTGGTGATTCCGCCCTGGAACTTCCCGCTGGCCATCCTGGCGGGCATGACGGCGGCATCCCTGGTGACCGGCAATACGGCCATCATCAAGCCCTCGAGCGAGACCCCGACCATCGCCGCCAAATTCGCCGAGGTGCTGCTCGATGCCGGCTTCCCCGAGGGCAGCTTCACGCTCCTCACCGGCAGCGGCTCGGCCGTGGGCGACGTGCTGGTGGAGCATCCCAAGACCCGCTTCGTCTCCTTCACCGGCTCGCGCGACGTGGGGCTGCGCATCAACGAGCTGGCCGCCAAGCACCGGACGGGACAGGTCTGGATCAAGCGCGTGATCGCGGAAATGGGGGGCAAGGACGCCATTATCGTCGATGACGACGCCGCTATCGACAAGGCCGTCGAGGGCGTGCTGTTCTCCGCCTTCGGCTATCAGGGGCAGAAGTGCTCCGCCTGCTCGCGCGCCATCGTCGATGGCAAAGTTTACGACGAGTTTCTCTCCAAGCTGACCGCCCGCGCCAAAGGCCTCAAGGTGGGACCCTCCGACGACCCCGCCAATTACATGGGCCCGGTGATCAGCGAGGGCGCGCGCAAGACCATCCTGCAATACATCGAGACCGGGAAGAAGGAAGGCCGCCTCGTGGCCGGGGGTGAGCCCGCTTCCGAAGCCGGCTATTTCGTCTTGCCGACCATCATCGCCGACGTGGATGCCAAGGCCAGAATCTTCCAGGAGGAGATCTTCGGCCCGGTGCTGGCGGTGACCAAGGCGCGGGATTTCGAGCACGCGCTGGAGCTGGCGAACGACTCGCAGTACGGCCTCACCGGCGCCGTCTTCTCCAATAACCCCGAGCACCTGCGCCAGGCCAGGGAGCGCTTCCACGTGGGCAATCTTTATTTCAATCGCAAGTGCACGGGCGCCATGGTAGGCGCGCACCCGTTCGGCGGTTTCAACATGTCCGGCACCGATTCTAAAGCGGGCGGCCCGGACTACCTGCTGCTATTCCTGCAGGCCAAATCGGTGGCCGCGAAGGTGTAGCCGCGCATCCGCTGCGCATTCATTCGCGACTGCGCTGGCGGACCTTGGTAGAAATTCAATAGGGCACTTATTTGTCTTTGTCCTGCTCTGATCCTTCCCGTTCTGCCCGGAGGCAGGACGGCGCCCGGAACTGGCGGTCCGCCGGTCCCGGCTGGTTCGGCTCTTGGGATCGAACTACGCCGGAGTTTGCCCTCGACTTTGGCAGACGCCTTGGAGAAGATCGGACACCAAATCGAAGTCGAAATCCTGGAACCCTCTGCGCGGACTCGGTCGAGCAGTCGGCAAAGACCTTCGAACGGGTCTTCCCCAAGTTCAGGGATTATTACGCTTCGACGGTTCTCATCATGTGGGGTTTTCTTGAGGAAGATCCACAGCGATTCTCGGCGCTCACAATCCGCAGTTTTGGGGAAGCGGAGAACCTGATCCGCTCCCAGGGTCCACATTGGATCGGCCAGGCCGCTACGCTGAACGCCCTGCATGGACTTGTAACCATCACTCGCATTGTGAAGGCCGCAACCCGGCGCTTCGAGCGGCGGACCTCCGCGGCCGCTCCAGCCAATGAATCCGGCGCGGAGCCATGGGCCGATTCGATCGTGGCGTATGTGCTCGCGTGCTCTTCCGTTCTCGCAGCGTTGACTCCGTTAGCGAACGGACGCACGCCTTCCGCCAGATTGGAAAACGTCGCGGCCTGGGCACATTGGAGCAAGAGTTACGCCCTGCAGGCCTACCACCTCAGCAAGAAGCTCGAGCTCTTGATGAGCGCTCAGCCGGCAAAGGCAATCAGTCTGAGCGATGAGGACGATCTTGTTCTCGCCGAAGCCGGCCTCGACAGCTACGCCGAAATGCTTCATCAAGACGATCAGCCATGAACCCAGCCAGGCGTGGGGAAGTTTGGCTGGTCGATCTCGGCCAACCGAAGGGGGACCACGAGCAAGCGGGGCGTCGCCCCGCCGTCATTCTCCAGACCGACGATCTGTCGCCCTTGAGCACGGGGGGCATCCCTCGCGCCGCTTACTCCTCCCGCAGCGCCGAATCGGATCCACCACTACCTGCTGCTGTTCCTGCAAGCGAAATCGGTGGCCGCGAAGCTCTCCTGAAATCGAGGAGGCGACCAAGGCCCAGTGGCGTATGATGATTACTCAGCAGGGAAATCCGCTTATCCAGGGTCGCCGTAATCGCAGAGCTGGCTTAGAGCGGGCGCCTCACAATTCTAGATCTCGACTCGCGTAGACCGCACCGGATTCGCAGTTTGCTGTTTTTCCGCTTGCTCGGTTCGACCCCACGGCGTCGTGCCCTGCCGAGTCCATCGCGGTAACAGGCCAGCCACACTGGCACGCTCTTAATGATTGAGCGCCCGGATGTAAATCCAATTACAATTGAGGCGATGGCTCGTTCGAACGCCGTCGGACAGTATAACCTTGGTGCTGTGTACGCGTCGGGAGCCGGTGTTCCCCAGGATTACTGTGAAGCCGTAACTCAAGAATGGGCTGCGAAATTGCGAGATGAGATTGCGTCACTAATGACGCGCGAGCAGATAGCAGAAGCTCAGCGGCTCGCCCGAGAGTGGAAGCCCAAGAGGACGAATTGATCGGCAATCCGGTCTTTATATTCTTTATATGACTTGAATCCGGCGTGAAGACTGCCTTTTCAGAGCTTGATGGGCGGGAGCCTGTCGATTCTGGCGAGTATGTCGTCGGCGAGATTCTGAATCAGCGGAGACTCCATGATGCGCAGGATCGGGCGGTTCTGAGGACGTGTGATTTCGCCGGGCAGTAGGAAGAGCTTGTGGCGCAGTTTGTGCAGCGTCAAGTTTTGCCAGGATTCCTGAAGGCAATTGCGCTGGAACGCGGTGACCAAGTTGTAGGCTAA
>JAIQEX010000106.1 GCA_020073615.1 Terriglobia bacterium
TCTAGCGCTCTTGCGTTACGCCTACGACGTGCCGATAAACCCATCGCCGCGGCTTTCCGGTCTTCCCGACTGGACCATTCGTGAGAGGTACAACATCGAAGCGAAGGCGCCCGTCAACACTGTTCCACCCGGTCTTCCGGGAAGCGAAGTACCGAACGCAGCAAATGGTCCGCGGATTGCTCGCCGATCGTTTCAAGCTCGTGATGCGGGTCGAGCATAAAACGATGGCAGTTTATGCTCTCAGCGTAGCCAGCGGAGGTCCGAAGCTCCAGAAGTCGACCGTCACCGACCAGAACTGCACCTTTGACTCAGACCCGGAGGGTTGCCATAACTTTATCGGCGGCTTGGGCCACCCCCTGCATGCAAAAGCCATAGATATGGACGACCTCGCCCGATACATTGAGAACTGGACAGATTTGCCGGTCGTGAACCGTACGGCAGTAAGCGGCCTGTTCGCCGTAAATACGGAGGGCTGGACCGCCATGCGGCTGCCGCCTCCTCCACCGAATGCCACGCCAGCCGTGCGCCCTTCCGGCGTCCGCGGGACATCCGCCCCTGCCCTCCCCACAATCTTCACCGTGCCGGGCAAACTCGGTCTCGAACTGAAACGGCAAGAGGCCACATTGCCGGTATTCACCGTGGAGCACATCGAGCGCGCAGCGGCCAACTGACGATCCCGCGCTATTACGCGCGGCTGAAGTAAACCTGCCTATTTTCGGCAATGTTTTGGGGTGGGAGCCTGCTGATGCGCCAAGTGGCCCGCGTCCGGATCTCGCGCGATCCGGAAACTGGGTCGGATGCGGACGCTGGCCCAAGTCCGGTTCTGGGAAACTACCCGCGCCGCCAAGAAGACGGCACCTGCGGGACTCGCCGGCCGCCGTCGCCGTCCCCATCCACCCCCCATGATATGTTGGACTCGATGGCCAACGAAAACCCGTTTCAGGACCCGCTGCGGTTTGAACGGCGCGTGCCGGAATGCGCGATCGTCATCTTCGGCGCCCATGGGGACCTCACCAGCCGCAAGCTGATGCCCGCACTCTACCGGCTGGCCTATGACCGGCGCCTCTCGGCGGGGTTCGCGGTGATCGGGATTTCGCGGACAGCCATGAGCGACGATCAGTTCCGCGCGAAAATGCAGGAATCGGTGAACCAGTTCTCCGAGGACACCACCTTCGACGCGGATGTGTGGAAGGCGTTTGCCGGTGGGCTGTTTTATGTAGCCGGGGATATCGGCGACGCCGCGCTCTATAAGAGGATCGGCGAAAAACTGGCGGAGATCGAAACTGCGCGGCACACCGGCGGCAACGTGCTGTTCTACCTTTCCACGCAGCCCAGCCAGTACGCGCGGGCGGCCCAGGGGCTGGGCGCGGCGGGCCTGGGAAAGGGCAACGGGTGGCGCCGGCTGATCGTGGAGAAGCCGTTCGGGCACGACTTGGCCAGCGCGCGGGAATTGAGCGACCGGCTGCACGAGGTGTTTCAGGAATCGGACGTCTACCGCATCGACCACTACCTGGGGAAGGAGACCGTGCAGAACATTCTGGCGTTCCGCTTCGGCAACGGCATCTTCGAGCCGCTGTGGAACCGCCGGTACGTGAACCACGTGCAGATCACGGGGGCGGAATCGATCGGCGTCGAGGGACGCGGCGCGTACTACCAGGAAACGGGCGCTCTCGCCGACATGATCCAGAACCATCTCCTGCAGGTGATGGCCACCATCGCCATGGAACCGAGCGCCAGCTTCCATGCGAATTCGGTGCGCGACGAACGGTCGAAACTGCTGCGCTCGATCCGCGCCATGACGCCCGAAGAGGTGCGCCAGAATGCCGTCGCGGGGCAATACGGGCCGGCGCGCATTGGCGGCGAAGACGTGCCGGGCTTCCGCCAGGAGAAGGGCGTGGACCCGCAGTCGCAGGCCAACACCTACGCGGTGGTCGCGCTTTCGGTGGACAACTGGCGCTGGGCGGGCGTGCCGTTTTACCTGCGCACCGGGAAGCGGCTGCCCAAGCGCGTGACGGAGATCGCCATTCAGTTCAACCCCGCGCCGCTGGCCATTTTCGAGGATGAGGACGGCCCGGGGAGCGCGCCCAATCTGCTGATCGTGCGCATCCAGCCGGAGGAGGGAATCTCGCTCAAGTTCCTTTCCAAGCGCCCCGGCGCGGGCATGACCCTGCGGCCGGTCTCCATGGATTTCAATTACGGGACGAGCTTCGGCGAGCGGTCACCTTCGGCCTATGAGACGCTGCTGTTGGACGCCATCATCGGCGATCCCACGCTCTACACGCGGCAGGACATGGTGGAGGCAAGCTGGGCGGTGGTGGAACCGATTCAGAACGTGTGGCGCGAAACGAAGTTCGATTTTCCCAACTACGCGGCGGGGACGTGGGGACCGGCGGCGGCTGACGATCTGCTGGCGCGGCGCGGCCACGCGTGGAGGAAGCCGTAATGGGCGGGACGGTGGCGCCGGAGAAGATTCTGCGGGAACTCTCGGACTGGTGGGTGTCGCTCGGCAAGAAGGCGCCGGCCGAGGCCGAAGCGGGGATGCTGCGCGCCTGCTCGATGACGCTGGTGGTGCTGGCCGAGGAGAGCGAAGATGTCGACCGCCTGCGGGAAACTATCGCGGCGCTCATGCCGGCGCACCCGGCGCGCGTCCTGATGGTGCGGTTGCGCGGCGCCGGGGAGCGCGCCCTGTCGGAGCGCGTGTACGCGCAGTGCTGGATGCCGTTCGGACAGCGCCGGCAGATCTGCTGCGAGCAGATCGAAATCACGGCTTCGGACGCGGCTCTGGCGGATCTGCCGCCGGTAGTGCTGCCGCTGGCCGTGCCGGATTTTCCGGTGATCCTGTGGTGCCGCAGCGCGCGGTTGTGGGGCATGCCGGAGTTTCGTCCGATTCAGGCGATGGCGCACAAGGTGGTGCTGGACAGCGCGGCGTTTGCCGATCCGAAAGCCGCGCTACCGCGCATGGCGGAGGCGGTAGGCCGCGGCGTCCTGCTGGGCGATCTTTCCTGGACGCGGCTGACGCGCTGGCGGGAGATGCTGGCGCAGGTGTTCGAGAACCGGCAGCACCTGGCGCTGTTGCCGCGCGTCTCCCGCGTGCGCGTGGAATTCGGCGAGACGTTCGAGGCCCTGGCCTGGTACATGGGGGCCTGGGTTGCCGGCTCGCTGGCCGATGCCGGCGTGCGCGCGGAGCTGAGCGTAACGAAGGGAGCGGGCGGCGCTTCGTTGCGCGTAACAGTATCGGGCGAAGGAATCCAGGTGGAGCTGGCGCGGCGGGAGGATAGGCTCACCATCGTGGTGAACTCGCTTTCCCACTGCACCAACCTGCCGCGGCCGGCGGAGCACCTGTTGTTGCGCGAGGAGCTCGGCATTGTGCGGCACGACCCGGTGTTCGAGCGGGCCTTGGCTTCGGCCGCGCGGCTTGCGTATCCTGGGGAGAAATGAGCGTCCACTGGCATACCGCTCCCGATACGCCGGCGGCCGCCGAAGCCTGCGCGCGCCACACCATCGCCCTGCTGGAGGAAGCGCTTTCCGGCCAGGAGTTCGCCACTTTCGCGATTTCGGGCGGGTCTACGCCGCGGCTGCTGTTCGAAAAGCTGGCGCAGTCGAAATTCAAGTGGAGTAACGTGCATCTGTTCTGGGTCGACGAACGTATGGTCGCGCCCACCGATCCGGCGAGCAATTACAAGCTGGCCGACGATTACCTGATCAAGCCGGCGCACCTTCCGCCGCGTCACCTGCACCGCATTGTGGGTGAGATTGCGCCCAAGGCGGCGGCCGAGCGGTATGCCGCCGAGATCCGTGAGTTCTTCGGTCTCGACGAGGGCCATATGCCGCATTTCGACGTGGTGCATCGCGGCATGGGCGCGGACGGGCACACGGCGAGCCTGTTTCCGGGGGATCCGCTGATCGACGACCACGAGGGGATTGCGGCGGCGGCGTTCGCGGCGAAGCAGAACCAGTGGCGCGTGACCCTATTGCCGGGACCGCTGCTGGCGGCCAAGCACACGGTGATGCTGGTGGCCGGCGCGGACAAGGCGGAGATGGTGCGCGCGGTCTTCCGGGAAGAATACGATCCCAAAAAGTATCCGGCGCAGATCGCCGCGCATCAGGAGCGCGCGACGACGTGGTTCCTGGACGAGGCCGCGGCGAGCTTGATGGATTGAGGTGGCTTACTTGGCTACGGCCAGGGCCGGAGCGGCGCGCTCTTTCAGGGTATCGGCCTTGTCGGTGGCTTCCCAGGAAAAAGTATCTTCGGTGCGGCCGAAGTGGCCGAAGGCGGCGGTCTTGCGGTAGATGGGGCGCCGCAGTTTCAGGTGGTCGATGATGCCCCGCGGAGTGAGCGGGAAGTTCTCGCGCACCAGGCCGGCTAAGCGGCTGTCGGCCATGGCGCCGGTGCCGAAGGTATCGACGCGCACCGAAACCGGGTCGGCCACGCCGATGGCATACGCGACCTGCACCTCGCACCGCGTGGCCAGTCCCGCGGCCACAATATTCTTGGCGATGTAGCGGACCATGTAGCAGGCCGAGCGATCCACTTTGGTGGGGTCCTTGCCGGAGAACGCGCCGCCTCCGTGACGGCCCATGCCGCCATAGGTGTCGACGATGATCTTGCGCCCGGTGAGGCCGGTATCGCCGTGCGGCCCGCCCACCACGAAGCGGCCCGTGGGGTTGATGTGATACTTGGTCGCGGAATCGACCATGCCCGCGGGCACCACCGCGTCGATGATATGCTTCTTGACCTCGCGGCGCAGCTCCTCGATGGAGACGTCCGGGCTGTGCTGCGTGGAAATGACCACGGCCTCGATGCGCCGCGGCGTGTTGCCCACGTACTCCACCGACACCTGGCTCTTGCCGTCCGGCCGGAGGAATTCCAGTTCGCCCTGGCGGCGCGCGTCGGAGAGACGCCGCACCAGCTTGTGGGCCATCATGATGGGCAGCGGCATCAGCTCGGGGGTTTCATCGCAGGCAAAGCCGAACATCATGCCTTGGTCGCCGGCCCCGCCGGTGTCCACGCCCATGGAAATATCGGGCGACTGCGACTGGATCAGGTTGTGCACGCCGCAGGTGTTGCAGTCGAACCCGTAAGTGGCATCGTTGTAGCCCACGTACTCGATGGTGCCGCGGGCGATGCGCGGAACGTCCACGTAGGTGGTGGTGGTGATCTCGCCGGCCACGATGCAGGTGCCGGTGGTGACCAGGACTTCGCAGGCCACGCGGCCTGTGGGATCGTCGGCGAGGACCGCGTCCAGAACGGCGTCTGAAATCTGGTCCGCTATCTTGTCCGGATGACCTTCCGTGACGGATTCCGAGGTGAAGAGATGCTTCTGATGATCTGCCAAGCTTTCCTCCTGCGAGTGCTTTCGTTCAATTTAACACGACTACGGATGCGCCGCCGCGCCGCGGTCAATACCGGTAGTGATCGGGCTTATACGGGCCCTCGACGGGAACGCCCAGGTAGGCGGCCTGCCCCGGCGTGAGGGTCGTCAGCTTCACGCCGATCTTTTCCAGGTGCAGGCGCGCCACTTCTTCATCCAGCTTCTTGGGCAGCGTGTACACGCCGGGTTTGTAGGCGTCGCGGTTCTTCCAGAGGTCGAGTTGGGCCAGCGTCTGGTTGGAGAAGCTGTTGCTCATCACGAAGCTGGGGTGCCCGGTGGCGCAGCCCAGGTTCACCAGCCGCCCTTCGGCGAGCACGAAGATGCTTTGGCCCTCGGGGAAGGTGTACATATCCACCTGCGGCTTGATGTTGGTCTTGCGGGCGGCCGAGCCGTTGAGGCGGTCCACCTGGATTTCGTTGTCGAAGTGGCCGATGTTGCACACGATGGCCTGGTCCTTCATCTTCTGCATGTGCTCGAAGGTGATGATGTCGCAGTTGCCGGTGCAGGTGACGTAGATATCGCCGCGGCCGAGCGTGTCTTCGATGGTGGTGACCTCGAAGCCTTCCATGGCCGCCTGCAGCGCGTTGATGGGGTCGATTTCGGTGACCACCACGCGCGCGCCCATGCCGCGCAGCGAATGCGCGCAGCCCTTGCCCACGTCGCCGTAGCCGCAGACCACCGCCACCTTGCCGGCCACCATGACGTCGGTGGCGCGCTTGATGCCGTCGGCCAGCGATTCGCGGCAGCCGTAGAGATTGTCGAACTTGGATTTCGTCACCGAATCGTTGACGTTGATGGCCGGCACCAGCAGCTTGCCCGCTTCGTGCATCTTGTAGAGCCGGTGCACGCCGGTGGTGGTCTCTTCGGAAACGCCGCGCCACTCCTTCACGATTTCGTGCCAGCGCCGCGGGTGGGCCGCGTGGATCTTCTTGAGCAGGTCTTTGATGACCGTCTCTTCATGAACGGCGGAGGGGCTGTGGACCCAGTCGCTGCCCGCTTCGAGCTCATAGCCCTTGTGGATGAGCAGCGTGGCATCGCCGCCGTCGTCGACGATCAGTTGCGGACCCAGGCCTCCGGGATGGCCGATCGCCTGGTAAGTGCACCACCAGTAGTCTTCGAGCGATTCGCCCTTCCAGGCGAAGACCGGAACGCCAGTGGCGGCGATGGCCGCGGCGGCGTGGTCCTGCGTGGAGAAGATGTTGCAGCTCGCCCAGCGGACCGAGGCGCCGAGATCGGCCAGCGTCTCGATGAGCACGGCGGTCTGTATGGTCATGTGCAGCGAGCCGGTGATGCGCACGCCGG
The DNA here is from genome assembly GCA_020073615.1 of Terriglobia bacterium. Lineage (GTDB taxonomy): Bacteria > Acidobacteriota > Terriglobia > Bryobacterales > Bryobacteraceae > JADGNR01. The sequence goes on from JAIQEX010000106.1 coordinate 6,675, forward strand.
CCAGCGGCTTCGCCTGCGCGTACTTGCGCCGGATGGCCATGAGCCCGGGCATTTCGGACTCGGCAATGGAAATCTCCTTGCGGCCCCAATCGGCCAGATCGAGCGAAGCGACCTTGTAATCGGTCTCGTTCAGCGTTGCGGTGCTCATGGGTTACACCTCATATCTGAAAATCTTGATACATTGATATTAGTAAATTTCAAGCCATGTCGTCAACCCTGAAATCCCTGCGCCTGGCGGCCGAGCCGAACCGCCTGCGGCTGTTGCTGCTGCTCGAGCAGGAAGAACTCTCGGTGGCGGAGATGCAGGAGATCCTGGCGCAGGGGCAGAGCCGCATCTCGACCCACCTGGCGCAGTTGAAGCAGGCCGGCCTGGTGGGCGACCGGCGCACCGGAAAAAACGCCTTCTACCGCCTGAAGGCCCCCGCGGAATTGATGGATTTGCTGCGCCGCGCCGCGCGCGAGGTTCCCGAGGTGGCCGGGGACCGCCAGGCGCTGCGCCTGGCGCTGCGCAAGCGGCACGACCACATGCGCCGGTACTTCGACGAGATGGCCGGCAAGTTCGGCCGCCAGTATGTTCCGGGGCGCTCCTGGAAGGGCGTCGCGGAGGCGTTGTTGAAGCTCATGCCGCCGCTCGTGATCGCCGACCTGGGGGCGGGGGAGGGAACCATTTCCCAGTTGATGGCGCAGCGGGCGAAGCGCGTGATCGCCATCGACAATTCGGAAAAGATGGTGGAGTTCGGCGCGGAGCTGGCGCGCAAGCACGGCATCGGCAATATGGAATACCGCCTGGGAGACCTGGAAGACGTGCCCATCCGCACGGGCACGGTGGACCTGGCCTTCCTCAGCCAGGCGCTGCATCACGCCAGCCATCCCGAGCGCGCGGTGAAGGAGGCGTGGCGGATTCTGAAGCCGCACGGGCGGGTGGCCATTCTGGATTTGAACCGCCATCATTTCGCAGAGGCGCGGGAGATGTACGCCGATTTGTGGCTGGGCTTCACGGAGCTGGAGATCGAGCGCTATTTGAAGGCGGCGGGCTTTCGCGGCGTGGAAACCGCGGTGGTGTACAAGGAGCCCGAGGCGCCGCACTTCGAGACCTTGCTGGGCACAGGCGAGAAGTAGGGCGGCGGCTCAAAGCGTTTTCAACTCGCTAACCTATCATAAGCACATCCGTCGACTTTCATTTTCCGCCGAGCCTCTGCAAGCGGATCGCCATTTTCACGCGGTTCTCGTCGGCGTTCCTTCAGCCGGCTATTGAGACCGAGCGCGTGTCCATCCGCAGGCTCACGCTGCCCGCCGCCAGATCGAGTACACCTGGGTGTCGGAAGCGACCAAGGGCGTCGAGTCCGTCGTAGCCCTGACCTTCGAGCCGCGCGGGGACGAGACTGAGGTGACCCTGCGCCATTCCGGCGTCCCGGACGACGAAATGGGCTGCCAGCACCAGGAAGGCTGGACCTGGGTCCTGTCGATGCTCGCCGAGCGTTTCGTTTCCCGCCCGGCGGGGCCCGCGCCGGCATAGCGGGGCCGCCCGTAAGCGCCCCTCTCCACCGGTTGGGATCAATTCTTCTTGCGGTTCCCGGCTTCTTTCTCGGCGCGGAGCTTTTCGATGGCGGCGGCCACGTCGTCCTCCCAGGGGAACTTCTCGTCCCTGGAGGGGTCGTAGGGCGGCAGGGTGGGAATTTCGGCGCCGAGTTGCTCCAGCAGGGCGCAGGCTTTGTTCAGATCGTAGCGCTGAACGTAGGGCTCGCCATCCGCCCGAGCCGATTTGTAGGCGGCGAGGGCGTGCGTTTTCGCCTGCGCGCGGTCGCCGATCGCCAGCCACAGCTCCGCGAGGTCGAGGTGGGACACCCGTGCGGCGGAGGCGAGTTGCTTAGCCTCGGAGCGTGGGTCGGCTAACTGGCCAAGGTGGAACCGGGCGAGGGCGAGTTGGGTTTCCGCTTCGACATCGGCTTGGCCGACGGCGCGCGCCATGGCGACCGCTTCGTGGAGGCTCGCGGCGGCGAGATCCCACTCGCCCCGCTCCAGTCGCCACTCCCCGCGCAGGCCATGAAGATAGCGGAGTGCGACGCGGTTCCAGCCCTCCCTGGCCAGTTGCTCGGCGCGTGAGAGGTGCTCTTCGCTCAAATCGCCCCGCCAGAGGCGGAAACGGACGTAGTATGTTTCGGCATCGCCGGGGCGGTAGGCGGCGCGCGACCAACCGCGGCCCATGGCGTCGAGAAGATCCCAGATGGCTTGGCCTTCCTCCCATTGACCTATAAGGGCAAGCTGATCGAAGCTGTCCAGCCGAGCGCTGAAGAGCGATTGCTTGTCGCCGCTCAGGGTTGCGATGTCGAGAACCCAAAGACGACAGCGGTTTTCCTGTGCCAGGCGATTGAATCGGCGGAGTGTGACGGCGATGTTGGCCAATACCGTGACGGCCGCGACCCAGTTCGCCTGCCGTATCCGGACCGCGAGCGAGGCGCCATACGCATCCAGGGATCCTTTTCGCTCGCCGGCGAGGTTGAGAGCATTGGCGGCTTCATTTGCCAGGTACGCCCCGCCGTGTTCGTTCACCTCTGTGGGCAGGGCCGCCCAACCGTGCGGGAAGAAGGGGCGCAGCAGAGAGAGAACCTCCGCGTGGGCCTCCAGATTTATAACGAGCGCCTGACTCAGTGCGCCCCGGTACACATCATGGGCCTGCTGGTAGTGGCCCATCCTGAGCAGGGTGCGTACCACCTGGAGCCCGTCGCGGACATCCTCGATCGTCTCCGCCTGCTCGTAGGGGCTGTGGGGCCGCACCGAAAAGTGATCCACTACGCGCTGGCCGTAGCTCTCCTTTTCCTCCGCCCGCAGTCCCCCGGCGGCGACGCCCCGGACCACCGGGTGCAGGTCGTATCGTTTGGTCCGGCCGTCGTATTGCAGCAGACCCCGGCGCTCGAGGTCGCGGACGGCAACGGACAGTTCCGCCGCACCGAATTGCGAATTGACGGCGCGCAGAGTGGCGGAATCGACGGCTTCGGACAACAGCGACAGGAGGGAGAGAAGCCGGCGGCCCGTCTCCGGGACGGCGGCGAGCGCCGCCTTCAGGATGTGGTTGCGCTTCTGGACCAGGTCCAGGCTGGCGAGATCGAGCCTGCCGCCGCCAGAGTCGTCGGCCACCCAGGCGTCGAAGTTCCCCTTGTCCGCCAGGTAGTCGTTGATCAGGCCGGCCAGCGCGCCGGTTACCAGCGGGTGGCAGTCACAATGGCTCTGGAGGTAAGTTTGGATCGCCTCGGAATTGCCCGTGACGCCGCAGGAGCGGAAGAGCGCCTCGGCATCCGGCGGACGAAGGCCCGGTAGCGGAAAGCGCTCGACGCCGGGGATGGGCTGCCCCGCGGCATTTAGTAGCACGCGCGGAACCAGGCGGGAGGTGATGAGCAGCTTCGACGGCGCGGCGGCGGCGAGCGCGCGAAGCAGGTCGTCGTCCTCGGGGCGTATAGCGGAGCGGGGATCGCGCTCGGCGATCTGGTCGGTGGGCTGGTTGGCCTCTTCGTCGGGAACTTCGGCGGCGTCAATGCGCTGGTAGGCCACCAGCACGCGCTCCAGGCCGTCCAGCACCAGCAGCCACGGGCGGTCCCGCAGATGGTGGAGCAGACGGCGGGCGAGCTCGGGCGTCTTCAGCTTCTTGAACTCGTCGAACGGCTCGCGGGTGATGTACGCGAGGGCGCACCCGCAGAAGTCCGCCATGATGGCGCCGCGCTCGTAGAAGGAGTACCAGAAGCGGCCCGCCCAGTCGCCGCGCGCACGCGTGGCGTAAGTGGTGGTCCACTGCCAGGTGAGCATGCTCTTGCCCGAGCCGCCGATGGCGTCGAACAGCAGCACGGGGTGCGCATCGGCCGGCGCGGCCCAGTCGCTCAGCCGCTCGAGCTCGGCGCGCCGGCCGGTGAACTGGTGGGAGCCGATGTAGGGCGGCTCGGCGTAGAAGGCCGGGGGCGCGGGGATGGGTTCGGGCACGCCACACGGGGCAGCGGGCTGCGGCCGGGGCCCGTCCTTTTCGTCGAGGTGCCGGCGCAGACCGGCGGCGGCGTGGATGGCCTTAGGGGTGAACTCCTCGATGCTGTCGAACGTGGCATACACTCGATGCACCGGCGAATCCGGACGCATCTGCTTGGCGCGCTCGCGGAACACGTCCAGCTTCTTCTTGTTCTCGGGGTCGGTCTCGACGTCCGCCTTGCGCACCGGGTGGGCGTCCCCCATGATGAACAGCAGAATCGGGCGGCCCAGCCGCTGCGCCTCGTTGAATTCAAGCTCGGTGAGCGAAAGCCGGTCCGGGTTGCGCTTCGGGCAGTACGGCGTCTGCCCGTATTTATGGCTGATGAGGCCGGCATAGGCCGACGCGTCGCGCACCATCTGGAGGGAGGAATCGATGACATCGACGTCCGCCTTCGCGGAGTTGTTTCCCATGTCGACATCGGTGAGCCCCTCGCCCTTGAGGGCGGCGATCAGAGCCAGCCAGTGCTGCTCCAGATCCGTAAAGGTGCTGGAGATCATGACGCCGGGGTACTGGCGTGGAGCGGAAATTTTGCCGTCCGGCATGAGCGCAACCCGCGCTGCCTAGGGCCGGTCCTCTGGCTCTTCGACCGCGACGATTCAACATATCACACGCAAAAGCACTGCCCGGGGGCCGCGCTCGGCCAGGCGGACGGTCTTCGCCGTGGGGGCGCGCGGCGTCTTTGTACGGTTCGACATCATGTATTCGAATGCCGCCCTTCAATCGGGCATCAGAACGGGGATGACTCTGTTGCCATGTCGCCGGTAGATCCGAAAATCGGAGTCAAGCGTGAAAACCGCGCCGTTCATATGCCTCTCCGAGAGTCGAACCAGACAGGCATCTGCCACGGACATGGGCCGGTTGCAATACCGCCGCATGAGCGCCCGCAGGTCCGCTTGCTTGCCGTTTCCATTGCTCGACAGCCCACGCATGATGCCTCAGCCCCGAGGCGAGGAAGCTTACCAGCGGACCGGTGTCGAGCAGGGCTGGCCCCTCCCTCACTGGCCAAAACCTTCCATGTATTCCGGATTGTCGGCGAGATTCTCGGGCAGGCCCTTCACGGTGCCGGCGAGATCGCGGGCGAGGTCGTAACACGAGGCTGCGCCGGCAGGCGATTGCTCGCGCAATGCCTTCTCCAGGCTGTCTCGCACGAGCCAGGATTTCGTCACCCGCCTCGCCTTCGCCTCACTATCGAGCCGAACCAGAAGATCGTCGGGTAGCTTCAGTGAAATGGTCCGCATAATAGTAGCGTAATACGGACCGATCTGCCGCGCTTACCGAAGCCCGGCCAGGGACTGCAAGGGCATCTCATCGCTTCTTCAGGGCGTCGAGCTCATCCAGCGTGCGCGGCCAGTCTTCGCGCAGCAGGCGCGAGATCGCGCGGTCGGCGCGCAGGCCTCCCGTCTGACATTGGGCGCAGTAGTTCGTCTCGTTGGACGCGTAGCGGATGCGCTGCACGCGGGCGCCGCAACGCGGGCACGGGAGGCCGCACCGGCCATGGACGGCCATGCCTTCGCGAAACGCGGTGACCTTTTCGGGAAACTCGCGCGCGGCCGCGGCATGCAATCGCTCCACCCACTCCCGGAGAGTCTCGCGCACCTCCTGGCGCAGGCGGGCGGTCTCTTCGGCAGTGAGCCGCTGCGTCAGGGCCACCGGCGAGAGGCGCGCGCGGTGGAGAATTTCTTCCGAGTAGGCATTGCCGATGCCGCTGCACAGGCGGGGATCGGTGAGGGCGCGCTTCAGCGTGTGATTCTCTGATCGCAAGCGCGCGGCGAAAGCCTGCGGGCTGGCGTCGATTACCTCCGGACCGCCCGCGTCCAGCCCATGTAAGCCTTCTTCGCCGCGCACCACATGGAGTGCGGCGCGGTGCTGCGATCCAGCCTCGGTGAAGACCAGCACGCCGGAATCGAATTCGAACCGCGCCAGTGATTTTTGGCCTTCGGAGGCGCGAGGCCGCAATTGATTTCCAGGATGCGCATGCCGGCTGCATCATCGGTCTACCGGATATCGAAGTTCTGACGACCGCTGCTGAAACGGGCAGGGTCTTGGTTTCTCATGACCGCGCCACCATGCCTGCGCACTTTGCGCGATTCACAGCGGCTCGACGCAGCCCGGCCCGATCATCGTCGATCAGGCTCTTGACATCGGCCGGGCCATCGAAGAATTACTGCTGATTTGGCTCGCATCCGATCTCGAGGAGCGGCAAGACAAGATCGGGTACGTGCCGATCTGATTTCATCCCGCGATCGCAGTTACCCCGCCAGTTCCGCCAGCGCTTCGGCCAGCACCAGCACGCCGCTGGCAATGGCCTCCGGCGCCGCAAATTCGTCGGGCCGGTGGCTCACGCCGCCGCGGCAGGGGATGAACAGCATGGCCGTGGGTGCGATGCGCGCCAGGAACAGCGAATCGTGATACGCGCGGCTCACCATCTTCTCGAAAGGTAACTGGTGGACCGCCGCCGCGCGCGCCAGGGCCTCCACCACCAGCGGATCGCATTCCGCCGGCGCGTCCGCGTTGATGACTTCCGCTTTCACCGTCACGCCGCGCCGCGCGGCCGTCTCGTCGCAGGCCTGACGGATGCGCGCCAGCACGCCGTCGCGCCGCGCGCCATCGATGTCGCGCACATCCACCTCCAGGCGTACGCGGCTCGGCACGCTGTTCACCGCGCCGGGAAAGACGTCGCACACGCCCACCGTGCCCACCGTGTCGGCGACGCCGGTTCCCAGCGCGGCACGCTCCACCGCGAGCGCGATCTCCGCCGCCGCGCAGAATGCGTCGCGGCGGTCGCGCATCAGCAATGCGCCCGCGTGTCCGCCTTCGCCTTCCACGGTAATCCGCCAGGTGGCCGGCGCGGCGATGGCCGTCACCACGCCCAGCGGGATGCCGGCGCGCTCCAGCAGCGGCCCCTGCTCGATGTGCAGCTCGACGAACGCGGCGTAGTGCCCCACCGGCAGCCGCATGCTTGCCAGGTCGCCCGCAAACCCGGCCGCGGTGCGCCACTGGTCGAGCGTCCGGCCTTCCTTATCGCGCAGCCGTTCGCCCGCCGACGCATCGAGCGCCCCCGCCAGCAGCCGGCTGCCGAAGCACCCGATGCCGAAACGCGTGGGCTCCTCCGCGCTGAAGATCGCCAGCTCGATGGACCGCCGCGGTTCGCGACCGGCGCGCTGCAACGCGCGGATCGCCTCCAGACCGCCCAGCACACCCACGGTTCCGTCGTAGCGCCCCGCGTGCGGGATGGCGTCGATGTGCGAGCCGGTCGCGACCGCGGGGAGCGACGGCTCCCGCCCCGCCCATCGCGCAAACGTGTTGCCCGCCGCATCCTCGCGCACCGCCAGACCGGCCGCCGCGCACAGACCCTTCACATACTCCCGCGCCCGCCGGTCGGTTTCGGAAAACACCACCCGCGTGACCGCCGGCGCGGGCGCATCCGAATAGCCCGCCAACCGGTCGAGCTCTTCCACCAGCCGCGCCGTATCGACGATGATGTTCATCGGTTCCAGTCTTTGTACACCAGGTATTTCGCGGGCGACTTACCCAGCGCGCCGAACCACTGCGGACAAAACGGCGCCATCCAGATGAAATCGCCCGCGGTGACCGGATACCAGCGCTCCCCGAGCCGGTAAATCCCGCCTCCGGCCAGCATGAGAAGGCCGTGCTCCATCACGTGCATCTCCACCATGGGCAGCGCCGCGCCCGGCTGGTAGGTCATGGTGTTGACCGCGAAATCGAAGGCGGGATCGTCGGGGAGCAGCAGGCGCACCTGTAAGTCGCCATCATCGGTCAGCGGCTGCGACGGCACGACGCGCTCGTTGGCCACCAACATCGCGGGCGGATTCACACCCTCGAGCGCGCGGTAGGGCTTCTCGATCACCTCCGCGCGGGCGCGCCGGCGGGCCGCAACCGCCGCGTCGCAGCCCGCCGGGAGGTACGCATAATGGTCCGGCGCCAGCGCACGGCCGGCAACTTCCACTTCGCCTTCCAGCACGAACAGGAACCGCTGCGCCGCCGTGGGCCCCAATTTTCCCGCGGCCTCGAACTCCGCCGTATATTGCGTGAAGCCCGCGCCCACGGCCGGCGATACATGCACGATGGCCATCGCGTTTTCCATGCCGGGCAGCCGCGTCCGCACGAACGTGTCGGCCGTCAGCAGCAGATGATCCGCCTGATAGGAGCTACGCGTGTGTCCGAGTCTGTGCATGAGTCACCATCCTGCCGCGGGCCTCACCTGCGATTTTCCCATCGGCGAAAATCGTCTCGCCGCGCAGCACCGTGCGCCGCACCACGCCGCGGAACGTGGCGCCCAGGTAGGGGCTGAAGCCGTGCTTCTGGAATAGCGATTCCGGCGTCACGGTGTGCCTCGCCCCGAGATCCACCAGCGTGAAATCCGCGTCCTGGCCCACCGCGAGCCGCCCCTTCCGCGCCAGGGCGAAGCGCCGCGCGGGGTTCGCCGCCGTGAGCGCAGAGATGCGCGCCAACGGAACCGGGCGCCCGCCCCGCCCCTGAAGCAGCACGGCCAGCGTCGACTGCACCCCCGCGACGCCGCCCCACACGCAGAAGAAGTCTTCATCCTGCTTCATCGCGGCTGGCGCGGGCGAATGATCCGAAGCCACGATGTCCACCTCGCCGCCATCGAGCGCCTCCCACAGCGCTTCCCGTTCCGCCTGCGCCCGCAGCGGCGGCGCGCATTTCGCCACCGCGCCCAGCCGCTCCATGTCCTCCTCGGTGAAGTACAGGTAGTGCGCGCAGGTCTCGATCGAAATGTCGACACCCGCGGCCCGCGCTTCGAGCGCCGCGCGCACGCCGCTCCCGGAGCTCATGTGCACGATGTGCAGTTTGGCGCCCGCCTCGCCGGCCAGCGCCGCGGCACGCCCGATGGCCTCCACCTCCGCCGCCACGGGCCGCGATTTCAGGAAGTCGCGGACGCCCGCCGCCCCCGCTTCCCGCGCCCGCCCTGCCAGCGCCTGCACCATCCCGTCCGATTCCGCGTGCACCGCCACCGGCAGCCCCAACCGCGCCGCCTCGCGCATACCCTCATAGAGCGTCTGGTCGTCGCAGCGGGGAAACTCCGCCAGGCCGGAATCGGTCATGAACGCCTTGAACCCGATGGCACCGCGCTCCGCCATCTCCGCCAGCGCCCCGGCATTGCCCGGGATCATCCCGCCCCACAGGGCGAAATCCGTCACGGAAGATTCCTCCAGGGCCGCCCGCTTCTGGTCGAACTCCGCACCGCCCACCGTGCAGGGCGCGGAGTTGAGCGGCATATCGAAGTAGACCACGCCGCCGCCCGCCGCCAGCGCGCGGCTTCCCGAGGCGGCGCCTTCCCACTCCGTCCGGCCGGGCTCGTTGAAGTGTACGTGGATATCGATCAGCCCCGGCAGCACCGTGAGCCCGCGCGCGTCGATCTCCCGGCCCGCGCCCGGCAATTCCGGCGCAATGGCGGATATGACACCGTCCTCGACCGCGATATCCGCCTCCGTGACGCCCTCCGGCGTCACTACCGATCCGCCGCGTACGATCACGCCGCCCTCCAGCTTTCCAGAAAGCGCATGCCCACCGCGAGCGCCGCCGCCACGTCCTCGGGCAGCACCGCCTCGTCCGGGTGATGGCTGATGCCGCCGGGGCTGCGCAGAAACAGCATCGCCGCCGGAACCCTGCACGCCACGATCATGGCATCGTGCCCCGCCCCGCTCACCATGCGGTGCACCGGATATCCAGCCGCCTCCACCGCGCGCTCCACCCCTGCGAACTGCATCGCCACGGCCGGCTGCTCCAGCCGCGTTTCCCATTCCACTTTCAGCCCCCGCCGTGCCGCGATCCGCTCCGCCCCGCCCAGGATCGCCGCCACCGCGCGCGCCCGCTCCTGGTCCCGCGCGTGGCGCACATCCAGGCTCGCACGGACGCTCCCGGCGATCACGTTGGCCACGCCTGGCTGCGCCTCCAGTTTACCTACCGTGGCCACCAGCCCGGCCGTCGCGCACGCTTCGCGCTCCACCAGCGCGATCCACTCCGCCGCGCCCGCCAGCGCATCGCGCCGCAGGCTCATGGGCGTGGTCCCCGCATGGTTCGCATGGCCATTGAAGCGCACCTCCAGCCGGCTCTGGCCCGCGATCGCCTCCACCACTCCCAGCGGCAGCCCCAGGCTTTCCAGCACGGGCCCCTGCTCGATGTGAAACTCCACGTAACCCTTCACGTCCGCGCTCATCGCCGCTTCCGGAATCCGTTCCGGGTCGAGACCGAATGCGCGGATGGCTTCGATTATCGGCGGCTCCACGAGGGGCGTCCCCACCAGCGCCAGGCTGCCGAGGAACGGCGTTCCGAAGCGTACGCCCTCCTCCTCGGAAAACCCAATGACTTCGAGCGCGCAAGGCGGATGCCGCTGCGCGAGCGCGACCCCCATCATGACTCCCAGGATGCCGTCGAAGGCTCCCGCGTGCCGTACCGTATCCAGGTGCGAGCCGATCATCAGCCGCGGCCCTGCGCCCGACACGCCCCGTATGTTCCCCACCGCGTCGATGGACACGCGCAGCCCCGCGCTTCCCATCCAGCCGCCCACCAACCGGTGAACTTCGCGCATGGGCGGCGAGAGAAACGTCCGCGTGATGTGGCCCGGCTCTTCCGTACACGCGGCCAGCGCGCGGCAACGCCCGATTACCTCGGCGGCATCCATTACGATCCCCGGTAGGTGGTATAGCCGTGCGGCGCCACCAGCAGGGGCACGTGGTAATTCGCCAGCGGATCGGACACGCCGAAGCGCACCACCACTTCCCCGAGAAACGGCGGCGATTCCCCCGTTTCGCCGAAGTACCCGGCCACGGAAAACTCCAGCTCGTACCACCCCTGGCGAAGCCGCTCGCCCTCGAGCAGCGGCTCGTCGGTGCGGCCGTCCGCGTTTGTGACCGCCGATTTCATCGGATGCCGACTGTTCCCTTCGCACGCGTACAGGCGAACGCGCACGCCGGCCGCCGGAGCGCCGCGCGCGGTGTCGAGCACGTGCGTGGAAATGCGCGCCATCTATCTCCTCAAACGCAACCCCAGGACGCCATAAGGCGGCCGCGGCTCGGTGTAGACGCCGAGCTCCTCGCCCTGCTCCACCACCGTGTCCCAGGTGCGATTGTCGGCCTCCAGATTCACCTCGGTCACCGGCGGCAGGTCCGCGAGCATTTTCGTGCCGATCTGATTGATGACCTGCTGGATGCTGCCGGATTCAAATCCTTGGAATACCTCATGCACGATGGGCCGCACGCGGGATGCCGCCGCCGCGCCGCCCGGTAGCCATTCCACGTCGAGACCCATGTGCAGCGGGCGGTTGGCGATATCGGGCAGAGTGGTGTATTGGTCGCGCACGAACCCGGCGAACGCGCTGCCGCCCAGCCGCAGCAGCTTGAACCCGTGGATGCCCGCGCGCGATTCCACCACTTCGCCGCCCTGCCGCATTTCGATGCGCGCCATGGCCCGCTCCGGACCGGCGGGCGCGAAGGCGGCGCGCCCATCCCCGATCCCCGCATAGGGACGCTCCACCGCCTCGACCGCGATGCCCTCCGTCTGCGGATAGGTTTGCAGGAATTTTTCCGCCAGAAACCGGCAGTACGGCTCCAGTTCCGTGCCCGCGAAGTGCAAGGTCTCGCGCTGGATGAAATTCTTCATGGAATCGGTAGCGATGAGGCCGGTGTTATCGCCCGTGGTGTAGGTGGGCCAGAAGGCATCGCCGTACAGCAGCATGGTGACGGTGGCGGCGAACACCGGGGGCGGCGCGCCGTCGCGTTGCAGGCGGTAAACCGTGACATCGGCCTTGCCGTAATAGTTCCGTTTCCACCCGCTCGCGAAGTGTTGCACTATGTGACGCTCTCCTCCAGCCGGAACCGCGCGATGCGATACACCTGCAGCAGCGCCTCCTGAAACTCCTCCTCCACGCCGTTTTCCAAGCGCCGTTCCAGGGCTACCAGGATATCGTGCTTTGTGCTCCCCTTCACCGCCAGGATAAACGGGAAGGTGAACTTCTCGCGATATCGAGCATTGAGCCGTTGCAGCCGCGCGAATTCGTCGGGCGTCAGCCGGTCCAGGCCCGCGCCGGCCTGTTCGCCCGCCGAAGTGGCGCTCATGGCGGCGCGCGCGCCTAAGTCCGGGTGCGCCCGCAGCAGCGCCAGTTGCTCCGCGCGCGTGGCGGCGGCCACCTGGAACCTCATGGCCGCGTGCAGCGCATCCACGTCGCCAAACGGCCGCCGCCACCATGCCCGCTCCGCTACCCACGGCGACTGCTCGAACACCCCGCCGAGCGACCCCACGAAACGCTCGCACGCGAGCCCGTTCACCTCCGCCAGCGTCACCCGCGGACCGCTCCCACCGCCGGCGCCACGGCCGCGGCGGAATCCCGCGCGGCGCGCGCCGCGCTCCACGGCCCAGAAGATGCGCTCCGGTGTGGCGGGGCTGTCCAGCGCGACCACGCCCCCCACGCCGAACGCGGCAATGGCCTCGCGAATCGCTTCGCGCGCCGCAATCGCCAGCATCAGCGGCGGCTCGCCCACCGCCTTGCTCCCGCAGATCACGCCCGGCTCGGCGGCCTGCTCGAGAAACGCCACTTCGAATACCTCCGGCAACTCCGACCACGCGGGCAGCTTGTACGTGGATGCCGAGTTCGTGGCCACCCGGCCTTCGGCGTCCCACAGCAACTCTTCCACAGTGAGCCATCCCAGCCCCTGTATGAAGCCGCCTTCCACCTGGCCGCGATCGATGAGCGGCGACAGCGATTCGCCCACATCGTGCAGAATGTCCACGCGCAGCACGCGATGGCCGCCCGTGAAGCCGTCCACCTCCACTTCCGCGACTGCCGCGCCGTAGGCGAAATAGTGGAACGGCTCGCCGCGGCCCGTCTTCTGGTCGAAATGAATGCCCGGCGTTCGGTAGTAGCCCTGCGCGAACAGCGCCACGCGCTGCCGGTAGGCCGCCTCCACTACCTGCGCGAAGGGCACGCGCTGCACCAGGTCTCCCTCGGAGAACGCTTCGCCGCCGGCAAAGCGCACCGCCTCGGGCGGGCACCCGAGCATGGCCCCGGCGATGGGCGCCAGGCGCGCCCGGAGTTGGCGGCACGCGTCCGCCACCGCCGCGCCATTGAGGTCGGTCGAGGCGGAAGCCGCCGTGGCCGATGTGTTAGGCACTTTATCGGTGCGCGCCGGCATCATGCGCAACGCCTGAAGCGGGAGCCCCAGGCTTTCGGCGGCGATCTGCCGCACCTTGGTGGCCAGCCCCTGCCCCATTTCCGTGCCGCCGTGATTGACCTGCACGCTGCCGTCGCGATAGATCAGCACCAGCGCGCCCGCCTGGTTGAAGAACGTGGCGGTGAAGGAGATGCCGAACTTCACCGGCGTGATGGCGATTCCCCGCTTGCAGTGCGGATGCGCGGCGTTGAACCGCGCGATCTCCTGGCGCCGCTCCCGGAACCCGCTGCTTGCTTGCAGCCGCCGCCAGATGGTCGCGATGCGCGCCGCGTCCTTCACCGGCTGGCCGTAATGAGTGGTCTGTCCCTCGCGATAAAAATTGCGCTCCCGCACCAGCTCCGGCGCGAGCGAAAGCGTGCGCGCCACGCGGTCGAGAATCTCTTCGATCACCAGCATGCCTTGCGGCCCGCCGAAGCCGCGAAACGCCGTCTGCGAGGTCTTGTGAGTGCGGCAAACGGTGCCAGCCACCTCCACGGCAGGCAGGAAGTACGCGTTGTCGGCGTGGAACATGGCGCGCCACATCACCGGTTCGGAAAGGTCCAGACTCCAGCCACCGTCCGAGTACAGCGCGATGGCGGCGCCTTGCAAGCGGCCCTCGCCGTCGAAGCCCGCCTCGAATCGCGCCAGGAAGGGGTGGCGCTTGCCGGTGAGCGCCATATCGAGCGCGCGCGGCAGGCGCACGCGCACTGGCCGGCGCGTCTTCCAAGCGCCCAGCGCCGCGATGGCCGCCCACGGATTGGCCTGCACCTCCTTGCCGCCGAACGCGCCGCCCATGCGCAGGCACTCGACCGTCACCTGGTGCCGCGGGAGGCCAAGCACGCGGCCCACCACCTCCTGCGTCTCGCTGGGATGCTGCGTGGACGATTCGATCACGACGCCACCCGATTCATCCAACCACGCGATGGCGCATTGCGTTTCCAGATAAAAATGCTCCTGGCCCCCGATGGCCAGTTCACCCTGCAGGCGGTGGGGACTCGCCTTCATGGCCGCCGCGGCATCGCCCCGGCGCAAGTGAAGGGGACCGGCGTGGAAGCTCCCGGCGGCGATGGCGTCTGCGATGGTCAGCACCGCCGGGAGCGGCTGCCATTCCACGGAAACCCGTGCCGCGCCGCGCTGCGCCGCCTCCAGCGTCTCTCCGAGAACCCACGCCACGGGCTGCCGGTGGTACATCACTTCGCTAGGGAACAGCGGCTCGTCGTGGCGGTTGGCGCCGGAATCGGCTTCGCCGGGCACATCGGCCGCGGTCAGGGTAGCCGCCACTCCCGGCTCGGCCAGCGCCGGAGCGGCATCGAGCGCGGTCACTAGCGCGTGGGCGTGAGGCGCCAACACCGGCCAGGCGTGCAACAAGCGCGGGAAGCGGCCGGCCAGGTCGTCGGTGTACAGCGCCTCGCCGGTCGCGTGGCCGTGCGCGCTTTCGTGCGGTACCGGTTGGCCGGCGATCTTCACGCGGCCAACTCCTCCTGCTGTTCCCACCAGAACTTCTCGAGCAGACTGCCGGCGAGGGCCAGCCGGTACGCGGCCGAGCCGCGGTGATCGCCGATGGGATGGAGCGTGCGCGCCAGAACGTCACGAGCGCGGCGGACCGCATCCTGGTTCCAGCGCCGCCCGAGTATCGCCTCTTCCGCCTCCACGGCGCGTAGCGGAACCCGCGCTACGCCGCCCAACGCCAGGCGCGCACGCAGCACGCGGCCGCCATCGTCCAGATCGATGGCGAAACACGCGGCCACGGTGCTGATATCGTCCATGCGCCGCTTGGCCGCCTTGTAGAACCGGGCCGCCGCCGGCAGGGGCGCCGGCAGCAGGATCGACACCAGCAGTTCGCCCGGCTCCAGCGCCGTGCGGCGATAGTCCAGGAAGAACGAATCAAGCGGGGTCATCCGCTCGCCGCGCGGGCCGGCGATGCGCACCCGCGCATCGAGCGCCAGCAGCAACGGGGCGCCATCGCCGATGGGCGAGGCCGTCGCCAGGTTCCCTCCCAGCGTGGCGCGATTGCGGATCAAGGGCGACGCGAACAGCGGCACCCAATCGTCCCAGGCCCGCGGGACCGGCGGCGCCGCCGCCATGGCCCGCCAGCGCTCGTCGATCTCGGCGAACGACAGCCCCGCGCCGATTTCGATGCCCTCCGCCGAGGCGCGAAACACGCGCAGCTCTTCGAGCGCCTCCACGCCGATCAGGTAGGGGAATCGCCGCTGGCGCAGGTTGGCCTCCACCACCAGGTCGGTTCCCCCGGCGATCAGGCGCGCTTCGGGATGCCCGGCCATGAGCGCCAGGCATTCGGCCAGCGTCCCCGGCCGCGAGAAGCCCGGGCACGACACCGGCACCAGACGGGGCGCGGGGTTCGCCAGCCGCGCCCGGAATGCGCCCTCGGGCGCCGGGCCAAGCTCCCGCGCGGCATCGCGGATCGGCCGGTATCCCGTGCACCGGCAGAGGTTGCCGGCCATGGAGTGCGGATCGCAGGGCCCCTCGCGCCCCGGCCGGTGCTGCTCGGCAAACAGGCTCATTACGAAACCCGGCGTGCAATAGCCGCACTGCGACCCGCCGTAGTCCACCATGGCCTGCTGCACTTCGGACAGCGACCCGTTGCCCGCCAGCGCTTCCACCGTATAGATTTCCTGTCCCGCGGCCATGGGCAAAAATAGCAGGCAGCTATTCACGGGAACGTAGGCGGTACCCGCCCGGCGATCCTTGACCATCACCACGGTGCAGGCGCCGCACTCTCCTTCGGCGCAGCCTTCCTTCGCCCCGGTAAGTCCCCGGGAACGGAGGAAATCGAGCAAAGTGGTGTGCGGCGGCAGGTTTTCCGCGCAGGTGGCGCGCCCGTTCAGCAGGAATTCGACAGAAAAGGTATCGGGATGCGGGTCGAGTGCCATGCTCCCACCGGGCGTTTCCTGAGATTGTACAGCAAACAGGCGAGCGAATATAAGGGCTTGTCAGAAGATAAAACTGCGGCTTACCGGATGGAGAAGCCCCCGTCGAACTTGAAGGTCAGGGACGCCACTGTGAGTTCTCGCGTCGGGCCTTCGTCGTTCGGTGGCTGCAGTCGCGCCAGCCGTCTGCCAAGGATCATCCGTTCCATGAGCTACCCGCTCATGCCGCGCTAGTCGGTGCAGGTAATCGTGAAGACAGCGACGCTATTGGTCCTGGCGGTTCCGATAATGGCGGCGGTCGTTCACGTCGAGAACGTCGCGGGCGGGATCGAATTGCGGGTGGCGATGGGGGGAGAGAGTCGCATGGCGCGTGCTGAGCTTGTCGCGTGAGGTGCGCGTCGACGACGTGCGGCACAGCAGCACGCGGGAACGGGAGTCGATCGTCTGCCGGCCGGGTGATGGCGCACGAATGGATCTGGAAGTGACGGTGCCGCACACGGCGCCCTCGAAATGTGGGGGCTGCTATGTTAAGGAACCGAGCGGCCAACATGGAGAATACTCTTGGATTGGATTTTCGCGAGGCCCTGCCCAATGCCGACGAATATCTCGCACTGTTCGAAACTACAGGCTGGAATTGCGAATATCATCTGACTGCCGAGGACCTTCACAACGCGCTCCGGCACAGTTGGTATTTGATTGGCGCCTATGACCAGGACAGACTGGGGGCAGCAGGCAGGGTCATCTCAGACGGCATATTTCACGCTCTAATCGTCGACGTCATTGTCAGCCCTGAGTATCGGGCGCAGGGTCTGGGGAGCAGCATTATGCGGCGATTGTTTGAACGCTGCCGGCAAGGGCGCCTTCGTGATGTGCAACTGTTCTGCGCTCGTGGCAAGGCGCCTTTTTACAGCCAGTTGGGATTTGTCCTAACCTGGATTTCTCATCGCGTGTGCCCAGGTAACCGGAGTGGAGTTCTCAACCAGGAATTTACAGTGGCGAAGCCCAAAAACGACATACACGTCTGCAACGTGTATTATGCCGAGAGGTGAGCGGGCCCGGCGATGGCATCCCAACGTGCTGGCAGTATGAGTTTTTTGCGACGCTCAGGCGGCGCTCCGCCCGCCACGCCGGCTTCGAAGTATCTCAAGCGATGACTGAAGTGGCCTCCCCTCGCCAACT
>JAIQEX010000107.1 GCA_020073615.1 Terriglobia bacterium
GCGATGATGGGCGATCTGGCCGAGATACACGCAACACTGGTGCGCACGACGACACGCGGGCCAGGGCGCCGCGCGACGGTGATGATTGCGCCGGAGTTGACCACCTCACAGCGCCGAGCTGTTACAGCATTCGAATTAAACCGCTGGATGCCAACACTTCTTTCATGTATGATAACCCGTCCCGTTCATACATGATTGAGGCCCTTAGACCGGGATTCACCTGCCTTCGCTGCGAAGGTAGGGCTAGAATGGCACGACTCGTCCGATTTGTCCAGCCCCATCCGTTTCAATGCCCGGCTTTACACGACTCCAGCATGGTAAACAATGGCGTTACCTCAGCCCGAACGTCGGCCCTTGGCGCTCACCGGCTCGCATCGGGGGACGCCCCAGGACGAAGGGAACGGGACACTCTTGGGATGGCGGCGGCGATAAGTCTCAAGCAGTGCGGAAAGCCGGTGAACAGGGCCGGCGACTCACTTTCCAAGCCGCCGAGCCGAAACGAACTCCAACAGCCCAATCCCGGAAACTCAATGAAAACACGGGTTTCACCAATTCCTGCGGAGAGCCGTTAATTGAGAACGGATCGTATTCGAAGCCCGATTGGTCCTTCTTCTCCCGCTGCTCCCGCAGATTGGTGAACGGATCGGGCGGCGGCGGAGCTGGCAGCCTGCGCTCGCCAGTTGCCGGTGCGGCTCGCGGTTGCGGATCACGCGCGATGGATCGTTGGCGGCGCCGCCGGAGACTAGAAATGTAGACGCGGAATTGCGCGTATGACATCTCCATTCCATCGCGTGTTGCCGCCTCCCAGACCTCCTTGAGCTTCATGCCGGCGGCCAAGCCGGCCTCAATCTCCGCCCAGGCCCAGATCACTTGCCCGATCTTGGTCCCAGGCTGGGTCAAAGAGAGGGAGCGCAAGTGGACCAAGTCCGATCTTGACTTTCTTCGGTGCGGCTGTGGAGTAGTGTCCATCGACGTCACCTGAATTGCTTCCTCACTTACAAAGGAAATGGCGAGGAGCGGTCGGGACAGCGAATCGCGTGTTTTTTTTGCGATGTGCAACCGTCTGCAAACAGTTTGTGAACAGCCTGCAACCGTTTTCGCCCCGCGCGAGGGTGGGCAACAGTTTGTAAACCAAGTGCAACAGATTGCAACATCCACCGACAGCAAAGACCACTCCCAGGCAGCCCAAAACCCGGTCGTGGAACATAAGGTCGGGATGCGTTCTTGGGTTTCTTGGCGGTCTTTTTGTTGCTGCGGTTGTGGATCGGGCGGGATGCGTTTCGGTGGGCCTGCATCCCGTTTGCGATGCGCCCCTGATTTGCGATTTCCGCCGTCCCAAACCGCCTCCACCATCCCCTTACAAATTGAGAGGCGTTCCCGCATGGCCCAGCGAGCGATCCGATTTTCTGAGACGACGGACAAAGGAATTTGTCGGTGGCGGCGAAAAAGGGGGCCATTATGGCGGGCGAAAAGGGACCAGCAGTGTGGTTACGCGATGGACTTTGACTGGGCGCTCAGAAGCCGGAGCCAACAGCGGCCCGCGTCGCATGCCCGGCATGGTTGCCGTGCGGCAACTTTAGTTGCCCTGGGGCAACTGAAAGGTCTGCCGGTAGCGCGTGAGAACTGTGGTTGGGAGTGCGATCACTAGATCATGATTTCCGAAATGCTCATTGGAGTCAAGGAAAATCTTTCGGAAAGTTTCGGAGTTGGTCTCTGTGCCCCAGCGCGGGCCTAAGTTGTGATCTTTTTTTCGCAGCCAGTTCGGTTTTTCCCAGACGAGTCCGTGCTCTCGCCTTTTCCCGGCGTGCCAACTCCTCGCCGAAAGCGACTCAGCGCTGCGGCGCGGCTGTTTGTGTTGGGCCATTCTGTCGTTCTCACACCACTGCTGGAACAAGACAGCCAGGTCCATTCACTGCCATCGAGTGTTGGCGGCGTGGCCCCCACTGGTCCCGCCATAATGGCCCCATCGGTCGCCGCCACTAACCCGCTTTTCTCAGCGCGCCCCAAAGGCGCAGATCACCAGTGGGGGAAGGAGCCACCCAAGGAGGTTGTTGGTTGAACTTGGTAGCTTGCGAGCGTCCGAGCCGGGAAACCGGCTAGGGCGGAGCCTCGCGATAAAGCCCACGAAAGGTGGGTGAGCAACCTTGCAGGCCGTAACGCGTGTGAAGCTTGAGCAGGCCTCGAAAGTGAAGATGTGGATGCCGACCCGCCTGAGAAACGGGGAAGGCTGCACGGACAGGGAAGAACCCGGCGCTGGAACGCGCAACTCGGCAACCAACGAGCACCTGATCCGGTCCACCGGGGTAGTGAGCACGGCATGTAGGGAAGGCGATCTGGGTCAGTGGGGGAGGCTCGGGATTGGCTGGAGGGTCGCGCCTCCGAACGCTGCCAGAAAGGGCGGCGGCCAGTCTGGGAGTCGGAAAGGGCCATACGACCAATGAGGCCGGGTAATACCGGTGGAGGGAAGGGCCCTTACTTCTGGTGTGTTTGTGAAGGAGCCAAGGAGCGGTGACTGACGATGAGTCTAACAACACCGAGCAAGATCCGGGAACTTCAGATCAAACTGTATCGCAAGGCGAAGAACGAGCCGGGATACCGTTTCTACATGCGCCTCCTCAGCAGAATTTGTGGGGTGATTCTGGTTCGGGGAGTCGTCCCAAGTTGTGATAAAGGGCAATTTCCATTGCCTTGTACGTGCTGTGGAACTACATCCTGGAGAATGAGATCCTCGATTTCCTCAGGGCCCACGGGCGTACCGTGTTCGTCCACTCGGTGGTGACGGGCGGGCAAGCCATGACCGACACGCATGCGTGAGAGGAAATTGACCTTCGACGAGGCGATCAGAACGGCGCCGGGCTTCTGCATCCTGACGAAGTCTCGACTCTATCGGGTGCGCATGGAACTGTTCGACCAACTGGAGCAAACCCCGTTCGCGTGAGGCCCTTCACGTAGTTCGGTGGTTCATTATGAAGACAGCAACATTGGCTGCGGCCTCTGATACCGGCGCCCGGAGTGCGCCTGCGTTGCTGTCGGTTGAGGAGGTCTCGGCGCTCATTGGCGTCGCGGTGGCCACATTGGACACATGGCGCTGCCGCGGATGCGGCCCACCTTGGTACAAGCTCGGCGGTAAAATCATTCGGGTGTGGCTACTTTAGGACGACGGTCTGCTGCTGGAAACAATCCGATCCTCGGCCGCATCGGCTTCGAACCATTGGAACGGCTAGCGGATTCGGTCATGATGCAGACCGCTCGACCAGCCATGATACCGAGACCAGTTCATTGCCCGCGCTCCTGCCATCGAAAGAGCGGGTCGGGCATAGCAGACAACGTCGGGTCGGCCAGACTGTCTTTGTGGTTTCAATCTCAAACATTTCCTTGTAGAATTGTTCCAGCGCGATGGCGACCAAAACTCAGCGTGGATGTCCGGAAGTCAGCAGAATCGGTCCTCGGACACGCGTTTCTTGATGCACTCCGGCTAAGCTTCCGCGGCTAAACCCTGGAATATTCTCATATCCCGCCTTTTTCCGCTGCTCCGACACCCCCCTCTTTCGGGCGAAATGACTGAATCTGAGCCAGTTGCGCGTCGTCCTAAAGTAGCCACACCCAAATCATTCGATACAGGATCGAGGATCTGGAAGCCTGGATAGACGGCAATCGGAGGGAACCCAATGAGCCTGCGAAAGCGCGGCGGCAACTGGCATTACCGGTTCTTCGGCCGGAAGAACCTGACGGCAGACACCGGATTGGCCGCCACCGAACGCAATCGGAACGCCGCACTGCTGGCGGGAGTTGAAGCGCGGAAGTTGATCAGTGGGGGACGGCCGGATCAGTTGAAGATCCAACCAAAGCCGTTCACCGACGCTACGGATCAGTTCATCGAATGGGCCAAGGGTGAACATCGTGACAAGAAAGAAACCTGGAAGCGGCTGCGCGTGAGCATGACGAGCCTGAAGCTGTACTTCAGGCTTCGACCGCTCCACACGATTACGGTCGGTCAGGTGCAGGATTACATGAGCTGGCGCCGGCTCTGCCCCGAGTGCTCCGGCGACGGCTGCAAAGCCTGCGACCAGACCGGACAGGGAGTCAAGGAAATCACGCTACGGCACGATCTACACGCGCTGTCGCCACTTTTCAGGTACGGCATGGACCACAACTGGTGCTCCACAAATCCGGTCCAGCGGGTGAAGATGCCGAGCGATGCTGATGCCGTTCGGATGCACGTGCTCACGCCAGCGGAAGAAATGCTGTACTTCGAGACGTGCACGCGATTGGCGGCTCAGCTACGCGCGGAAGCCGCACGGCGAAGGGCGGCGCCGTGGCGGCAAAGCGGCGCGCGGCTCAATGTTACGACAATCTGCACGATGTGGGCCGGCTGTCTCGCAAGGACCGCGGCCGTCCGAGGTGATGGTGGCCCGCGTAGAGCAGGTGGACCTTCCCCGCGCTGAGTGGTTGATTGCCAGCGGCAAGTCCAGAGCCGCGCGCCGTGTCTTGGATCTGACGCCAGAGTCGGTTGGCATCATGGAGAAGCGCTGCATGGCAGCGGGAGCCGAAGGCTTTCTGTTCAACGGACGGAGACGAGGTACGCCACTGTCTGATATCGAGAACGGGCACAAGAGGGTCCTGGAGGCTTCGGGCCGGGCGTTCGTGATTTACGATTTGCGCCACACATTCGCCACCAGGTTCGCGGAGGCCACCGGAGGCGACGTGGTCGCGCTCGCCGCCATCTTGGGCCATGCAAATTTGCGCACGGTGATGCGGTACGTCCACGTTTCGCGGGAACACCGGCGGGCGCAAATGAGCCGGCTTGTCGAGGCGGAGAAAAATCGGGTCAAATCTGGGTCAAATGGAACCGCTGAAAACGCCAAGACAGAGCAAATCAGCGCAAACGAAGCGGTCCCTGTAAACCACAGAATTCAATAATACTTACGTTGAAAAATTTGGAGGCGCGGGTGGGAATCGAACCCACGGATAAAGGTTTTGCAGACCTTAGCCTTACCACTTGGCTACCGCGCCTGGGTGGGGCTCCAGTTGCAAAAATAGCGCGTTACCGGCGGACAAGTCAATGCGCCATCAGCGCTGCGGCACGATCGAGTAGGTCTTGTCCCAATAGGGCAGTGTGCCGATGGGGTCTCCGGAAACCGTGATTTCGACGCGGCGGTTTTGCTGGCGGCCCGCCGCCGAGGTGTTGGCCACCACCGGACGCGTGCTGCCCAGGCCGCGCGCATAAATGGCGTTGACCGGGATGCCCGCGCGCACCAGCGCATCGCGTACCGCCACGGCGCGCTGATACGAGAACTGCTCATCGGACGCCGCGCTTCCCGCGTTGTCCGTATGGCCGTCCACCTGCACCGCCAGCCCGGGATAGGCCGCAATGCTGGTAGCGATGCGCGCCGCTGCGCCGGAAAAGGCCGGATTCAGAGCCGTGCCGCGAAAATCGGCGTCAGGAACGGTGATCACCAGGCCGCGCGGCGTATCGCGCGTGGCCAGCGTCGCGCCGAACTGCTGCAGCAGGCTCGCGCGCAACGCCGTCTTCCGGGAGTCGTCGCGCGGGGCAGGCGTAGATTGCACGACCACCGCCGGCGGCGGTGGCGGCGGCGTCCGGTAGGCACTGGCTTCGGCCTCGGCGCGCTCGCGGGCTGTGCGCGCGCCGTCCAGTTGTTCGCGGTCCGCCGACGCCTCCTGCTGCGCCCGATTGGCATTGGCTTCAGCCGCGATGCGCCGCTCGCGCTCGCGGGCAGCCTCGCCGCGAGCCTGGGCCAGTTCCTCGTCGTGCTTGTGCTGCTGCGCGATCATGCGCGCGTCTTCAGCGGTTTGCGCCGCCTCGCGCGCCGTGGTCACAATGGCGCTCCGGCCGGCATTGCGGGCCTGCAGATCCTGCGCGTTGCGCAGCAACTGCGACGCCCGGGAGAAGGTGTCGGCGGCGTAGCGGTCGGCGCCCGCCGATTGCGCGATCTGCATCGCATTCTGCGCCTGGTAAACCTCGAGCAGCGCCTCGTAGCGGTCCATGGGCAGTTTGCGCGCCTCGCTTTCCGCCGACCGCGTATAGATGGGAACCGTGTACGTGTAACTGCCCCGCGGCAAAAGTTCGTACTTGGCATTGACCTGTTCGATCTTGCCGATGGTGTCCGGCCGAATCTCGTTTTCCATCACCACCACGTTGCTCGGCTGGCGCACCGCGGAATACGGCTCGGCGGTGACGATGAGGCCGAAAGCTTGCAGATCCGTGGTGACGCGCATGCTGGCATGGTCGCCGCCGTTGGCCAGCACCTCGCCCAGATTCTTGGCGTGACCTTCGGGCGTGATCGCCCACAGTACGTAGGTCAGGTATTCATTGCCGTATTTCGTGGGCGGCTCCACGTGTTCGAACTTCGCGTCCAACTCCGTGCGCCCGGCCTTGGATTCGACCACCGCCTGGCCTTTGGCCATGGGCAGCAGGACGGTGCCGCGAAAATCGATTTGCGTGGGCCCGCCGCGGTATTGATAATTTACCGCCTTGACCGTGCGTTCTATTACGGTGACCTTATAAATGGGCACGGTTTCGCGATTCGCCGCGGGATCTTGCGCGCGGACGGCAGTTGTACTAAAGAATGCAAGTGCTGTGAGCAGAAGCGCCTGGCTCTTCATCGATCTTAGCCTCCAACGTGTTGGGGAATGCACGCCGGTTGCCACTGTTCAGGTGCCGTTGACTTCGGCCGCGCATTTCCATAGCATCTTTGTTGTCCCTATGAAACCAGCTACAAAGGTTCCTTTTCTGCTTTTGCTCGCGGCTCTGGCCGGTTTTGGCGCGGAGCCGTACCGCAAACCGCCCAAGGCCGTTCTGGATGTGATGAACGCCCCCACCACACCGGTGCTATCGCTCAGCCCTACGCGCGCCTACGCCACCGAAGGCCGGCCGGTGCGCTACCCGCCCATTGCGGAGCTGGCGGAACCCATGCTCCGGATCGCGGGCATCCGCATCAACCCCAAGACCAACGGGCTGCACAATGCGACCTTCAACTCCTCGTTAACCCTGCGGAAGATTCCCGAGGGCACGGAGATCCCCGTGCAGACGCCGCCCAACGCCAGGTTGAGCGGCCCGCGCTGGAGCCCGGACGGCGCCCGCTTCGTCTTCACCAACACCACGGCGGCGAACGGCATCGAGCTCTGGATCGGCGATACCGCTGGCAAGACGCATAGGGTCGAGGGCGTGCGGCTGAACGGCGTGATGGGGGGCGGTGGCGGCGGACGCGGCGGTGGTGGCGGGGGCGACGTGCAGTGGATGCCGGACAACAAGACGCTGCTGGTGTCGCTGGTCAAGCCGAACCGCGGCGCGCCCCCCGTGCTGCCCGCCGTGCCCGCGGGGCCGACCGTTCAGGAGAGCCTGGGCGGCGGAGCACCGCAGGCGACGCTGGAGGACATGCTGCAGAATCCGCACGACGAAGACCTGTTCGTTTACTACGCCACCGCGCAGCTTGCCACCGTGGATGCGGCCTCCGGCAAGGTGACGCTGGTGGGCAAGCCGGGCATCATCGAATCGGCGCGCGTGTCGCCGGGCGGCAAGGATCTGCTGGTAACCACCATCCACAAGCCGTTCTCCTACCTGCACGCGTACCGGTCGTTTCCCAAGGACGTGGAGGTGTGGGATCTCACCGGCAAGATGGTGCATAAAGTGGCCAGCGTGCCGCTCGAAGACAAGGTGCCCATCAACGGCGTGATGACCGGGCCGCGCAATATTCAATGGCGGCTCAACGAGCCCGCCACGCTGCTGTGGGTGGAGGCGCTCGATGGCGGCGACCTGAAGAACAGCGTCCCCTATCGCGACCGCATCCTGGCTTTGGCGGCGCCGTTCACGGGCGAGCCGCGGGAAGTCTTCAAGACCCAACAGCGGTTCGGCGGGATGCAACTGTTCGCCAAGGGCGGCATGGCGCTGGTATCGGATTCCGAGCGCAAGACGCGTATCGTGCGGACCTTTCTGACCGATCTCGACAAGCCGGGCGATGCGCGTTTGATCTGGAGCCGCAACCAGCAGGACCGCTATCACGACCCCGGCACTCCCATCGGAAAAGCGATGCCCAACGGCGCGACGGCGATCCTCCAGGACGGCGACAATATTTTCCTTAATGGCGCCGGCGCGTCGCCCACGGGCGATCACCCGTTCCTGGACCGCTTCAACCTGGCCACCAAGCAGACCGAGAACCTGTTCCGCTCGGACGACGACCATTTCGAGAGCGTGGTAGCGCTGCTGGACGATCATGCCGGGAGGTTCCTGACGCGCCGCGAGAGCCCCACCGAGCCGCCCAACTATTACGTGCGGACGCCGGGCGGTTCTCCCACCGCGGTGACCAGGTTTCCCGACCCGCAGCCCTCCGTTCGCGGCATCCATAAGGAGCTGGTGAAATACAAACGGGCCGATGGCGTGGACCTTTCGTTCACGCTCTATCTGCCGTCCGATTACAAGCCCGGAACGAAGCTGCCGACCCTGGTATGGGCTTATCCTTACGAGTACAACGATGCCGCCACGGCCGGCCAGGTGAGCGGCTCCACCAAGCGCTTCACGGAGATCGCGGGGTACTCCCAGTTATTCTTCGTGCTGGACGGATACGCCGTACTGGACAACACCGCCATGCCGATTGTGGGCGACCCGGACACGGTGAACAACACGTTCGTCGAGCAAGTGGTGGGCGACGCCAAGGCGGCCATCGATAAGGCCGTTGAGATGGGCGTCACCGACCGCGCGCGCGTCGGCGTGGGCGGCCACAGCTACGGCGCGTTCATGACCGATACGCTGTTGGCGCACTCGGACCTGTTCAAGGCGGGCATCGCGGAAAGCGGCGCTCCCAACCGCACGCTCACCCCCTTCGGTTTCCAGAGCGAGCGCCGCACGCTCTGGCAGGCGCCGGAGGTGTACCTCAAGATGTCGCCCTTCATGTACGCCGATAAGATCAAAGCGCCGCTGCTGTTGATCCACGGTGAAGCGGACGACAACAGCGGAACGTTCCCCATCCAGTCCGAGCGCATGTACGAAGCGGTGCGCGGCAACGGCGGCATTGTCCGGCTGGTGTTCCTTCCGTTCGAAGCTCACGGATACCGCGGGAAGGAAACCATCGAGCACGTGAATTGGGAAAAGCTTACCTGGTTCGACAAATACGTGAAGGGCGCAGGGGCGTCCACGACGTCGAACAACTACTGAGCGGCTCGCCTGGCTATGTGTTCACCGGTGAACCGCTGGGGCCGCCGGCGCGCCTACACGGGCACGGTGGAGCGGTGGGCGCCCAGCAGTTTGGTGTTCACGGCGAACTCCTCCAGTTCGGCGCGAAACTGCGGATCGGCGATGGTGATGAGCGCTTCCACGCGCTGGCGCAGCGTCTTGCCGTGGAGGTAGGCGACGCCGTGTTCGGTAACCACGTAGTGCACGTCGCCGCGGGAAGTCACTACCCCGGCGCCGGGCTGCAGCCGGGGAACGATGCGCGATACGGCGCCGTTCTTGGCGGTGGAGGGCAGCGCGATGATGGGCACGCCGCCTTTGGCGCGCGCGGCGCCGCGCAGAAAATCGACCTGCCCGCCGATGCCGCTGTACATGGCCTGCCCCATGGAATCGGAGCACACCTGCCCGGTGAGATCGACCTCGATGGCCGCGTTGATGGCCACCATGCGGTGGTTCTGCGCGATCACGAACGGATCGTTGCAATAGGCCGAGGGGTGGAACTCGAAAATGGGGTTGTTGTCGAGGAAATCGAACAGCGGCTTAGTACCGAGCACAAATGCGGTGATCACCTTGTTGGGGTGCAGGGTCTTGCGCTCGCCGTTGATGACGCCGGCCTTGATCAGCTCAATGACGCCATCGGGGATCATTTCGGAATGAATTCCCAGGTCCTTATGGTTGCCCAGCAGGGCGAGCGTGGCATCGGGGATGCCGCCGATGCCGGTCTGAATAGTGGCGCCGTCGGGAATCAGGCTGGCGATATTGCGGGCGATACCGCGGTGCTGCTCCGTGACCGGGTGCCGCGGGTATTCGGAAAGCGGGTGGGAGGTCTCGATGAACGCATTCACGCGGCTGACGTGCAGAAACGCATCGCCCAGGGTATGCGGCATCTGGTCGTTGATTTCCACGATGACGTGACCGGCGCATTGGGCCGCGGTGATGGAAAGATCGACGGACGGGCCGAGACTCATGTAGCCGTAGGAATCGGGCGGGGTGCATTGCAGCAGGGCCACATCGATGGGGAGGGCTCCGGAACGGAACAGGTCTTCCATTTCGCTGAGGAAAATAGGCGTGTAATCGGCGCGGCCCTCCTGCACCGCGCGGCGCACGTTGCCGCCGATGAACAGCGCGTTGGTGCGGAAGTGGCCTTCGTATTCCGGCAAACTGTAGTCGGCGATGCCCATGGTAGCCAGGTGGGTGATCTCCACATCGCGCAGCGCGGGACCGCGGCGGGTGAGGGCCTGGACCAGATCGACGGGCTCGGCGCAACCGTTATGGATGTAAACGCGCTGGCCGGATTGGACCACGGCCAGCGCCTCGTCGGCGGTAGTGATGCGGGAACGGTAGTTGTCGGTCATGGGCGCCTCCCTTCGAGCGTATAGACGCCGCGCTGCAGATCGGGGCATTCGGCGATGGCCGCATCGGCGCCGTGCTCGGCGAGTTTGAGCAGGTAGGGCAGCATCGCCTGGGCGATGGCCACGCTGGAGGAGCGGCCCAGATCGGCAGTGAAGTTGGGCACGCAGAAATGGGTCACGCCGTGGTACACGAAAGTTGGCTCGGCGATGGTCGTGGGCCGGCTGGTTTCCACGCAGCCGCCCTGGTCGATGGAAACGTCGATGATGGCCGCACCCGGCTTCATGTTCTCGACCATGGCGCGCGTGACCACATGCGGCGAGCGGGTGCCGGCCACCAGGACCGCGCCGACCACTACATCGGCGCCGGCCACGGCTTCGGCGATCGCTTCCTCGTCGGCCAGACAGGTCTCGACGCCGCGCACGTGCTCCATGATGCGGCGCAGCCGGCTGGGCTGCACATCGAACGCCGTGACGCGGGCGCCGCTGGCCACCGCCGTGCGCGCCGCCGCCGAGCCGACCGCTCCCGCGCCCAGGATGACCAGACGGGCGGGCGGGACTCCCGGCGTGCCCCCGAGCAGGATGCCGCGGCCGCCGGAGCTGGAGCGCAGCAGATGCGCGGCAATCGGCACGGTCATCTGTCCGGCGATCTCGCTGATAGCGGCCAGCACCGGCAGCCGGCCGTTGTCCAGTTGGACGATCTCCGAGCCGATCGCCGTCAGGCACCGCTCCGCCAGGGCCTCCAGCAGACCGCGGTCGGCCACCGCCATGTGGTAGAAGGCCATCAACGCCATGCGCGGGCGGCACAGACTCAGCTCCTGCGCGGTAGGCCGCGCGACCTTGGCCACCAGTTCGGCGCGCTGCAGCACCTCGGCCGGCGAGTAGGCGATCTGGGCGCCCGCGCGCAGGTACTCCGTGTCGCGGAACATGGCGCCATCGCCCGCGCCGGTTTCGACCCAAACCGTATGGCCCGCGCCGGCCAGCCGCCGCACCACCGCCGGCGTGAGCCCGACGCGGCGGTCGAACGCGCCTCGTTCCCGAATGACCCCGATATTCATAGCACCTCTCCCGAGTGGCTAATTGTGGCTCACTCCCACCGGCGTGTAGGCGTCGAGCAACTGCACCCGGATGGCGTGCAGACGCTCCGTCATGACCGTGAGGATGGCGCGCATGAACCAGAATCCGAAGACGTAATCCTCCTGGCAGGCATGGCCCAGGCGGGCGCCGTCAAACGCCAGCGCGTGGACCTCTTCGAGCGCCCGCGCCTGAAACTGCTTGCCGTTATCGCCGGTCACCGACGACCATCCCAGCACCTCGCCCGCCACCAGGGTGGCCACCCGGACGGGATGTCCCGGGGAGACGACTTCCAGCGCCACATTGCCGGAGATCAGCAGGTAGAAGAAGCTGGAATGATCGCCCTCATGGAAGATCAACTCTCCCGGCACGAAGTGCGTTTCGCTGGCCATGGCGGCCAGGCGGGCGATGTGATCGGGCCAAAAGCCCTTGGTGAAGGGATGCTCCTGGAGAATGGCGGTGATGTTCTCGGTACTCATGGACACCTCGGTGGAGTGGTGGTGTGTGACAATGCCACACTTTCTATAATCGGACCTTTTGGATGGAAATGCAAGCGGCGGCGGCTGGGGGCTCGGGGCTGGGGGCGGAGACTTACCAGACCCCGGCTTTCTGCAGCGCGAAGACGAGTTCCACCGCATCCCCGGAAGAGGTGTTGGCGTAGGCGATCTTCCCCAGCCGGTCGATCAGGACCGTGCCCTTGTAGCCAATCCCGAACGCCTTCGCCGCTTTGCCGCCGGGATCGGTTGCGACCGGGACCGAGTACCCCGGGTTGCCGGTAACGGGCTGGTTTCGTTGCGGCAGGATGTAGATTGCCGTCAGGCCGTTGCCCTTGAGCGACCGGTAGGTCATTTCCAGGCGAAACCGCGCATCGTCATCGTTCGCGGTCGGATCGAACTGTAGGAGCACCACGCTGCCACGCAAATTCGCCCGCGTGATCGCCTGCCCGTCCACGCCCTGCAACGCGAAATCCGGGGCGTCCTTGCCGGCCAACGGGGACTTTGGGCCGAAGGTCATCCGCTCCACTTGAACGGCATCGGCCGGCGGTATGAAGTGAAGCAGGGACTCCTCCACGGGCTGGCCGACGGTGGCTTTGAGGAAGGTAGTGGTCGTGATGCTCTCCGATGGTCTCGGCCTGTCGGCGTCCGTAATCGTGAGCCGGTAGCTCTGCTTCAGCACCAGGTTCCGGCTGGTATCGATCCAGTAGGTGCTGGGCGAATACTGTATCCGGTCGTTAGCGTTAGCAGATTTCCCTTCGACTTCGATCACCTGGCACGCCACCGGACCGGAGGCAAGCTCCAGGGTTTCCTGGCGCAGCACGCGCGCGCTTTTCACGCTGGCGGCGGCAGTTTCGAATTGGCTTAGCGCAGAGGCGTGGCCCGCGGCCGGGTTGGTCGGAAACTTCGAGTATTCGTTCCGGTCGGGGTTGTATGTCCACCGGACCTGCCCATCGGACACGTACAAGACCCCGGACGGGATCGTCTCCTGGCGGTAACTGCCAAAGGCGCCCGCGATCCGCATGCGCTCCTCCGACTGATGATGGTAAGTACCCAGGTCCTCCCGGACTTCCACCAGTTCGAAATCGTAGGTTGTCTTGGGAAGGGCGGAATAAGTTGCCGCGACCTTCTTCAGTATTTCGAGCGGGTCCTGTGCCAGGGCGCAGGGTGAGAGAAGAACGAGAACAGCCAACGCGAGGACGGCTTTTCGCATGAGACACTCCTCATTGGCAGTATGCGCTTCCGGGCCTGTTGCGGCAAGTAACATTGGATTTTCAGGCCTCAATATATCGACGGACTCCAGTGCTCCGGCGTGCACTCTATAATCGCCATATGCCCATCTCACGCCGGGGATTCCTGGCCGCATCCGCTCTGCTCCTTCCGGGGTGTGCGGGCCGCAGAAACCCGGCGGCGATACCTCCGCGGGCGCCGGAGAGCATCCCGCGGCTGGCGCGAGTCCGCGTAGCGCCCGATCGCGTCATCCGCACCATCGCCGGGCTGCGGCCCTTCCGCCCCTCGGGGTTTGTGGTGCGCGGCGAGAAGGCCGGCGACAAGGTCGTCATTCACAACTACGGGCACGGCGGCGCGGGCATTACGCTCTCCTGGGGTACGGCGCAACTGGCCGTCGCCGAGGGGGCGAAGAGCGGGTTGCGGGACTGCGCCGTGATCGGCTGCGGGGTGGTCGGCCTGTCGACGGCGCGCCTCCTCCAGCAGCGCGGGTACAACCCGGTGATCTATGCCAAAGCGGCCCCGCCCGATACCACGTCGAACGTGGCCGGAGGCTTGTGGGAGCCGGTCTCGGTGTTCGATCTGCCGCGCGTCACGCCGGAATTCCGCCGGCAGTTCGCGGAGGCGGCCCGCTTCGCCTTCCGGCGCTACCAGTCGCTGGCGGGAGATGCGTATGGCGTTCGCTGGCTGCCGCTGTACCGGCTGTCGCGCCACGACGCCATCGCGCCGCCCCCGGCGGAGAGTCCCGCCGGCGACATCGAGGCGCTCTATCCGGAGACTAAGCAGCTTGCCTCTGGCGAACACCCTTTCGACGTGCCGTATGCGCAGCGGCGATATACCATGCTGATCGAGCCCGCCATATACCTCAATGCCCTGATGCGGGACTTCCTGCTGAACGGCGGCCGCATCGCGATTCGCGAATTCGGCGATGCCGCGGCCCTGATGGCGCTCCCCGAGAATCTGATCTTCAACTGCACCGGGCTGGGAGCGCGCGCGCTGTTCGGCGATACCGAGCTCACGCCCGTCAAAGGCCAGCTCGCAGTCCTGCTGCCGCAGCCGGAGGTGGATTACATGACCATCGGCCCCGGCGGCACCTACATGTTTCCGCAGCGCGACGGGGTACTGCTGGGCGGCAGCTTCGAGCGCGGCGTGGAGAACACCGATCCCGACCCGGCCATCACGGAGCGCATTCTGCGGGAAAACGGAGCCCTGTTCGCGGGCATGCGAGGGGAATCCCCGGCCGGTGGTGTCCGGTGATCAAATACGAAGTCATCATCTACTGGAGCGAAGAAGACGGGGCCTTCATCGCCGAAGTGCCCGAACTTCCCGGATGTGCCGCGCATGGCGCGGCGCAAAAGGAGGCTCTCGGCAACGCCCAGGACGCGATTCGGCTCTGGATCGACACGGCGAAGGAATTCGGCGATCCGGTCCCCGAGCCCAAGGGACGCCGCCTCATCCTGGCCTGACCGCTGCGCCGAAGGTGATTAGCAATTTGGGAAGCCCATTGTCGGGGGGAATCGAGAGTTGTGGCACCCAGGATACAATAGAAAAACGCCAATGTTGGAACGCGTGATCGTGATCGACCCGGATGTGATGAACGGAACACCCTGTTTTCGAGGCACGCGTGTTCCCTTCAAGAACCTGATCGACTACCTCGAGGGCGGCCATTCTCTGGGTGAATTCCTTCTGCAGTTTCCCACAGTCACCCGTGAGATGGCAGTGCAGGCGCTTGAGGAAGCTAAGGACTCGCTGCTCGCCAGAATCGCATGAAGATTCTGCTGGACGAGTGCCTGCCACTCGATTTTCGGCATAGCTTTCCCAGCCATGATGCCCACACCGTTCAATGGGCGGGGTTCAAAGGCAAGAAGAATGGCGAGCTGCTACAGGCTGCTCAAGTTGCAAACTACGACGTCCTGCTGACGGTCGACCAGGGGATACCTCACCAACAGCGTCCCGCTTCGTGGAAGATCTCCATCATTCTGATCCGTTCCCGAACCAATCAGATCGAAGACCTCCTGCCCCTGGTGGATGCGATCTTGCGGACTGGAAACGATTGAGCCCGGTCAGATCGTGGCAATTCCATAGCCGGATTTGATCCAGGCAGTTTCACCCCAAAATCCCCAGCCGCTTCCCCACCTTCCCGAACGCCTCCAGCGCCCTGTCCAGCTCCGGCTTTGTGTGCGTCGCGCTGACGATGGTCCGCACCCGCGCCTTGCCCTTGGCCCGGATCGCGATTCGCGAATTCGGCGATGCCGCGGCGCTGACGGCGCTCCCCGAGAATTTGACCTTCAACTGCACCGGGCTGGGAGCGCGGGCGCTGTTCGGCGATACCGAGCTGGCGCCCGTCAAAGGCCAGCTCGCATTCCTGCTGCCGCTGCCGGAGGTGGATTACATGACCATCGGCCCCGGCGGCACCTACATGTTTCCGCGGCGCGAGGGGGTACTGCTGGGCGGCAGCTTCGAGCGCCGCGTGGAGAACACCGATCCCGCCCCGGCCATTACGGAGCGGATTCTGCGGGAAAACGGAGCGCTGTTCGCGGGGATGCGCGGGGAATCCCCGGCCAGCCGTTGAAGGCGGCCTGTAGAATACCTTGGTGGGAGCGGACAAGATCCTTCGTCGGGTCCTCAGCGGGACCGCCGATGCTGCCATCCGGTTTGACGACCTGATTCATTTGCTCGACAGTCTGGGTTTCGAGAAGTGAGTGCGGCAGCCACCATTTGTTCCGGAAGAGTGGCGTGGAAGAACAAATCAACTTACAGAGAGACGGGTCCCATGCGAAGCCATACCAAGTCAAGCAGGTCCGGGCTATAATCTTAAGTGCCCGGCTCGGTGCCAGAGAATGATCAAATACGAAGTCATCATCTACTGGAGCGAAGAAGACGGGGCCTTCGTCGCCGAAGTGCCTGAACTTCCGGGATGTGCCGCGCATGGCGCGACGCAAGAGGATGCTATCGGCAACGCCCAGGATTTGATTCGAATCTGGATCGATACGGCGAAGGAATTTGGCGATCCGGTCCCGGAACCGAAGGGATGCCGCCGCGACGCTGATCCAGGCCCATTTCATCCCAACTGCAACCAACTCCGCAAACTGAGATGATGTCGGGAGTGGACCAGACTCAGTTCCAAGACGTCCTGCGATTGGGATTAGGGCGGGCGATTCTTTACGCCCGGCTCCACGATTTGCGTGAGTTCCGCGAAGTGATTTTGGACGCTTGCCTGCACTGCTACTCGTACGACATCCAGTGTGAGGGTACCCGCGGTATGTATATGTATGACCTCGTCGGTTGCCTTCCCGACAAGAACTTCTACTACGCCGAAGTCCTGAAGTCGCTGGCAGGAAGCGGTGATGATTGGGATGCGGCCCAGCGGTTTCACTTTGCGGCGTGCCTGGCCTTCGATGGAAACGAAGTTGCCAGGCAAGCGATGTATGCAAGCTACGCACCGGGGCCGAGGATGGGTGAGCTCATTGGCATTGATTTTCTCAAAATGGACGGCATCAAGGGGCTTCTGTTCGTAGCTGAGAAAATCGGTGCCTTGCTCATGGTGAAACCAGAAGAGGTAGACGAAGGCTACCTGTTGAGTCAGAGCCTGGAGATCTGTGGTGAGCAATCAACGTGGGACGCCTTGCGCGACGCCGGAGCCACGAACTCCGCTATTGAAAAGTACCGCTTGTTTGCCGCAGACTCGAGTCGGCATCCCACCGGCGCTCCGTACCGACCCCCGGAAGTCCCTTCGCTGAAATACCAGCAGTTATTGAATGATTTGCCTACGAACAAGCCATACTTACTCTGGAAATGGGGCGAGCGGGCTAGCGATGAAGAACTGGAATTGGCGGCGAAAGGGTTGCTTGCGGCAAAGGATTCCAAACACCAACTGGCACACCTGCGGATCTTTGCCCGGAGGCGTTTTCCACTGGACGTGAACGCGCTCCTGGCTCTTGCAGAAATTGAACAAGATCGAGTAGGATTCGCTGCGGTGAAGGCCCTGACCAATGTATCTCACCCGGCAGTAAGGGCGCTTGCATTCCGGATGAACGATACCCGGGCCAGGTGGCGGGGAAGTGCCGTTGACCTGGTGGCGCAGAACTACGAAGATGGGGACCACAGAATCATTCTGCGCTGGTTCCAGGAGGAAGAAGATCGCGAAACGCTTCACTCCCTTGGCATGGACCTGATCGATTTCTGGGAACGGCATCCGGATGAAGAGACCGAGGTACCGATGATGCGATCACTGTACGAAAAGGGGCCGTGCTCGGTTTGCCGGAAGCGGGCTGTCACTCGGTTATCAGAACGAGGGGCATTGACGGACCAACTGCGAGCCGAATGTGCCTGGGATGCAAACAGCGAGATTCGCGACCTGGTCAGCTAGCACGCCGCTACGCCCCCTACCCCAAAATCCCCAGCCGCTTCCCCACTTTCCCGAATGCCTCCAGCGCCCTGTCCAACTCCGGCCTGGTGTGCGTCGCGCTGACGATGGTCCGCACCCGCGCCTTGCCCTTGGCCACCGTCGGGAAGCCGATCCCCGTCGCCAGCACGCCTTCCTCGAACAGCGCGCGCGAAAGCTCGTGCGCCAGCTTCGCTTCGCCCACAATCACCGGCGTGATGGGCGTTTCGCTGATCCCCGTGTTGAAGCCCGCCGCGGTGAGACCCTGCTTGAAGTATTTGCTGTTGTCCCACAGCGCCTGGATGCGCTCCGGCTCCTCCTCCAGCACGTCGAAGGCGGCGATGCACGCCGCCGCCACCGCCGGCGGATGCGAGGTCGAAAACAGAAACGGCCGCGCGCGATGATACAGGAACTCGATCAGGTCCCGGCTGCCGCAGACGTATCCGCCCAGTACTCCTATGGCCTTGGATAGCGTGCCAACCTGCACGTGCACCCGCCCGTCGAGGCCGAAGTGGTCGATGGTGCCGCGCCCGTTGCGCCCCAGCACGCCCGAGGAGTGCGCGTCGTCCACCATCATGATGGCGTTGTGCTTCTCCGCGGCCGCCACCAGCCCGGGCAGCGGGCCTATGTCGCCGTCCATGGAGAACACTCCGTCGGAAATCAGTAGCTTGCGGCCCGGCTCGCGCTCCAGCTCCGCCAGCGTCTTCTCCGCCGCCGCCACGTCCTTATGCGCGAACACGTGGATCTTGGCCCGCGACAGCCGGCACCCGTCGATGATGCTGGCGTGGTTCAGCTCGTCGGAGACGATGTGGTCGTCCGCGTTCAGGATCGCCGCCACCGTGCCCGCGTTGGCCGCGAAGCCCGATTGGAATACCACGCACGCCTCCACATTCTTGAAGGCCGCGATGCGCTCCTCCAGTTGCATGTGCAGGCTCATCGTCCCCGATATCGTCCGCACCGCGCCCGAGCCCACGCCATACCGCCGCACCGCTTCGAGCGCCGCTTCCCGCAGCTTGGGATGCGTGGTCAGCCCCAGATAATTGTTGGACGCCAGATTGATGACCTGCCTGCCGTCGAAACGCGACTCCGCCGCCGACTCCGATTGCAGAATGCGCAGCTTCTGGTAAGTGCCCTCGTTGTGCCACTGTTCGATCTGATCGTGAAGATACCGGAGAGGGTTGCCCATAGCTCTTCAGTCTAGCGCCAGGCGCCGGTAGCGGCTCGCAAAATGCACCAGCGGCGCGCCTTCCGCTACCCGCATGCGCACCATCTCGCCCACCAGAATGTCGTGGTCTCCCGCCGTGTGACGCGCGCGGACCGCGCACTCGATGGCCGCCAGCGCGCGCGGGATCAACGGCACGCCGGTTTCGCCGCGATCCCACTCGAGGCCCTCGAAGCGGTCGCATCCCTTGCGTGCGAACAGCTCCGCCAGGGGCCGCTGGCTTTCGCCTAACACGTTGATTCCGAAGTGCGCCGCGGAACGGAAGACCTCGATCATGGTCACCGCATGGCCCAGGCAGATGAGCACCAGCGGCGGCTCCAGCGATACTGCGGCAAACGAGCTCACCGTGAGGCCGTGCGGTAACCCCTCGCCATCGAGCACCGTGGCGATGGCCACCCCCGTGGCGAAGCGTCCGCAGGCCCGCCGGAACTGTTCGCTCGTCACCGGCGCCATGCGGCTCCGGGACCGGTCGCTTGACATGAGTATAAATTCAATCCTATCATGTGGTTGAACTGATGCGGGAATTGCAAGCTCGCCCCGTGCCCGGACTAGGAGGAGGCTGCGTTGATCAAGCTCGATATCATTAACGAAGTTGTGAACCGGACCGGCATCACCAAGACGAAAGCCGA
The DNA here is from genome assembly GCA_020073615.1 of Terriglobia bacterium. Classification (GTDB taxonomy): domain Bacteria; phylum Acidobacteriota; class Terriglobia; order Bryobacterales; family Bryobacteraceae; genus JADGNR01. Next base: position 19,564 of record JAIQEX010000107.1, read on the forward strand.
AATGGCGGTGGAGACCGTCTTTGAGTCCATGAAGAAGGCGCTCGAGCAGGGCGACCGCATCGAACTGCGCGGCTTCGGCGTGTTCAACGTAAAGCCCCGCAAAACGGGGATCGGGCGGAACCCGCGCACCGGCGCGGAAGTTTCCATCCCTCCCGGAAAAGCCGTGCGCTTCAAGCCCGGCAAGGAGTTACAAACGCTGCAGTAGACCGCTACGCGGCCCTTGGAATCGTGTCCTCTCAGGATCTATCGCCCGCGCCGTACCCGTACTTTGCCGAAAACGGTAGGGGAACTCCCTATGTCCTCGCCCCAGCCCGCCGGCACGAGCGGTATTGGCTTTACTCTCTGTTGTTTGCGCTGACTCTGCTGACTACTACCATCGTCGGCGCCGCCATGCAGGACGATTTCAACCGCAACCTGCCCTTCGACATCGACCGCACCTTCACCCTCTACGGCTGGTTCTGGCGCCACCCCGCCACCATCCTCCAGGGCCTGCCCTTCTCGCTCACCCTGTTGTCCATTCTGCTGGCGCACGAGTTCGGCCACTATCTGGCCGCCGTCTACCACCGCGTGGATTCCAGCCTGCCCTACTTCCTTCCCTCGCCCTTCCTGGGGACCTTCGGCGCGTTCATCCGCGTGCGTTCGCCCATCTACTCCAAACGGGCCCTGTTCGATATCGGCATCTCGGGTCCTTTGGCCGGATTTGTGTTCCTGCTGCCCGCGCTCGCCGTGGGCCTGGCGTTTTCCAAGGTGATCCCCGGCATCGCCCACCAGTCCAGCCTGCAGTTCGGCGTGCCCGGCCTGCAATGGCTGCTGGAGCGCGCCATCTTTCCCGGCGCGCGCGCCGCCGATATCTACCTCCACCCGGTGGCGCGCGCCGCCTGGGTCGGCATGTTCGCCACCGCCATGAATCTGCTCCCCATCGGACAACTCGATGGCGGCCACATCCTCTATGCGTTCTTTCCCCAACGCCACCGCACGGTCTCCAAGCTGCTGTGCGTGCTCATGCTGCCCCTGGGCTTTCTCTGGGCCGGCTGGGCTTTTTGGGCAATCGTGCTGCTGCTCATCGGGCGCCGCCACCCGGTGATCGTGGATGCCGCCGGCCTCGGCGACGGCCGCCGCAAGCTCGGCTGGATCGCTCTGGCCGTCTTCCTGCTCTGCTTCATCTATGCTCCGTTCAGCTCCGGCGGACTCTAGGGCCGCAGTGTTGATGTCTATACCGGCCCGCAGGGCCGCAGTGGTGATATCTAGGCCGGCCCGAAGGGCCGCACCTTCCCCCAGCCCCCAGCCCCCGGCCCCTGGCCCCGCGAGCGTAGCGAGCTTTCCCGCATGAAGATCACCGCCACCATCATCACCCTCGACGAGGAGCGCAATATCGCGCGCGCCATCGAGAGCCTGCGCTCGGTGGACGAAATCCTGATCGTCGACAGCGGCTCGGTGGACCGCACCGTCGAGCTCGCCCAAAACCTGGGCGCCCGCGTCTGCGAGGCCGGGTGGCGCGGCTTCGCCGGCCAGAAGAACTGGGCCGCCGAACAGGCCGCGCACGATTGGATTCTCTCGCTCGATGCCGACGAGGCGCTCAGCGAAGCCCTCGAAGCCGAAATCTGGAACCTCAAGAAGAGCGGCCCCGCTTACGACGCCTACACCATGCCCCGCCTGGCCCGCTACCTGGGCCGCTGGATCCTGCACTCCGGCTGGTATCCCGACCGCAAGGTGCGCCTCTACGACCGCCGCCATGCCAAATGGAGCGGCGATTTCGTCCATGAGAGCGTCGCCGTCTCCGGCCGCCTGGGGCACCTGGAAAGTAACATCCTGCACTTCACCTGCGACTCGCTTTCCGAGCACCTCAAGACCCTCGACCGCTACACCACGCTCGCCGCGCAGGAACTGGCCGCGCGCCAGGTCAAGGTCCCGTTGTCGCGCCTCATCTTCGATCCCGCCTTCGCTTTTGTGAAGACTTATTTTTTCCAGCGCGGCTTCCTCGATGGCGCCGAGGGCCTCACCATCGCCCAGATGGCCGCCTTTTACACCTTCCTGAAGTACTCCAAAGCGAGAAACATGAGCTGATGCGCATCCTCCACCTCGATAGCGGCCGGGAGATGCGCGGCGGCCAGTGGCAGGTGCTCCGGTTGATCGAGGGCCTGGCCGCCGAAGGCGTCGAGTCCACCCTGCTCGCCCGCCGCGATGGCCCGCTGTTCACTGCCGCACGCCAGCGGGGCTGCAGTGTCGCGCCGCTCTCGCTCGCCCGCGTCCTGCTGCTGGCGCGCGGTCACGGCCTGGTGCATGCCCACGATTCGCGCAGCCACACGCTCGCCGCCCTGGTTCCCGGCGCCCGTCTGGTAGTCGCGCGCCGTGTCGCCTTCGGTGGAGTAGGCCGCTGGCCTGCCCGCCTAAAGTACGATCGCCCCGCCAAGTTCATCGCCGTCTCCGAATTCGCGCGGCAGACGCTGCTCGCGCGCGGCATCCCCGCCTCGAAAATCGAAGTGGTCTACGACGGCGTGCCCCTGCTCGCGCCCGCGCAGGGCGCCGCTGTGGTGGCCCCCGCCCATGAAGCCGATCCACGCAAGGGATCGCCCCTCGCTCTCGAAGCCGCGCGGCTCGCCGGCGTCCCCCTCGCATTCTCCACCGATCTCGAGCAAGACCTCCGGCACGCCGCGGTCTTCGTCTACATCACGCACAGCGAGGGCCTCGGCTCGGGCGCGCTCCTGGCCATGTCGGCCGGCGTGCCCGTGGTGGCCAGCAAAGTAGGCGGCCTCCCCGAGATCGTCCGCCATCGCGAAACCGGCCTGCTGGTGGACAACACGCCCCAGGCCATCGCCGCCGCCATCCGCGAGCTGCTCGACGACGCGCCGCTCGCCCGCCGCCTCGGCGCCGCCGCCCGCCAGACCGTCGCCGAGCGCTTCACCGTCGGCCACATGGTCCGCCGTACCATGGAAGTTTACCGCCAGGTGCTCTCGTGATCGAAGCGCTTCTCGCGTTCGTCTTCGGCCTGCTCATCGGCAGCTTTCTCAACGTGTGCATTTACCGCTGGCCGCGCGACCTGTCGGTGGTGAAGCCGCGCTCCCATTGCCCCGCGTGCCAAAAGACCATCGCCTGGTACGACAACGTCCCGCTCGTCAGCTACGCCGTCCTGGGCGGCCAGTGCCGCCAGTGCGGAGCCCGCATTTCGCTGCGCTATCCGGTGGTCGAGCTGGCTACCGGGCTGCTCTTCTTCTATTTCGTGCTGACTCTGGGAGCCACCCTCGCCGCCCTCCAGATGTGCGTCTTCACCGCCATGCTCGTGGCCCTCGTCTTTACCGACCTCGAGGAGCTGATCCTGCCCGACGAGCTCACCCTCGGCGGCCTGCTCGCCGGACTGGCCTTCGCCGTTTTCGTCCCCCTGCGCGACCCCTATTCGCAGACGCTGCTCTGGCTCCTGGGTGTGACCTTGCCCGAGGGCTGGGCCCGTTCGCTGGCGGGCGCGGCCGTGGGCGCGCTCCTGCCCGCGCTGTTCCTATGGGGCGGCGGGTGGCTCTATCTCAAGCTGCGCCACCGCGAAGGATTGGGCCTGGGCGATGTCAAGCTGGTGGCCATGGTGGGCGCTTTCCTGGGACTGGGCGGCGCGCTGCTCACCATGATCGCCGGCTCCATCGCCGGTTCCATTCTGGGCTACGCCTACATCAAGGCGACCGGCAAAGACCCGGCCACCTACGAGTTGCCCTTCGGCACGTTCCTCGGCTGCGCCGCCCTGCTGGCCGCCTTGCTGAACCGCTAAACGGTGGCTGGCATCGCTGTCCCAAGCCGCGCCGTTTGCGGCCCGTGGACAGCGTTGCCTGTCACCGTTTTTCCGGTAGTGGGTCCATTTGAAATTCCCTCCTCTTGACGCACTTGCGCAATCCGTGCCACGCTTGGAGTATGCCAAAGCGGACACGCAACACTGAAAAACTTGATACCGTTCAGAACGCCAGGCGGGTATTCCTGGACGCCGTAGAATCCACCGTGTTCGGCGACAATTAGAACTCCCGGCTGACGACAATTAAAACTCCCGCTCGACGACAACTAATGTGACCATCGAGAATCGCGCTCACCGAGCGCCAAGGGATGGTCACGGACGAGCAGGTGAGGAGGCTCAGAAAGTTGTCGAACACAGAGAAGAATCAAGAGATTGCAGCGTCGAAAGCGGGGATGGACCCGACCACGGCGCGGCGATACCTGGGCTTGGAGCGGT